>CAYJES010000067.1:0-2500 GCA_964369365.1 uncultured Lactobacillales bacterium | reverse complement strand
ATTTGAATGGTAATCCATCCATCATTTCAATAGGTTCATAACGAAAAGCTTTTGGTGGAGATTGCATAAAATATTCATCATTGTCATGATGATTTTCTTCTAAAGGTTCTGTTTTTTGAAGATTGCTTATTTTATTCATCATAGGAATTGTACTTTTACCTGTATTTTTCCTGTTGCTGCGCATTTTATCACGTTCTTCTTTTGTTGTATGTTTTGTAAACTTATGCATATGATAATTGTCCTTATAATAAAATTATCTAGAGTTCATTTTCTTTTTAATTTCTTCTCTTATTATGATTTTTTTTCTCATATCTTCGTCATATTCTTCCATTAATTGCTTAAGATGACCTTTTTCGGACAAATCTCTTATATCTTGACTTGAAGTCTTTTTTTGAAAAGGTACTATTTTGTTTTCTTCGCTCATTTTAACTCTCCTTTTTGTAAGTTAGTTTTTAACCCGTCCTAAAATATTACTCATAATTCTTGGTTTAAGGTTTTTGTAGTTGCTTGTTTTAATTTTTTCAATAGATTTTTTTTCAAGTTCAGTAAGCGGTCTTGGCATTACTTTTATCATTCCTACTGCAACCTGGGTGAACTTTGATTTATCATAACCAGACATATTAAATATAAAAATTTCCGATAAATTTTTAAAATATTGTTTTTGTTGATTGTCATGTATCAATCCAGACAAGTAATTTATGTAAGACATATCAAGCGAATCTTCTATATTTAAAAACTTTTTTTCGATATATTTTATTATTATTTTATCATCTTTTTGTTGATATTGGCCGTCTTTATCATCTAATCTAATCAAAGTATTAATAAGGATTTTTTCCATATCGGTTTCGCTTTTATTCCCATTAATTCTATCAATTGAGTATTGTCTTAGGGATTCTTCTACGACATCTGCTAATTTTTCTTTGATGATTTCTGGAAATCCTCTAAAAACCTTAGTAACATTTTGCCAATCTTCTGGGCTTTTGATTTTTAAAATAGCATTTTCCAGAGGTTTAACGTACAAATCTATATTAATAGTATTTGGTTTGTCGTCTCTATACGCTTTTAATTTTAAAAATTTTGCAATCACAATAGGTTCCTACTTTATCTTTCTTTGCTCAAAAACATATTTTTAGTAACTTCTAAAATGCTAGGCTTAGAATAACTAGGAATGTGGTGAGAAATAATAGAAGAAAGATTTGGTTTTTGCCCCGCCATATTTGCTTCTTCGCATTCACCGATTAAATCCAAAATTAATTCATGTTTATTTTTTTCTAATTTTGCATCGTTGATATGATGATCAGCAGTCAAAATTTTATTAAGCTCTTCTGTTGTTTTTGCTTTTGCAAGAATTCCAGCAAATTGTTCAGGTGAGATAGTTGTTTTTGTCATATTTGTGTTCTTTCGTTGTTATATTATCTAGTATAAGAAATAGAAGAAGTTAATGCCATTTTTATTCTGTCTGTAATAGAAGGCTTATGAATTTTATTATGTTGTTTTAGTGCGTTTATTATTATTCTATGTGCGTCTATTCTGTCGTTTTCAGATAATTGCAAAGCGCCAAGAGCAAGCTTTTTAAAGTCACTTGTTGTTTTGGCTTTTTGTGTTTCTTTTATGTAATAAAGTATAACGGGAATGTTATCGCCTGTACAGTTAAGCATTTTATATAATGTAGATGTATTATTGCATTCCATTTTTATTTTTCCTATGTTTTAGTGTTGTCTTAGTCTTTTTGTTTCAGCAGCAAGTATAGCATTTATAATAGCGCCAGGTCTATCATAAAGATCTGCAGGAAGTTCATTTGAATTTAAAGCATCTGAAGAAATATTAATATTCCCCGCTGTTTTTAATTGTATTTCTTTCTCAATTTCATCGACTGATTGAAGTGTATTGATGTTATTTTTTTTAGCGATTTCAATTCTTGTTGGCATTTTATTGCTGAATCCGATTCTGTTTTTCATTTTTTATTCCTTTATCTGAAATTAGATTCATGACCTGTGTGTGCAATAAGGTTAACCATTCGAATATCGTTAATTCTTTGTTCTGCCGCGTTATAGGCTTTTCTGATGGCTAATTTTTCTTCTTCAGGTGTTTTTGCAAAAGAATATTTAAGTGTATGTTCTAGTGCGGCAATTCTTATTATGTCTTCTTTAGAAAGAGGCTTGTTGTGATTTTCTTGGATTATTAGTTTGGCTTCTGCTAAGCTAGTAGATCTTAAAATTCTGGCACTTATGTTCATATCTTTGTTTGAAATATCCATAATTAACCTCCTTATAATTAACACGCATCGATTCGTTTCTTTTTGTCAATTAATTATACTAAATCGAATAAAAATTGTCAATAATTATTTAAAATCATTTTGGCACACTTCGTGCATATATAAACTGTATAAATATAATTATGTATGGAGAAAATAAATGAGATCATTGGATATTGGCGCAACTGGGATGCTGGCTCAACAAAATAACGTAGAGGTTATATCAAATAATATTGCGAACATGAA
>CAYJES010000066.1:0-2504 GCA_964369365.1 uncultured Lactobacillales bacterium | reverse complement strand
GAAAATCCATCACGTCCAGTTGTCATAGTGCCAGTTTCAAATGAATTTAATCAAGACGCATTGATAATAACTAATAAACTTCGTATATCTGGAATTCATACAGAGATGGGATTTTCAGGAAATATGAGCAAACGTCTAAAAAAAGCTGATAAGATAAAAGCAAGGATTGCTATCATTGTTGGTGGAGACGAACTTGCTAATTCGCAAGTGGTGTTAAGAGATTTAGACAGTGGTGACCAACAAAACATAAATTTAAATGATATTGAAAAAGCAATAAAGATTAGGAGCTAACCAGTGCAGATAGAAGAAAAACTTAAAGCAATCAGCAAAAGATATGACGAATTGCAAGACACTCTTGCTTCTGGTAATATAGATGGCGCTGAATTTGTAAAAATGTCAAAAGAACTCTCGTCATTAGAAGAGTTGGTTAATATTGCAAACGAATGGGAAAAGGCAAGTCAGGGGTTAAAAGATGCAGAAGTTTTAATGCAAGACCCAGAAATGAAAGCAATGGCTCAGGAAGAGTACTATGAGCTAAAAGAAAAGCTTCCAGAGCTAGAGCAACAAATTAAAATATTGCTTTTACCAAAAGATGAAGCAGACGCTAAGAACGTTATTTTAGAGATAAGAGCGGGAACCGGTGGAGAAGAAGCTGCTTTATTTGCTGCAGATTTATTTAGAATGTATGAAAAATTTTGTGGTATTAAAGGATGGCGGTTCGAAGTTCTTGAACTAAATGACACAGGAATAGGCGGATATAAAGAAGCAATTGCAATGATAACTGGTACAAACGTATTTGCTAGCTTAAAGTTTGAATCAGGTGTTCACAGGGTGCAAAGGGTTCCAGACACCGAAGCAAGTGGCAGAATTCACACCTCAGCAGCAACAGTAGCTGTTCTCCCAGAAGCAGAGGAAGTTGATGTTCAAATTGATGATAAAGATATCAAAATGGATGTGTTCAGAGCATCAGGAGCCGGAGGCCAGCACGTAAATAGAACGGAAAGTGCTGTGCGTTTAACTCACGGACCAAGTGGAATTGTGGTGGAATCTCAGGAAGATCGCTCGCAACATAAAAACCGTGAAACAGCAATGCGCAGATTGCGTTCTAAATTGTATGAAATGGAACGTGAAAGATTGGCAAACGAACGTTCATCAAATCGTAAAGACCAAATCGGTAGCGGCGACAGGTCTGAACGTATAAGAACTTACAACTATCCGCAAGGTAGGGTAAGCGATCATCGAATTAATATGACACTATATAAATTAGAAGATGTTATGAACGGAGTTTCTTTGGATGAATTTGTAACTGCACTTAATACAGCAGACCAATTACAAAAACTAGCGGAACTCAGCTAATGACAATAACGGCTTTACAAAAAGCCCAGCTTATTTCTTTTATTTCAGGCGAACCTTTGGATAAAGTCAGGCTTTATTACGATGAAATTTCTTATGATAAAGAAGTTTTAGAAAGTTATATAAAAAGAATTGAAAAGGGTGAAAGTGTCGCAAGAATTATTGGAAAACGGTGGTTTTGGCGTGATGAGTTTTTGATTGAAAATACTCTAGAGCCACGGGGAGATAGCGAAACTTTGATAGAGGCTGTGCTTGAAAATTTCCCTGATAAAGCTGAAAAATTAATTTTTTTGGATATAGGAACTGGTAGTGGTTGTTTGTTGTTATCGCTTTTAAAAGAATATGAAAATGCATCAGGTATCGCAATGGACAAATCGACAGAAGCGCTTGCAACTGCTAAAAAAAATGCAGAAAATTTAGGATTATCAAATAGCGTTAAGTTTGAAAATAAATGTTTGTTTAGTGAAATTCCTTGGGAAGGTATTGATATAATAATTTCAAATCCGCCTTATATTAAATCTTGTGATATAGAAAATCTTGACAGCACTGTAAAAGATTTTGACCCGTTATTTAGCCTTGATGGTGGTGAAGACGGGCTAGACCCTTATCGCGCGATTTTGAAATCTGCAAAAACAAACCACATATTTTTTGAAATAGGGCAAAATCAGCAAGATGATATTGAAAAAATAGCCCAAGTAAATAACTATACATTAATTGAAAGTTATAGGGACTTGGGCGGTATAATAAGAGTTTTATATTTTAAAAGAAGTTAAACGTATAAACGATTAGAAGCCTCAAATAAAAATAATTTGATTTGTGCTAAAGTTTCTGCTTTTCTCTTTGTTGCCGCTTCTTTTTCAAGAACTTTTTTGTATGCAGCATTGAACCAATTTGCATAACTACCATACTTTGCAATTATTTTAGGCTCAACTTTTCTTTTCACTTCTTCTAAAAATTGCTTATCTTCTGAATTATGTTTATTCGTGATATTTTTCATTTTAGGTCTCCTTTATAAAAAAGTTACTCTAAAATTGTACAAGATTAGTATATGTAAATCAACAAAAATATTATTCTCGCCCGTATTCAATCCGCCCGTATTTGAATGGTAATCCATCCATCATTTCAATAGGTTCATAACGAAAAGCTTTTGG
>CAYJES010000065.1:0-2628 GCA_964369365.1 uncultured Lactobacillales bacterium | reverse complement strand
CTCTGGCTAATGATTTTTTAAGCCGTTGCTTACTTTAAAATTACTTATTGACTATTACAAAAGGCGGATATAATATCCGCCTGTTTTTTTGCCAAAAATTCATAATCTCACTAAATGCATTTTAAATTTTATCATACATATAAACCTTTTTAGACTTATTGATAAAAAACAGAGCTATAAAGAAGGATAAAAACTCTGAAAGAGGAACAGAAAGCCATACGCCTGTAAGCCCAATAAATTTAGGCAATGTAAGCAAGCAGATAGTGGTAAAAAATAATGTGCGTGAAAAAGCAATAAAAGCAGATATTTTACCATTTGAATAGGCTGTAAACATTCCTGATGCAAAGATGTTGAAGCCTATGAATAAAAATGCAAATGAAAAGATTGAAAGCCCTTCATTGGCAATAGTGTAAGGTATCGTACCCTTTTCAAGAAAAGCAGAAACAATATTTCCCCCTACAATAAAGGCGAATAAAGTCATAAAGACTGAAGCAGATAGAATAATTTTCATACTCAAGACAAAGAGTTTCCGCAGTTTTGCTCTGTTTCTTTCGCCATAATTAAAACTGATAACAGGAGCAATACCAAAAGAATAGCCAATAAATAATGAGCTTATCAACATCTGTGAATACAAAATAACAGTAATAGCGGAAACACCTGCATTACCAGCCAACCCTAACATAGTAATATTGAACAAATAGGTAATAATTGCAGTTGCAAGCATGCTAACCATTTCAGATGAACCGTTTGACATTGCTTTCAAAATAGCTTTAATATCAAGCGTAAATCGTACAAGATATATCGGCTTTTTCTCTTTATTTCTAGTGAAGAATGCAAAACCAATAAGGCAAGGAACAAGATAACCTAAACCTGTCGCTAAGCCAATTCCAGACATGCCAAAGCCGAGTTTTATAAAAACGTAGTCAAGTATAATATTTGTCGCACCACCTGAACAAATTGTCAGTAAGCAAAGCTCAGGACGTCCTGCTACTACCATTGCGTTTTCTAAGATAATTTGTGCTATTGCGAAAGGAGCAAAAAATGCAATTATAAAAAGATAACTATAAGCATATTGAAAAGTTTCATCATTTGCACCAAGAGCATAGAGTATCTGGCTGAGATTTGTAGTAACAATAATTGTTATGATTGCACCAAAACATAATGCAGTAGTAACAAAAAGAGTCAATTTTTCCTTTGCTTGTTGGGATTTACCTTCACCTAGGAATGTAGCGCAGACAGCATTTCCACCACCACCAAACATTGTGCCTATCGAAAAAATAAAAGCCATAATAGGAAAGACGATGTTTATGGCAGAAAGTGCATTTGGGCCTATAAAATTTGATACAAAAGCACCGTCAACCATTGTATAAAGAGCCATAAACACCATGGCTAATATAGATGGAATAGTAAATTTAATAACAGATTTAAAGTCAATATTTTTAATCATTTTATTATATCCTTTAGAGTAAATTATCTTTGGTAGAAAAGCCTTTACAAAGATTATTCTGTAGCTTACACTATCATATAATATGAAGGTCAAGACTTTTTTGAGGTAGCATGAAGAAAAAAATACAGAAGCAGTATCTGACTATTGGCGAGGTTGCAAAAATTATGCAAGTAAGCAAGACTTCGTTAAGATACTATGATGAAATAGGCATCTTGAAACCCGCCTATACGCACGAAGATACAGGCTACAGATATTATTCAAAAAATCAGCTCCCTCTTCTGAGTTTTATTGTAGTTGCAATAGACCTTGGTATTCCTTTAAAAGATTTTAAAAAATATTTGCAAGCCTCTGATGGCATAAACCTAGAAGAATTTGTTAATTATGCTAAAGAAAATGTAAGTGATTCCATAAAAAAATTGCAAAGAGGTTTATATTTTTTGAACGCCGCCGAAAAACACTTTAGTAATAATATTCAAGATATAGGCTACCAAAATAACGAAAATGAATATACGAAGCAAATAAATGAACGATATTTTATCACCCTACAGTATAGCTTTTTGAATAGTTCCGCTCATTTTGATTTTTTCGAATACTGGAAAAAGCTAAGTGAACTTTATGCAATAATTGCAAAAAATGAACTTACATTTTCCATTGAGCAAGGAATTATATTTTCAAGAAGCGAAAACTCTATTCTGACAAGAGTTTTTGTTGAAATCAAAAACTCAAAGAAAAAAATAATAGAACACGCTGAAATAATTTGCATACCTCAAGGTGACTATACCTGTTCTTTTTATCCTGATGAGTATATTGCAGAAGCTACAACTAAATACTTTGACCACCCTTCTTTCACGAAAGGTAATATTCTCGTTGTATCTGATATCTTGGACAAGCAAATTGGTAATAAAACAATGTGCCTCGAAGTTCAACTTTTGACAGATAAGTAAAATCTAAAATTAAATTACAATAATATCAAGTTACTTTTTAACTACAAAAAAGCCCCAACCATTTCTGATTGGGGTTTTTCTCATTTTGTAATTATCAAGAGGAGTTATCCCCTTTCTAAATATTCTATTCGTAGCTGATTTCTGCTAAGCCACGTAACAAGTTGTTACGTCTGTCAGATTTAACTTTAGAGTTATCAACCATTTCAGCATATCTTTCAGCGTCCATTTTCTTAGTAA
>CAYJES010000064.1:0-2939 GCA_964369365.1 uncultured Lactobacillales bacterium | reverse complement strand
CTAATTAGCATACTTGATAGATTTATTATCGTTAAATAAATATAAAAGCCATAACCGTAAAAGGTTATGGCTTTTTCATGTGCTTATTTTTGTTTTTTCTTTTTCTTAACTTTTGTATTAGCCTTCTCTAAACTATCTACTTTTATTATATATAACTGCATTAAATGTGCCACGCATAATGTTTCAGTAGTTTCTTTTACATCGAACCCATAAGCTTCCATAACAGCTTTGTCATTATCTCTATGTGCCTTCCTAAGTTCAGCTGGCATAACTACTTCATCATATAAATCAGCAAGCGTATTATCAGGATATAGTTCTCTGGCATCGAGTATCGCTTGTGCAGTTTTTTCTATTTTTTCTTTTTGTTTATCAGTTGGCTCACACCAAGGAAAGTTATTATAAACAATATCTTTTGAATATCTATAATCACTTTTCAATCTACCACATATTGCCCTCACCCAAGCCATATGTACATTTGATGTTAAAACTCCAAAGTGATATAGGGTTCCATATGGCATTAATCTTACAAGGTTGCTACACAATACATCTTTTGACATAAATCCCATTGGAATATATCTACGATTTTCTGATGATGTTTCAGGCATAATAATAAAATCACCAGTTGGAATATTTTCAACATCAAACCTTATGGGAGTATCAGCTTTTCTAACTGTTATTTTATTAGTACTTAACAACCTAAACTCACGTACAGCATTCACCCTTTTCATACATTCAGGCATTTTTCTAAGCTCATTTGGTTGGCAATCACCAAGCCATAAGCAATAACGAGGTTTTCTATTTATAAATTCATATGCGCCATACCAAGGCTTAAAATATTTTTCAGATTGTGGCTCTTTTTGAATAAATATCTCCTTTTCCTCTCTCGTAAACAAATAATTTCCATTATCTACTGGTCTATTACCTATCCCAATTTCAGGTACGTCATACAGTGGTTTTTGACGTGTTTCAATAAGAATATTATCTGCCTCAACTAAGTAAGCATTAATATTACTTACATTTGCTTTTTTATTGTTGCTTGAATATAAATATTTTTCACCTTTATAATTACATGCAAGACCAATTATAACACAATGAACAGCAGCAGATCCTTTTGCTTCACTAGACCATTTAAATGACTGATGTGCAAAAAATATTTCAACATCATATTTAAAAATTGATTTCCAGAGTATAGCAACCTGTTCACCTTGGGTAATTGAGTTTGTAGATACAAATGCAGTTCTTATTTTAGTGCCTAACATTAAATCAACAGCTTTTTTATACCATGCTGTAACATAGTCTAATTTACCAACATTTTTAATTTTTCCGAATATCGCTATAACGTCAGCTTTCTGTCCCTTGCCCATAATATTAGAGCCTAAAAAAGGAGGATTACCCATTATATAGTTTAATGAGTCTTTATTTACAACACTTTCCCAATCGATTTGCAACGCATTAGCCTCAGTAATGTTTGCATATGACTTAAGGGGGAGAAAGCTTAAATCTCTGCCTAAAAATGATTCTGTTTGACTCATCATTTGTGCTTCTGCAATCCATAGAGCAGTTTTCGCCACTGTTACAGCAAAATCATTTATCTCTGTACCATAAAATTGATTTATTTTGACCTTAATAACACTATCAGTATCTAATATTAAGTTATGTCTTAATGATATTAATTCATTTTCAATTTTTCTAAGTGATAGATATGTTTCTGTTAAAAAATTCCCTGAACCACATGCAGGGTCAAAAAATGTTAATGAACCTAATTTATCTTGAAAAATATCTAGTTTCTTTTTTCTATCCTTTACTACTTTGATTGATTTGATTTCTTCAAACTCTACCTTTAAATCATCTAAAAATAAAGGGTCAATTACCTTATGAATATTTTGTATAGATGTATAGTGCATACCGCCACTATGGCGAGTTTCTGGGTTTAATGTACTTTCAAACACTGCACCAAAAATTGTTGGACTTATCTCACTCCAATCAAAATCTTCACTAGCATTTTTTAACAATAGGTCTTTTATTTTATCATTAAAATTAGGAATTTCAATATTGTCATCAGCAAATAACCCACCATTAACATAAGGAAAAGCTTGTAAGTCAGTTGATAAATATTTATCCCTATCATTCTCTTCTGTGTTTAATACTTCAAATAGGTCTTTTATAGCACGTCTTAAATCCTTAGATTGAAATTGTGACAAATAGTCATGAAATATATCACGTTTACCAAAAACGCCTGAATCTTCCGCATATAAACAAAATACTAAACGAACACATAAAATATTTAGGCTTTTCATGGCTTCTTCATTAGGGTTTTTATATTCCTTTAGTAATTCATCATATAACTTGCCAACAATTTCGCCAGCTTGCAAGGAAACTTGTTCCTCTTTTTTAATATGCTCACATTTGCTATCAACTAAAAAATTTAACCGATGATATTCTTTTGGCAAGTCTTTTAAAAATATCACTTCAGCATCTTTGTTAGGTTGCTCCATATCATAGATATTAAATTCCTCAAAGTTGCAAGTCACTATCCATCTAGGGCGCTCTGAATATGGCAAATCAGCTGAATATCTTTTTGCTTGTTGAAATGGTGTTAAAAATGAACCACCTGATTGCTTTATGGGTTGTTTAAGATTTTTGCCTATACTTTTTTGTTCTATCAATACATGTGTTTCGTCTATATATCCGTCAATAAAGCTTGTATTATCTAGCTTCACCTTACTTTCAAACTGTATATACTTGTAGACATCATTAACACCAAATACATCTCTTAATAGTGACAACCAAAATGGTTGACTCTCTGCTTTTTCAGAGCCTTTGCCTTCCCAATATTTTGAAAACTTTTCGGCGGCTTTTTTCTGTTCTTTATCTGTCATTTTTTTTCTTCCTTCTATGCATGAACTTTGCGATAACTGTAAATGCAAACCTCATAAACA
>CAYJES010000063.1:0-3362 GCA_964369365.1 uncultured Lactobacillales bacterium | reverse complement strand
AAAGATTGGCTCATATTTTATTCCTTCGGTTGAAATTAATTAAAAAACTTTTATTTAATACTTTTATACGTATTTAAAATCTTTATACGTATATAAAACTTTTATACGTCAGCAGGGTGAAGCAAAAAAATTGCATTCACCCTCTGTCCGTTATATATACTCAATATTATTTGAGTTCTACTTTTGCACCAGCTGCTTCAAGTTGAGCTTTCATTTTTTCAGCTTCTTCTTTAGCTACGCCTTCTTTGATTGGTTTTGGTGCGCCTTCTACTAGGTCTTTTGCTTCTTTAAGACCAAGGCTAGTCAATGCTCTTACTTCTTTAATTACATTGATTTTGTTAGCTCCACCATCAACAAGTACAACATCGAACTCGTCTTTTTCTTCACCACCAGCAGCAGCGCCACCAGCAGCAGGACCAGCAGCAACAGCAACAGCAGCGCTTACTCCCCAAGTTTCTTCTAACATTTTTGATAGTTCTGCAGCTTCTACTACAGTTAATTTTGATAGTTCATCAACGATCTTTGCTAGATCAGCCATTTTTTTTCTCCTTTAAAATTTTAATTCAATAATCTTTACGAAATTATGCCTCAGCTTTTTCTGAATAAGCTTTAAGCACTCTTGCGACTTGAGAAGCAGGAGCTTGGATAACTCCGATAATTTTTGCTCTCAATTCGTCTAGTGAAGGTAAAGATGCATAAGTTTTTACACCATTCAAATCCAAAGTTGTGCCTTCATAAGTACCACCAAGAATTTCCAATTTATCATGTGATTTTGCAAATTCTACAGCAGTTTTAAATACAGCAAAGTTTCCTTCAGATTTTGTGTATGCAACTACGGTTGGACCTTTCATATAAGATTCCAAACCTTTATGATCTGTGCCTTCAAGAGCCAATTTCGCAAGACGGTTTTTGATAACTTGTAACTTACCACCAGCTGCACGGGTTTTGTCTCTAAGTTCTGTGATTTGTTCAACTGTTAAACCACTGTAATGTGCAATAACCGTTAAATCACTGTCTTTTAGTTCCGCATGTAGCTTAGAGATAAATTCTTCTTTTTGTTCTCTTTTCACTTCTTACGCTCCTTGACGTTTTAAGAAGATTTCTCTTCTTTAGTTAAATTAAATCCAGATATAATCCAGATTACCCTTAAATCCTGTCCCTTAAGCGCAAGAATAAGCTGTCTCTTGCAAACCTTCGGTCTATGCTGGCAGAAAAATTTTCCATTAAACCCAATCGGGCGCCCGCAGTCTTTGACAGGTTGATGAATCCTAATAAATTAAAATTCATCTCTCAATGCCCTTGCCCGAAAGCAAGAGCTTTGAAATTCGTTATATTATGATACGCTTGTGATGTTTACTTTTACACCAGGACCTTGCGTAGTGCTTAGGTTGATTTTTTGAACATAAACACCTTTTGCACCAGCTGGTTTAGCTTTAATAATAGCATCAACAAATGTTTTGATGTTTTCTTTGATTTTTGTTTCATCAAAGCTTACTTTACCAACACCAGCATGAACGATACCACCAGCTTCTGCACGGTATTGAACTTGACCTGATTTTGCATTAGTAACAGCAGTTTTAACATCAACAGTAACTGTACCTAATTTTGGATTTGGCATTAAACCACGTGGACCCAAGATTTTAGCAAGACGACCAACAACACCCATCATGTCAGGAGTTGCAATCGCTACATCAAAGCCCATTTCGCCTTCTAATACTTTTTCCATAAGTTCTTCTGCACCGAATAAATCAGCACCAGCTGCTTTTGCTTCATCAAGTTTTTCACCACGAGCAAATACTGCAACACGTACTTTTTTACCAGTACCATGAGGTAAAGATACAACGCCACGTAAAGTTTGATCTGATTTTTTAGTATCCAAGCCTAAGTTCATAGAAACTTCTACTGTTTCATCAAATTTCGCTTTTGCATTGTCTTTTACCAATTTAATAGCTTCGTCCAAGTCATACGTTTTATTCTTATCAATATTTTTGTATGCTTCGTTAATTCTTTTTCCTTGTTTCATTTATATATTCTCCTTAACCTAAGCTACTTCGATGCCCATAGAACGAGCTTGACCTTCAACCATGCTCATTGCAGATTCAATTGTAGTACAATTCAAATCAGGCATTTTCTTTTCAGCGATTTCTTTAACTTGTGCTTTTGTAATTTTACCAACTTTTGTTCTGCCTGGTTCTTTTGAACCTTTTGGAAGACCAGCAGCTTTGATAATAAAATAGCTTACAGGAGGCATTTTAGTTATAAACGAAAAAGTTCTGTCCGCATATGCAGTGATAACCACTGGAATTGGCATTCCTGGTTCCATTTTTTGAGTTGCTGCATTGAATGCTTTACAGAATTCCATAATGTTAAGACCTCTTTGACCCAAAGCAGGACCAACAGGAGGAGATGGGTTAGCTTTACCAGCAGGAATTTGCAATTTAATAAAGCCTATAATTTTTTTTGCCATTTTTATTCCTTTCAAAAATTAAATCAAACGAAAGTTCGCGGTGTTTACAAGATATGGCCTATCTTTACCGCAACTATACTTTTTCTACCTGAGTATATTCTAGTTCCACTGGGGTAGAACGTCCAAAGATTGAAACTAGAACTTTTAGACGTTCTTTTTCAACGTCTACTTCTTCAACATTACCAACAAAGCTTGCAAATGGGCCGTCGATAACACGAACTTGTTCACCAACTTCGAATACCAATGAGCTTTTTGGTCTGTCAACACCTTCTTCTACTTGACGCAAGATGTCGTCAACTTCTTTTTTAGAAATAGGAGTAGGTTTCTTACCGCCCAAAAAGTTCGTTACTTTTGGTGTGTTTTTAATTAAGTGCCAAGATGTATCATCTAAATCCATATTTACCAATACATATCCTGGGAAAAATTTCTTTTCAGAATTGGTTTTTACACCGTTTTTAACTTCTACAACTGCTTCTGTTGGAACCAATACTTCTAGTATTTTTTCCTCAAGCTTTTTCATTGCGATTTGTTCACGGATAGACGCTGCAACGCGTTTTTCAGCTCCTGAATGAACATGAACTACGTACCATTTAGCTCCCATACTAACCAATCCCCTTATCTACTAATATGAATCTGACCAACCAAGAAATTGATCCGTCAACAAGAAAGAAAAACAAAGATGCCACAAAACACAAAATGACTACCATTAGTGTTGACATCATTGATTCTTGCCTTGTAGGCCAACTTATTTTGCTTACTTCTTGACGAACTTGTCTTAAAAATTGGATAGGACTTGTTTTCATAAAATTATTAACCTTGTTACAAAAAATTATCGTTTAGTGGCAGGGGCGAAAGGACTTGAACCCTCAACCCTCGGTTTTGGAGACCGATGCTC
>CAYJES010000062.1:0-3713 GCA_964369365.1 uncultured Lactobacillales bacterium | reverse complement strand
TACTGATTATAAGGAATAAAAAATGTTGAAATTAAAACGCATTCCAGTGAAAGAACATAAAGAAAATAGAGTTTTCATTCATAAGGATAATAAGTTTTTAAAAGGAAGAGATGTGGGGTCGTTCCCAAGAGTAGAAGTTCATGGTGGTTTGCAACCGTTGACAGCATGGTTGTCATTCAGTGAAGATGAAAATTTAGTAGGAATTGAAGAGCTGGGTCTTAATATTAATGCGTTCGAAGAAATAAATTTACCTGAGGGTGCTGATGTTTCTATTACGTCTGCTCCTACCCCGTCTAGTATTGAATCTGTGCGCAGGAAAATTCAAGGTGGTATTTTAAGTTCTAGTGAATATCGTTCGATAATCGGCGATATAGCTGCAAAAAAATATTCAAAATCAGAAATAGCAGCTTTGATTGTTGCTAATGCTTGTTTTATGTCTCCGCAAGAAGTTTTATCTTTGACTAAATCGCTAGTAGACCATAGGTACAGCATTAAATGGGATAGAGATATGGTGGTTGATATTCAAAGTGTTGGTGGTGTGTGTGGAAATAGAACAAATTTAATCGTGGCGGCCATTGTTATTGCTTATGGAATATGTATGCCGAAAATGAATATGCGTGCATCTAGTAGAAGTTCAAGCGATATTGATGTTATGGAAACTATGGCTGGTGTTGATTTTTCTGAAAAACAAATTACAAAAATAGTAGAAGATATTGGTGGCGGTGTATTTATGTCTGGTGGAAAATTGCTTGAAGCAGCAGCAGATAGCATTTTACGCGATGTTGAATCAATACTTGGCATAAGTACGTTGGAACAAATTATTTCATCTATACTTTCATCTGCTGTAGCAGGTGGTGTAACCCATCTTGTAGTTGATGTTCCTGTTGGAGTAACAACTAAAATTCGCTCTATGGGTGAAGCTATGCGACTTAGAAAATTATTTGAATATGTTGCTGATATGTTGGCAATAGATATCGATGTGGTTATTACAGATGGCTCTGAACCTGTTGGTGCTGGGGTTGGTCCTGTGTTAGAGGCTCGTGATGTTATGCAAGTCCTTCGTCTAAAACCAGAAGCTCCGCAAGATTTACGCGAAAAGTCTCTATTTTTAGCAGGAAGAATTTTGGAAATGGATCCAAGATTAAAAGGTGGACAAGGATATGAAAAAGCTCAAGAATTACTAGATTCAGGTAGAGCACTTGAAGTAATGAGCAGAATTATCCATGCGCAAGGAAAGGTAACTCCACCACCGCTTGGGCAATATACAAGAGAAATTTTGGCTCCTGTTGCAGGAATTGTTTCAAGTATAAATAATATTCAAATAAATAAAATAGCATCTCAAGCTGGAGCACCTAGAGATAAAGGTTCAGGAGTTGATATATTAAAGAAAGCAGGGGATTCTGTTGAATCAGGGGAGGCTTTGTATAGAATTCATGCGTCTGATCAAGCCGGATTTGCGTTTGCATGTGGACTTGCTGAAGGAAATTCAGGTTTTGATATAACAGAAAAAGGCATGATTGCTCAATTTTAAGGAAATAAAACGTGGTTAAATTTGTTACTTTCGAAGTTTATACAATGAATAATAATGGCGAGTGGCGATTAAACTCGCGTTTTAGCTCTGATGAAAAACAAGCAGCATTAGATTTCGGCCGCAATATAGAATCTAAAGAAGGTATACCTGTAAAAATTATAAAAGAGACTTTCGATAGTAATACGAATAGCAGTGATGATACAGTTCTTTATATAAGTCCTAAGATAAGGCATACAGCGAAAAAGAGAAGAACGTCAAAATACAGTAAAAATTATCATGGAAAAATTCCTAACCTAATTCATGAAGAAGAAGAGCAAGAAACTTCATTTAGTCGTGTTGTTTGGATGTTTATCTTTATTTTGATGATAAGTTTTGTGTTGGCTTCTATCAGTTCGTTTATTGCTGTATTTATTTTATCAAGTTATACAAACATATCTAATGCAGAAGGAAGCAAAGTAATACTTGTTCTGTTTATAGCGATATTTACATTAACAGCAATTCCAATGTCTAGAAAATTTATTCCGTGGCATAGAATAAAATACAGTGATAATAATAATCCTATGGAAGATTACGACACTCGTGGTATATCAGTTGCTGATAAATTTCAAAATATGATTTCTAATTTTTTATTTAATGAAAAAAATGAAGAAGAAAAGATAGTTGAAAAAAAATCAGAATCAGTATCCTCTAAACATGAACAAATAAAGCAAAAAAATGAACATGAAAAAGAATTCAAAAGTATATTTGAAAATAAAGATTTATTAAAAGAAGAAAATCCATTTGAAGGACTAGAGCAAATGAAAAAAGAAAAAGAAACTACTGATGGAATCACGCCGGTTGTCAACCCTGGAGTTGCTCAAGAAGAAAATGAAAATGATACTCCTCCCGAGAAAAAAATTGATATTGTTTATGAAGATCATAAAAAAAAGATAGCATATTTTATAAAAGAAGTAGTTTTGACGTTAAAGTCAGAAGCTTTAGGAATAACGGCTTTTTCAAAATTTGGAATTAACTTACTGGTTGTTGGGGCTTTAGATAAAATAAGAGAAAAATCAAATTTATCAGATGAAAATTATAAAAATTTATTAATTGATGCTTTATTGTTGCTAGGGATACAACCTCATTTAGCTGAAACATTTTATGAAAAAATAGGAAATTACACTCTTAACCCTTCATACTTGCAAATGATGCAAAGAGGAAAAGAGGTTATGAATGAAATGGCAAATCAATCACCTGATTTTCAAGAAAAAACGTCATCAGCATTTAAAGAATGGTTAAAGCCGGTTTCTAAAGAACATGATATAATAACTGTGATGTTTACGGATATAACAGATTCAACAGCAATAACTCAGGAAATAGGTGATGAAAAGGCATATGGATTAATTAAAACCCATAATGCAATTGTCCGCAAAGTTTTACAAGAAATGCACGGAAGAGAGATAAAGCATACAGGTGATGGAATTATGGCATCATTTTTATCAGCATTAAACGGTGTTCATGCGGCGGTGCTAATCCAAAGATTGGTGGCTTCATATAATAAAGAGAGACCTGATTTTCCTCTTAAATTAAAGATAGGTATGAGTGCAGGTGAACCAATAAGGGAAGGAGAAGATTTATTCGGAGCAACTGTACAAATAGCATCTAGATTATGTTCACATGCAACTTCTGGTCAAATCTTGGTGTCAAAAGAAATAACAGAATTAGGCGCATCTTCGTCTCATGAATTTACTAAAATTGGTGAAGAAGAATTAAAAGGACTTAAAGAGCCTATTGAAATATTTGAAGCAAAGTATTCTGATGATATAATTCCAAAGATGGAAGAAGTTAAGTAATTAAAATAATAAAAATAACTCTCCTTTTTAAGGAGGTTTATTTTTTTAATGCCTCAGGCGAATACTTTGCCTTTTCTCTTTGGATAGCATAAGGTATTCTTCATCAAAAAGACAAATTCAAAATTAAAAATATCTAGATTAATTAACCTATCTAATCAAAAAATACTCTAGCGATAAAAAAATACCCTCCTTAAAAAAGGAGGGTTATTTTTTAAATGGCTCAGGCGGTAGGATTCGAACCTACGACCGATCGGTTAACAGCCGATTGCTCTACCACTGAGCTACGCCTGAACAATGTTCGTTAATAAAGTGGAGGCCGAAACCGGAATCGAACCGATATAAAAGGATTT
>CAYJES010000061.1:0-4266 GCA_964369365.1 uncultured Lactobacillales bacterium | reverse complement strand
CCAACAACCCCTAGTACCCAAAACTAGTGCTCTACCAGGTTGAGCTACGTCCCGATCGAATGTTCTTATAGCACTATTTTTTATTTTTGTAAAGTACTTTATTTTTTATTTTTATATTAACCTTTGTATATTACTATAATAACTAGAAAATCTATTAAAAGGAGATTATTAGTATGACATCGACTATCAATCCAGAAATCTATATTGTTGATTATTCTCAAAAATTCAAAAATGGAGAACTTGTTAAGCTTGTAGGAAGAGAACTAGAGCTTGAAAGGACTATCCAAACTCTTATTAGAACTACCAAAAATAATCCTATTCTTATAGGAGATTCAGGAATCGGTAAAAATGCTATTGTTGAAGGGCTTGCATCAGTTCTTTCTGGTGAGCATAGTTATCCAGCGCTTGCCGATAAAAAACTTTTTGGACTTAATACTTCTTTGATGTTAACTGATGCAAAGGATAATAACGAATACACTAATATTTTTAAGGCTACTGTTGAATTTTTAATCGAACAAAAAGATGCAATTCTTTACATTAACGATATATCTGTTCTTGTTAAGATGAAAGGTTATGAAGAAAATGCAGCTATTGCAAACTTTATGAAAGTTAAATTCACTGCAAGAGAAATCCAATGCATTTTAACCACAGATATCATTAATTTTAAAAACTATATAGAGCCTGATTTACAAATTATGCGTCAATTGCAAGTAATGCAAATTGCTGAGACTAATGTTAGAGAATCTTATGACATTTTATTAGGATCAAAAGAAAATTATATTAAAAATTATAATTTAGAAATAAAAGACGAAGTTTTAAAAGCCATTGTCAATTTGGGTTACCGCTATATCAAAAATAGAAAATTTCCTGATAAAGCATTTGATATTCTTGATGATGCGTGTGCTTTGGTTAAAATGAAAAAACAATCTCAATCACTATCAATTGAAGATGTAAGCGAAGTTGTTGCATCTTGGACCGGAATTCCTCTAGAAAAGCTGGATGCAGAAGATAAAGAGCGCCTTGTTAAAATGGAAGAATTACTTCGTTCCCGCGTAAAAGGACAAGAGGAAGCAGTATTAGTGGTAAGTGATGCGATGAGAAGAGCCAAATCAGGCTTGCAAGATCCTAATCGCCCTATTGCTTCATTTTTGTTTATTGGTACAACAGGTGTAGGTAAAACTGAGCTTGCTAAAGCTTTAGCCGAATTCATTTTTGCTGATGAAAAAGCATTACTTCGCCTTGATATGTCTGAATTTATGGAACGCAGTAATATCACACGATTACTTGGCCCCCCTCCTGGAACTCCTGGTTATGAACAAGGTGGGATGTTAACCGAATCGGTCAGATTAAAACCATACCAAGTGGTGCTGTTCGATGAGTTGGAAAAAGCCCATCCAGATGTTTTAAATATCTTGCTTCAACTACTTGATGAAGGACATTTAACAGACAGCCGTGGGGTAGGAGTGGATTTCAGAAACACTATCGTTATTATGACATCCAATATCGGGTCTAACGTACCTAGATATAGAAGGATGGAAGTATTAAGTAAAAGTATGCGTCCAGAGTTTTTAAACCGTATCGATGACATTGTAACCTTTGGTCAGCTTGGCGAGGATGATTTATTAGGTGTGGTTGGAATCCAGCTTAAAAAATTACTTAACCGAGCAAATGAACAAAAATTTGATATAGAGTTTTCTTTGACCATGAGAAAATGGTTGGTTGCAGAGGTTTATGCTTCTAAATATGGGGTAAGGGCTCTTAAAAGACTTATCCAACATGAAGTTGAAAATAAAATTGCTTGGCTGCTTTTAAATGGCAGACTTAAAGAAGGCGATAAACCTATTGTTGATATGGATAAAGACGAGCAAAATGTAATCATTACTTTAGATGGAGTTGAACTGCCTCTTGATATGCCAGACTACTTTAATGAAGGAATCGGCGGAACAAGTGAAACCCAAGAATTAGGTGCAGAACAAACGTTAAAATACGAAACAAACGAAGATAAAGAAGAAAGTGACCCTGTAAAAACAGAAGCTCCTGAAAAAAATCAGGAAATGGAAAAAGATGTCGAAATAGCAAAAGCAGAAACTTCAGAAAAAAGTCCGGATATTAAAAAAGAAGATGTAGCAGTAAAAACAGAAGAGGTAACATCAGAAGAAAAAAAGGTGCTAGAAAAGACTGATAAAATAGAAGATAGAAAATCAGAAGCTGTAACCACTCCTCATCATGCTCCTGCTATTCCTGCTCATAAAGCGCCGCCGCTGCCAAAACAATAATTTTATTTTTTGTAAAATACAGCTATTTCTTGGCGTGAGATAACATAATCTTCATTATGATTTTTGTCTTTTGAATTTGTGCTGAGTTTTAATTTAAAATTACTTGAAGGCAGTTTTATTTTTCTTTCTTCATCGCTTAGATTAATTGCTATGAAAACTTTGTCTTTTAATAAATAATTTAACGAACCAGAGCCATCATCCCAATCCGATGATGATAATTCTATGCCTACCTCATTATACCAAACAATTTCTCCATCAGATATTAATTCTGTTCCAATGATATCGCTATTTTCTTGTCTTAATGCTATTAATTCTGAAACAAATTTTTGTAATTCTTTTGCGTTTTTATCATCATTCCAATTTACCCAAGAAATTTCATTATCCTGACAATAAGCATTGTTATTGCATTTTTGCGTTCTTGCTCGTTCATCGCCAGCCAAAAACATTGGTGTGCCCACCGACAACATCAATAAGGCAAAAGAATTTTTCATCCTAAGTAAACGTTCAGCTATGATTGTCTTATCTTTGGTTTCACCTTCTATTCCGCAATTACAACCGTTTTCATTAGGGCCATCATTATTATCCCATGGATTATCACAATTATTTTTAGATGTATAACTAAAATAATCGCGCATTGTAAAACCGTCGTGAGCAAATACATAGTTTATGCTAAGCGAATCATTATTGTTATTTCCCAATCTATCAGAACCGCAAAGTGCGTATGCTAAATCCCCTCTTCTCATTCCTCGTGAAGAAACCGCGTTTCTGACGACATCTCTATATTCCCCGTTCCATTGTCTGAAAATATTTGGATAATTGCCTAATTGATAGCCTTCTCCTGTTACATCCCATGGTTCAGCGATCATTTTTATGTCAGCAAGTTCGCTAGTATTTTTTATCATATTAAAAAATTGTGAATTTGCGCTGTAATTATTATATTCATCACGTGCAAGAGCCGAGGTTAAATCGAACCTGAAACCGTCTACTCCCAAACTTGACCAATATACTAACGAGTCTTTTATAAGCCTATTTACATAAGGTTTATTACTGTTTAAAACATTACCACAACCTGAATAATTTTTGTAAAATCCTTTATTATATTCATCTAAACGATAATAATATGCATTATCAATACCCTTAAACGCAATTGTTGCGCCTGTTTCATCGCTGTCGCCGGAATGATTATATACGACATCTAATATAACTTCTATCCCTGCATCGTGCAAAGAATTAATCATTTTTTTAAATTCCATGACATCGCCAAAGCTGTGGCGTGGTGCGAAAAATCCTACCGAATCATACCCCCAATAATTAATCAAACCGCTTGCACCCAAATACCTGTCCACTGAACAAGCAAAAATCGGCAATAATTCAAGCGAAGTAACCCCCAAACCTTTTAAATATTCTATTACTTTTTTTTCGCTTAAACCACAAAATGTTCCTCGTTTTACCCTATGAATATCACTGTTTTCTATAGTTAATCCTTTTACATGGGCTTCATAAATTATACTTTTATGCCAAGGAATATTAGGTTTTTGAGCATTTTGATATTTATGTAATCCTATCTCGTCGATTACAACAGACTTAGGGACAAAAGGAGCGCTATCACTTGTTGAAATGGCATTTCCATTGCCGCCCTTCTCGTATCCTAACAAGCTGTCATGCCATGTAAAGTCACTGTCAAAAGCCTTTGCATATGGATCAATCAACAATTTATTTGGGTTAAATCTTTTTCCATTTTCAGGCTCATAAGGACCGTAAACTCTATATCCATATTTTGTACCAGGTTTTAAGCCTTTTACATAACCGTACCAAACTCCGTCATCTGTACGTCCCGGCAATATAAGTCGTGTTTCATTTCTATCTTCAAAAATGCATAGCTCTATATAGTCTGCACCTTCTGAAAAAATTGCAAAATTAACACCCTCACCATCATAAAATGAACCCAACCTTTCATAATCACGTGGGGTTATGTTATACATTGCTATTC
>CAYJES010000060.1:0-4407 GCA_964369365.1 uncultured Lactobacillales bacterium | reverse complement strand
GCCGTGAAAGGGCGATGTCCTAGGCCTCTAGACGAAGGGGTCGTAAGAAACCTTTTTACAAAAGTAAATATCTTATAATATATTTTTTTCATATTTGCAACAAAAAAATTATTTTTTTTATATTTTTATGTATGCAATTGAAAAATAACATCTTTTCAATTGTCAAAAGCTTTTTTTTGTCTTTTTTTTGTTATAATCTTTACATATCTATACTTTTATTATATAATAATTGTATTAATCATTAATAAAGGATCAAAAAAAATGACTGAAATTTTAAATGAAGACAAAAATCAATTAGGTAGCAAAACCAAAAAATTTTTATTAGCAGGAGTTATGTTAGGATTTCTTTTTTCAGGTGCATCTGCCAAAAATGCTATTGCTGATGGAAATGCAAACATGTCTACTGCCGACCAAAACCATGTCGTATCTGAAAATATTTACAACGCAACAAACTCTCTTGGTCTTTTATTAAAAATAAATAAAGATGAACATCTATCTAGTGAAGATAAAAACCAACTAAAAATAGCACTTTTAAATGAAGTGGAAAAAATCAATAACCAAAAAAGCAAAAGCGATAATATAGCAACAAACAACGATGAAACATCTAAATTTACTGCTGAAGCTGTTGACATTTTAGGCATTGTTAATAAAATTAACAAGAATGAAACTCTTTCAAAAGATGACAGAAGTGAAGCTGCAAAAATAATTGAATCACAAATTGATAACCTTCTAAATCCAAACAAAACAATCCAAAATGATACTGCTCTTATAAATAGTATTATTAACAGAAGCGGAATGAGAAACTAATCAAAAACAAAAAAACAATTAAAAGGGCATTGTAAAAATGCCCTTTTTTCTTTACATATAACTTTTTAAATTAATTTATAACTGCCACTTTCGGTAACTATTAACTCTTCTTGTGTTAATTCTTCAAATTTTCCACGAAGTCTGTATATATGAGTCTCTAGTGTATGGGTAGAAATTTCTTGAGCATTATATTCCCACACTTCCGCAAGCAGAGTATCTTTATCAACGAACTGCCCTCTTCTTTGATATAAATATTTTAATATATCAGTTTCTTTTTCGGTTAAATTTACAGAACTATTATCACTTACACTGTGCAAAATTCGGTTTGCAGGGTAAAAATCAATATTTCCCAAAGAAAAACATCCTTTTATACAAGCGTCATAACTACCTACTAATGAAACTAAAAAAGGTTCAAATTCTTTAAAGAAAAAAGGCTTTTCAATAACCTGAGTTGCCCCAACATTGATAAGTTCTTTTTCATTACTAGCTTTATTATCTGTAAGAGCAATAATTGGGAAATTTATATCTTTATCTCGCAATATTTTTATATTTTCTTTTTCTTCATCAAAATTTTGATCTATAACAATGGTGCTTAACCTCTGGCCACTAGTCACGCTATTTATAGCAGAATTAACATTAGGAGCAAGTATCACATCAATATCCATAAAACTATCTTTTAAAAGATCATCTAAGATTCTTACTGCATTTTTATTTTCTGTTATAAATAAAACAAGACTCATTTATTTAACCTCATTAACATATGACATTGCTTTTTCAAAAACTTCATCTTCATTCATTTCAGAGGTATCAATTACAATAGCATCATCTGCTGGTTTAAGTGGAGCATTGGCCCTGTTCATATCGCGTTCATCTCGTTTTTTAACATCAGCAAGAATTTCTTCATATTCACAATCGATGCCTTTTTCTTTAAATTCCAAATATCTTCTATTCGCACGAACTTCAGGGGTAGCAGTTACAAAAAATTTTATTTCTGCATTTGGAAAAATAACCGTTCCAATATCTCGCCCGTCGAGTATTGCACCTTTTTCATCTTTACCAAAATTCCTTTGAAAATCAAGCAAAGCTGAACGTACTTTCGGATGAACAGAAACAACAGAAGCTCCTTCTCCAGCTTGCGGAGTCCTTATATCTGAACTTGATTGCATTTTAATAATAACTTCAGGGGTAAGCTTGTTTGCGACTTCTACCGCATCTTCTTCTTTATTTACATCGCCGCCATTTTGCATAACAAGAACAGCAACGGCACGGTATAATGCCCCAGTATCAAGGTATAAAAAACCCGTCTTTTTCATTAATCGTACTGCCAAAGTACCTTTACCAGCAGCAGCAGGTCCATCAATTGCTATAATCATATTGCCTAAGTCCTCAATAATTTCATACTTTTATAAAAAAATATCATAAAAATAAAAAATAGCTATTGAAAAAAATAAAAAGTTATTTTAAATTGCAAAAAATAATTTTTTTGGAGGATAAATTTAATGAGTAAAGATAAACTAGGAACAAAAAGAACTTGCCCAAATTGTGAAGGAAAGTTTTTTGATTTAAACAAAAACCCTTTAACTTGCCCTTTATGTAAAAAAGTATTCAGCCTAGAAGACATTATCAAAAAACGTGGAGAAACAAAATTATCATCAAAAGATGTACCTATCGAGCTAGATAACGACGAGATGTTACCAGAAAGCTCTATTGACAATGATGATGACTTAGTTGAAGATACTTCGGATTTAAGTGATGACAATGATGACATGAGTGATGTTATTGACAACATCGAACGTGATGACAGCGATAATATGTAATTCATTTCGACTATGATAAAAAAAAGCCCTAAAATTATTTTGGGTTTTTTTTTTATACTTAGAGTATTTAACGTTTGAATTAACCTATTTTTGTGTTGAATTTTGATTTTTGAATTTGGCTTTTGGATACGCTGTATTTTGAGTTACAAAAAGAGAAAAATTCAAAATCTTAGTAAAAAATTGATTCTATTTAATCAACAAACATTCTATCCCATTGAAAAGAATCAAAAAACACATTTTTATTAAAACAATCTATCAATATTAATATTTTGGTAAGTATTAATAAGTAAAATACATTTATTGAAACTTTATTAAAGGAAGACAGAATGTCTAATTTAGAAGCTACTATTATCCAAGGAGATTCTATCAGAGTCTTGAATTCTTTGCCGGCAAATTCGGTTGATATGATATTTGCTGATCCTCCTTATAACCTTCAAATAAATCAAAATTTAATCCGCCCTGACACTAACGAAGTTGTTGACGGAGTTCATGATGATTGGGATAAATTTAGCTCTTTAAAAGATTATGATGAATTTACTCATAAATGGCTAAAGGCCTGCAGAAGAGTTTTAAAAGAAGATGGCACTATTTGGGTCATAGGTTCTTATCACAATATTTTCAGAGTTGGCTATGTATTACAAGATTTGGATTATTGGGTATTGAACGATGTTGTATGGGAAAAATCCAACCCTATGCCTAATTTTAAAGGAACACGATTTACTAATTCCCACGAAACTTTGCTATGGTGCTCAAAGAATAAAGAAAGCAAATACACTTTTAATTACAAAGCTATGAAAGCATTAAATGAAGATGTTCAAATGCGCAGTTGTTGGAATTTACCTATTTGCAACGGACATGAAAGATTAAAAGGAGAAGATGGAAAAAAAATTCATCCAACCCAAAAACCTGAAGCGCTGTTATATCGAGTTATTATGTCGTCAACAAAACCAGGCGACGTAGTTCTTGATCCATTTTTTGGAACAGGAACTACGGGCGCAGTTGCAAAAAAACTAGGACGTGGATTTATTGGAATTGAACGTGACAAAAACTATGTAAAACATGCGCAAAAACGAATTAATGAAATAAAAGAAGCATCTCCAGAAGATTTTGAAACAACAATTAAAAAGGTTGAACAAAGAATTCCTTTTGGCCAAGTAATTGAACGTGGTTTATTACAAGCAGGACAAAATTTATACGATGCAAAAGGCAAGGTTGCGGCCAAAATTCGCGCTGACGGATCTTTGGTTATGGAAGGTGGAGAAGAAGGCTCAATCCATAAAGTCGGAGCAGTAGTACAAGGTTCCGTATCTTGTAATGGTTGGAAATTTTGGTATTTCAAAGACGGCAAAAAACTTCACGCTATTGATGATTTAAGACAGCAACTACGCGCTGAAATAGCAACACCATAATCAAACACAAAAAATCTCAGAAAATTCTGGGATTTTTTTATATTTCATAATTTTTATAACTTATTTTCATTTTATAAATATTGAAATTGCAATCTTGTAAAAATTAATATACTATGCTTGCAAAGGAAAAATTATGATAAAAGCAAAATCACAGCCAAAGAAAAAAACTGGCACCTACGCAACAATAGATTTGGGGACGAATAACTGTCGCCTTTTAATTGCGCGCCCAACGCCTCATAGCTTTACTGTTGTAGATTCTTTTTCTAAGATAACTAGATTAGGCGAAGGATTGGCTGAAAATAACGTAATTTCGCAAAAGGCAGCAGAAAAAACCATAACAGCTATGGAAAAATGCGCTGTAAAATTAAAAAAAC
>CAYJES010000059.1:0-4641 GCA_964369365.1 uncultured Lactobacillales bacterium | reverse complement strand
AAAAATAATATAAAGAAAGAGGAAAAAAATGCGTTGTCCATATTGTTCGAATGAAGATACTCAGGTAAAAGATTCAAGACCGTCAGAAGATGGATCTGCTATTCGACGCAGGCGTTTTTGTAGTTCTTGCGGATCAAGATTTACGACATTCGAACGAATCCATATCAGGGATTTAATGGTGGTAAAAAGAAATGGCGATAAAATTCCTTTTGATAGGGATAAATTGGCTAAATCAATTTATACTGCGGTTAAAAAACGTCCTGTTGAAATTGAAAAAGTGGAAAGATTGGTCAACAGTATTCAACGAAGATTGGAAAGTTCTGGGGAAAATGAAGTAAATTCTAAAGCTATTGGTGAAATGGTTATGGAAGCTTTATACGCTCTTGATCAAGTTGCATATGTTCGTTTCGCATCAGTATACAGGAATTTTAGGGAAGTAAAAGATTTCGAAGATTTTCTTGGCGGTATTGATGAAGAGCAATAGGGGATAATTATATGAATAGAAAAATTTTAATTATAAATGAACCAAATTATAAAGAAATTACTGAATATATGACCAATAAAGCTTGTGAAGCTGTAAGAGCAGCTGGGTTTGAGCCTATTATTATGAATGCCCCAGATATTATTGAATTTCCGACTATTTTACGTTACTATCTTAAAGCAGCTGAACTTAGAACGTTGGAAGATAGGATTGTCGGTTATATTGCTTTGGGATGTAACGAATTTGGAGCAAATGCATCAAGTCTTATGAAAGAAAGTATCATAATAAAAGAATTGGAAAGTCTTAAATTGCAATATTCATTGGCTTTGGGGTATGGAATTTTCAGCCCAAAAGACGCTGTGCATGCTAAAGAATGGAGCGTTTCTGTTACTAATAATGCTGTGGAAAGATGTCTGCAGCTTCTTGAAATAAAAAAAAAGTTGGGGTTATAGAATAAAGTGTCAAAAATACCTAAAAAAATACAAAAATTACGTAATGCAAGACTTAATGCAGTGCAAGCGTTATATATGTTTGAACAAAGCGATTATACCTTGCCTGAAATATTAAACGGTTTCATAAACGGTGATATTGGTAAAGATGTGTTGGCAGAAGATTTAGAGATGGAAACTGATGAATTTGTAACAATCGGAGAAGTAGACAGCGAACTGTTAAGCTTTATTGTTAATGCATATTCTGAAAATAAAGAAAATGTTGATGAAATTTTCGATAATGCAATTGACGAAAGACGTTCAAAAGATCGTATAGAATTGGTTTTAACTTCTATAATCAAATGTGGAATAGTTGAAATTTTATATAGAGTTGATACTGACTTGCCTGTTATAATAGATGAATATATTGGATTATGTGACAGCTTCTATGATGAAACAGATTCAAAATTTGTACATGCCTTACTTCATAAAGTTGGAAATGTAGTAAGATGATAAAAAATCTGTTTCTTGCATTTCTAATGCTGATTGTGATTGGGTTGCAAGGAGCCTATGCTGCTGCTCCTAAAAAAGATATTGAACTTCCACCTGAATGGAAAATTTTGGATTTAAAACCTTTTGTTGTTAATAATATTGTGAACGGTAAAATCGCCTATACACTTAATATAGCAATAAGGATAGAGGCAGATAACGAAGCAACAATTAAGACAGAAATTGCAAGAATTAGGGATAATATTCTAGATGATTTAAGAAATTATCTTAAAGCCAAAACGCATTATAATCAAATAAATTACGATGAAGTAAAAAATGTTTTTGAAAGATATTTTATAAGGCATTATCCTAATAACGTTAGAAAAGTATTAATTTTTAAAATACAAGTGAAATAAAAAATAATCAAATGCCAATATGAAATATAGATTGTGTGTGGCAATCTGTTTTTAATTAATTGTTGACAAAAATAATTCAAAAAGTTATTATCTAATGACGAATCGATATAGAATTCGATTTGGTGTTATTTGTGATATTTTATTATTAGTAATAAATATTTTATAAGTATTTAAAATGTAATTGTTAGGAGATTATTATGACAGGTTTGGAAAAAAGATTGGCTTCGTTTATGCTTACTACTACTATGGCCTTTTCTGGTATTGGAATTGCATCCCAAGCAAAAGGTTTTGAATATCAATCTTTACAGTCTGGATGTAATGTTGAAAAAAATGTAGTTGATAACGATCGTGTTATGTTAAATGATGCAACATTGGTTGCAGATGAAGGAAATCATTCCATCGTAATGAAAAAAAATAATCCTAAAGCGCTTACTGCTGAATTTGTTTACGACTTTTCTATTAATAATCCTAATAATCCTAGAGAAATGTATAGTTTTTTTGTTATGTTAGATAAAGAAGAAAGATTTAAATTTTATAATATGAAAAATGAAAAAGGTAATATCTTAAGTGAAATTCCTATTCCTATTTTTAATATAATGCTAGCAGACAGAATAGAAGAATCTGTTAATAAAAGAGACGATTTTGTATTTCAACAAGAAACTGCTGAGTATGTTGAGATATACGCGAGAATTAATCAACAAATTATAAACTATAATAATAAAGTTAAAACTGAAGATGTCAAAATAAGGCTAAGGTCAGCTAACTATGATGAAGTATTGAAAAAATTTGCAAGTAACATAAAAAGATACAACACGGAATTTATAAATAATATACGAACTGAAGCGCTAGAACACAATATTTATAAAGATACATACTTGGTTTTTAATATTCTTGAATTACGCTCTTCTGATACTGCTAAATATTTAGAAAAATTAATGGAGCCAGTTGATAAAAAAGAAATTAAAAAATTATGGGATAACAGAATTAAAAATATTGGTACAGATTATGAAAGATGTTAATTATTTCCTTTCTTGCGCAATAGACAGCAAGCATAAAATAGATAATTTATATTCATCAGGTGTGGTTGGATTTGTTATTAAAACAAAATTATTCCAGGCTGAATGTTTTGCGAATAGATTTGCAAAGGCTTTTTTTAGCAAAAATCAAACCCAACTTGAAAAACTAGAAAAAGAGTATAAAAATCGTGAACAGTTTTCAAAATTAAAGGGTGTGGTAAAACCTAAATATGTGCTTGGTGAAACCAATCCAGTTGCGTTGTTTAATAAAGCAAGCAGTGCATCATTTTTATATGATTATAAGAATGTGAGAAGACTTGCTTTTCTATGTTTTTATCATCAATATTCATATAAATGGGATGAGGAAATTTTTTCAGAATGTTGTAACTTTAAAGAAGAAGATTTATTAAAAAATCAAAAGAAAGCACTTGATTATGTACATAAATTTTTTATGTTTCCAGAGATTGCTTTGGTGCAAAAAAAGATTAATATTCCGAAACACCCTATGGCTAACAAGGTTTTAAAAATATACGAAAATAACTTTACTATATTAGGTGATAATTCTTATAAAAATCATTTTTCAGATGTGCTAAACGACTATATGCAGGATTATTTAAAACAAAAGGTTTATACCAAACAAAAAATGGGATTAATTGATATTATTAATAATACAAGAGAGAAATCTTATTGATTGTTTTGATTGTTGTACATTTCAATCCATTTAAGCAAATAAGGTCTGTCTGGTTCGTACCATTCAGAACATAAACGATATGTTTCATTATTTATTTTAATTAAATCTTTATAATATCGATCTTCTTTTATTGGTGAATTTGTTTTTATTAACAAAGGATACTGGATATCAAAAATCTGTTTGCTATAATCTGCATCTTGCATATATTTGATTTCATCATTTTTTACTAGTCCATCTTCTAGGATTTTTCGCAAAATAACATTAGCTATTTTACCTATTTTCAGCTCTTTATAAATACTAGTGTCTTGATAGTTTATTTCAGTCTTAGTGCTAGAGGTATTAGACTTTTTACTAGTAGATTTTGGCGCAGAAATTTTATCATTTTGGAACATTGAATACATTTGATAGCTACGAATGAATAATTCAGATGTATCTGCAATGCCGTTGCTGACAAGTAAAATAGGTTGCAGTATGTCATCATTAAAGTCATTATTGGCAATAATCCTCATTTTAAAATCAAATCCTAATTTTTTAAAAATGTCATTAACTTCTTTAATATGAGGAAGCAATAAGTCAAGCACTGCATTGTTGATTTTAGGGGAAGCAAATATTATTTCACTGTCTGTTGAATTCATATATCCATAAAGACACATCGCGGTTTTTATGCCTTTTGCCAATACTTTCATAACAGTTTCATTTTTATCGCCATAATTGAGTCCTGAGCTGTGAAAAGCAACATCTACTGCATAAAAAGATTTTTTTTCTTCTGATATTGATATGCCAATTGCGTCGCATTCACATTGATGAATTACTTGATAGAAAGAAGAACTTTGTTTAAATATTTTATATCCGTAATTGGCAAAGAAATATTTGTCTGCTTCATTATATAACTCTTGGACTTTTGTTTCGTTTTGAAGTTCCCAGCTATTAGATGCTTTCCAATTTGTTTGAACTATTTGGCAGTCTTTGACATGACGCAACCACGAATAAAATAAAGACTCACCCATTTCTATTTTCATAGCGTTTTTCCATGCACGATAAGAGTTAGTAATTTTATAGCTATATAAATGGTGCGATCGAGAAGACTTGAACTTCCACGGGTTGCCCCACAGCGACCTCA
>CAYJES010000058.1:0-4735 GCA_964369365.1 uncultured Lactobacillales bacterium | reverse complement strand
TTAATAGCAAATCCTAAATATGTATTTTCTGGTTCGTTGCATATAGTGAATCTTGTTGCGAGCTTATATCAAAAATATATTTGTAAATATGTAAAAGGCTCTTTACTAGATTTGGGATGTGGGACAGTTCCTTTATATGAAGTTTATAATAAATATACAGACAAGATTACATGTGTGGATTGGGATAACAGTTTGCACGAAATAAATCATTTAGATTATAGCAAAGATTTAAACGAGCCTTTAAACTTAACTGAAAAGTTTGATACAATTATAATGTCCGATGTTCTTGAACATATATACAAGCCGAACCAGCTATTAAAAGAATGTTACGACTTATTAAATAATGATGGGTGTTTGATAATGAACACACCTTTTACATATTGGGAACATGAAGCTCCGCATGATTATTATAGATTTACTCAATATTACTTTAAAAAAATAGCTAGCGAATTAGGATTTGAAATAGAGGTTATAGAAGCTATTGGGGCAAGGAACATCGATGTCGTTAAAGATCTGGTGGCAAAAACATATCAAACCAAAAAGTTAAAATTAATGATAGTAACATGGTTGTTCAAGAAAATTTTAAAAAGAAAATGTTTAAATCAACCATTAGGATATTTCGCGGTATTTAGAAAGAAAGATAAAAAAAAGGCAAATGAAAGTATTGAAATTGATATAGATATAAACGAAAAACACGATGTTGTTGTATCGTTAACTTCTTTTCCTGCTAGGATTAATATCGTACACTTGACTATTGAAAGCATTTTAAAACAATCGTTAAAGCCTCAAAAGGTTGTTTTATGGCTTGCCCCGGAACAATTCCCGAATAAAGAAGCTGACTTGCCACAAACATTATTGGCATTGCGGGATAAAGGTCTTGAAATTGATTGGTATCATGACGTGCGGGCTTATAAAAAACTTATCCCTACTTTAATAAAATACCCTAATAATCATATTGTAACCGCTGATGATGATGTGATTTATCACAAGGATTGGCTCGCACTTTTATATAGTGCATATAAAAAGAACCCAGACATGATACATGGGCACAGAGGACATAGAGCGATATTTAAAGACAATGCCTTTTTGCCATATTCTCAATGGGATTTAAATATCAGGCAAGTTCCTGCTTCTTATAAAATATTTTTAACCGGAGTTGGTGGGATTTTTTATCCAAGAGATTGTTTTTATAAAGACATTTTGGACGAAGAAAAATACCTGAAAATAGCACCCAGCAACGATGATATTTGGTTTTGGGCAATGGCTATACTAAATGATAAAAAACCTAATTTAATTGATATAAATGTTCCGATGTTTGAAGAAATAGAAAATTCTCAGGATGTTGCTCTTTGGCAAGAAAATGTTGCTGCTGGCAAAAATGATGTACAGCTGGCAAATTTGTTAATGGAATATCCACAAATAAAAGAAATATTAAAAAATGTCTGAAAATAAAATAAATATATCTCTTTCAACTGATGATAATTACTTTAACTATGCGTTTGTTACGATTGCATCTATTGTTAAAAGCTCTTCAATTGACAACCAATATAATATAATAATATTGGAACAAAGAATTGATGAAATCAAAAAACAAACCTTAATTGATTGGATTTCTGATTATCCTAATTTCAATGTTGAATTTATTAATATGGATAATTATGAACATATTGTAACAAACTATAAAAAGTTAAATAATCTTTCAAATGCAGCGTATTATCGGCTTTTTTTGCATGAAGTTTTGAAAGATTTTGAAAAAATTCTTTATCTTGATTGCGATTTAATTGTTAGGAAGGATATATCTGAACTTTATAACACTGACATTTCAAATTATTGTCTAGCAGGGGTAAAAGACGATGGTGTTTTATATTATTTTTCTAAGATGCCAGAATTTATTGAATATATGACTAATATTGGACTTTCCGATTATAATAATTATTTTAATTCTGGGGTTTTATTGATGAATCTTGAATTGATAAGGAACGGAAATTATTCGGAAAGATTACTGGAAATCGCAATCAAAAACGACCAATTTTTTAATGATCAAAATGTGCTAAACGTCGTGTTTGAAGGCAATGTTTTGTATGTTGATGATAAATGGAACTATCAAGCATCAAATGGCGAAATTGTAATGCAAAGAGGTTATAATATGGATGAATCTTTCATAATTCATTTTTGCGCATCTGATAAACCTTGGAAAAACAATTATGATGATGAACGACTGTTCGACTATTTGTGGTGGGATGTTGCATCCACGTTGCCAATATATAAAGAATTAAGATTACACCAGAAAGAATATGAAAAAATTAAATCTAATGAACCTAAAAAAATATCAAAATTCAAGAAACTTAGATATAATATTTTATCAAAAATAACTTTTGGTAAAATGCGTAAAAAATATAAAGAAAAATATAAAAAAATAATAGGAAAGTAAATGAGTAAAATTTCAATAATAATACCGGTTTATAATGTAGGTAAGTTTTTAGATAAAACTCTTAATTCACTTATAAACCAAACTTATAAAAATATAGAAATTATATGCGTTAATGATGGCTCAACAGACAATTCATTAGAAATACTGCAAAAATTTACAGAAAAAGACAAGCGTATAAAAGTATTAACTCAACCAAATTCTGGCCCTGCCACTGCTCGTAATAATGGGCTTGAAAACATGACAGGAAAGTACGTTATGTTTTGTGATGCAGATGATTGGTTTGAGCCTACTATGGCTGAAGAAATGATTAATGCTATAGAAGAAAATAATGCTGACTTTGTCGTTTGTGACACTAATGTCGTAGACGAGTTTGAGGGAATTGATCGATGCGATAGCCGTAATGGGTACAAAATATCATATGAAGGCTTAAAAAAATTCAATTCATTTCAAGAAATACAAAATGTCAGTTTTACTCTATGGAACAAAATCTTTAAAAAATCAATTATAGATAAGCATAATATTTCTTTCCCTGACGGTAATTATTATTATGAGGACACAGCATTTACTTTCCAATATCTATTAGCTTCTAATCATGCATTTTTTATCAATAAAAAACTTTATAATTATTTCAGAAGAGATGAAGGCAGCCTTATGCAACATTATTCAGCCGTGCTTAAGAATCCTTTTGGAAGAGCAGGTTTACTGCATTTTATTTATGGAAAACTGAAAGAAAATAAAGTTATTGAACAAAAATGGGATAGTTTTGCATTTTTTTATAAAAAACAGTTTGAATTTGGTCATAAGGTTTCAGCGATTGAAACAAAAAAGCAACTAGTCTTAAATGAGTTAAAATGGCTAGATAGTATTAAAGCACATTTATCAAGTGTATGTATTAATGAATTAGAAGATTATGTAAAATTAATACATTTGAGTTATGTGTCAACTTTTGAAAAGAAGAAATTTAAATATAAGATTTTATCAAAAATAACTTTTGGTAAAATAAGAAAGAAATATACAGAAAAATACAAAACTATAAAAGGGCTAAAATGATGTCTGCAATATCAATAATAATGCCCGTATATAATTCAGGGGCTTTTTTACAAAAAACTTTATCATCCTTGTTAAATCAAACATTTAAAGATATAGAGGTTATTTGCATAAATGATGGATCAAAAGACAATTCATTACAGATATTGCAAGAATTCAGAGAGAAAGATCCACGCATAATAGTCTTTGATCAACCAAATTCCGGTCCTGCCGCTGCCCGCAACAATGGGCTTAAAAATATGACAGGAAAGTACGTTATGTTTTGTGATTCTGATGATTGGTATGAACCAACAATGTGTGAAAAAATGCATGATGCTATGGAAAATAATGACATAGATTTCGCCATGTGTGATGCTAATATTGTTGATGAAATAGAAGGGCTGGATAGAGGGGATAGTTTATCTTATTACAAATTACCCTTTGTTGGTTATAAAAAATTTAAAAATTATCGTAAAAAATTAAAAATAAACGCTATTTTGTGGAACAAGATATTTAAAAAAGAAGTTATTGATGAATATAATATTTCTTTTCCTGATGGTTGTTTTCATGATGATGATGCTTTTATTTTTCAATATTTAGTTCCCTCTCACTCTGCGATATTTTTAACCGATAAATTATATAATTATTTCAGAAGAGAAAAAGAAAGTATCATGGCGGCTTATTTAGCAGGAGCCTCTGATTCAATTGATAGAGGAAAAATAACCCATTTTGTATATAACAAGTTAAAAGAAAATAATTTGCTGGGAAATAATAACGACAACTATCTTTCATTTTTCATAACACAAACAGCTTTGTGTTACAAAATGTTATACCCAAGCTTAAGGCAAGATTTCACTAAATCTCAATTAAATTTTATATCAAAAGAAAAAATAGAACCAAAATCACAAAAGTTGAAAAGGCAACTAAAAATGATGATGAAGCTGTCAACAATGAATAATGCAGAGGTTTTGCATTATTACAAAAAAAAGCGTATGAGAAATAAGATTTTAAAAATATTGACTTTGGGGTTGCTAAAAAACCTTAAAAAGAATATGTCAAAACAAGAAAAAGAAATAGCTAAGCTGGAAAATGAAAAAGAAAATGAAAAAAGTCTTGCATATAAATGAAAATATGCTAGATTGTTTGATGTTATTTTAAATAATAACACGGAGGGGTGGCAGAGTGGTAATGCAGCGGATTGCTAATCCGTCATCCTGTTAAACGGATGCCGGGGTTCGAGTCCCCGTCCCTCCGCCATAATTGAAAATAAGTCCTTGT
>CAYJES010000057.1:1791-4966 GCA_964369365.1 uncultured Lactobacillales bacterium | reverse complement strand
ACTTATGGACGCAACAAAAATCAAATCTATGGGCTGGGAGCCTAAGATTGATTTAAGTGAAGGCATTAAAGAGTTTTATAGGTGGTATAGTAAGGTATAAGTAAAGGTGTTTAAATGAAAATTTCTATAGTTACGCCAGTATTTAATGGTGAAAAATATATTGTCGATACTATAAACAGTATACTTACTCAACGTGGTGATTTTGAGTTGGAATATATTGTTGTTGACGGTAAATCCACTGATAATACACTTGAAATAGTTGATAAATTTAAGAGTTTGGTTGATACAGGCTTTTATAATGGTTACCACAAAAGGCTTACTATGACTGTTGTTTCAGAAAAAGATAGTGGCATGTATGATGCTCTTGCTAAAGGTTTTAAGCTTTGTACCGGAGATATTATAGCGTATCAGAATGCTGATGATTTTTATTATCCTGGGGCATTCAACTCTGCCGTTAAAGTTTTTACAGATTTGCCCGATGTTAAGGTTTTTGTTGGTCGAGCAACGGCTGTTACTGAAAATGGATATCAACTGTGGACGTCAAGTCTAAATTTTAATAGTGACCTTGTTTTAAATGGTGTAGTTAATAGTGATGTATCTGGATATTATGTGCCACAGGAGTCAGTATTTTGGCGTAGATGTACGTTATCTTTTGTTAATATGGGTGAATTCAGAAGATATAAACTAGCAGGTGATTTTTATCTATGGCATTCATTTGCTAAGCATACAAAGTTTTTTTCAGCGGATGTTCTTATTGCAGCATTCAGAGTTACGAAAGGTCAGCTGTCGGCAGACACCGACCATTATAGTCTTGAAGTTAGTGAAATCTTGTTAACACATAAAAAAGATGAACTATTCGATAATAAAAAATACCCTATGAACTTATCAGCATCATCATGGCAAGAAAAAGTTGATGCAGGAATGATATGTTATTCTTCAAATGATAATAAATATATTGTAAATCAGAATTTATATTGGGGAAATTATATGCAAACTATTCCGATATTTTGTGCGAGTGATGATAACTATGCACCATTTCTGTGTACATTTATGTACTCAATTCTTGAATGCACAAAAAGTAATATCGAGTTTTATGTCCTTGATGGTGGAGTTGAGAACTCTTCAAAAGAGCTTATATATGAGTCGCTTGAGAAGTTTGAAAATTACTCAATTGAATACATAGATATGTCATCTTTTGATTTATCAAGATTTCCAGATGTGCGTCATTATTCGCTTAACGCTTTTTCACGTTATTTTATTCCTGAGATAAAGCCTGAGTTAGATAGGGTTATTTATCTTGATGTGGATATTATTGCAAGGGGAGATGTCGTAGAATTATTTAATCAAGATTTAGATGAATACCCACTTGGAGCAGTCTTAGAAGATTTTTATGAAGGTAATTACACATATCTAAAAGAGACAATTTATCCTCAATATGATGGTGGTAGTAACTATTTAAATTCTGGTGTCTTGCTTATGGATTGTAAAAAAATCCGTGAAGAAAATCTCACTGATAAATTAGTTAGTACAACCATTGATTTATTTAAAAAACTCTCATGCCCAGATCAGGATGTGTACAACATTGTGTTTGCGAATAATTTCAAGATACTTGACTACCGTTTTAATTTTATGCCTGATCATTTTGATTTATTACAGAGGCTTCATCCAGAAAAAGCAAATGATATAAAGGAAAATATTGTGTTAATACATTATACAGGCGGTAAACCATGGACGGGGTATTCATGTGCATCTTGCAGTTTTTGGGGTGTAGCGAATAGGACAAAATTTGCTAAGAGAATTAAATTATCTCTATTACCTGACCTGGTCAACAACTTACAATTTACAGATCCAGCATTTTTTATGAAAGATGGCCCAAAGATAACTGTTATTACGGTAACCTACAATTTGATAAACGCTGGAAGACATGAAACTTTTTTACGAAATGTTGAAAGCGTGAGAAAGCAAACATATAAAAATATTGAACATATTATTATTGATGGTGCTTCAAATGATGGCACACTTGAGCTAATCAAGTCAACAGGGCTCACATACTATTCAGAACCTGATACTGGTATTTACAATGCTATGAATAAAGGAATAGAAAAAGCAAATGGCAAATATATTACTTTTTTAAACTCAGATGATTATTACTATAATAATATTGGAATTTCGCATTCCATATCACTGCTAGAGTGCAATAGTGCTGATTATTGTTATAGTGATGCTCGTATAACAGAAGAAGATAAAGAGGTTTCAACATTTATCGGAACAGAAAAGTATTTTCCATTTGGCTATTTTTATTGTCATCAGACTCAAATTGTCAAATTAGATGTTATAAAAGAGTTGTCAGGTTTCAGAGATAATTTGATATCTGCAGATAATGATTTAATGTTGCGTTTAGTTGCAAATGATAAAAAAGGAGTTTTTGTCCTAACTGAGTATGTATCCTTTGATAATTCAGGTTTTAGCACAAGTATCGATCCTAAGGAAAATCAAAAAGAACATATCAAACTTTTTTATGAATTATTTGGTGAAAGGTTTAATTTATCTGCTGAAGACTGTGAGCAGCTAGTGAAATTTAAGTATGTATCTAATGAAAATGTCAAAGCAAGGTTATCGAGTAATATAACTATCAAGACATGGTGTGATGCTATAATTGAAAAGGCTGCTGAAATAAATGGAGTTTCAATAAGTAATATTACAAAGCAACCTGAAAAATATTTTTCTCAACAAAATGTTATAACGTCCCAAGATTATGTAAAAAAACATTACATCCTTGGCATTCCAGTTGTACGTATAGCAAAAACACCATATATTAAAAGGGTAAGTCTTCTTGGCTTACCAATATTGCGCCGTTCAAAAAATGATGGCACAACAAGGTATAAGGTTCTCGGTTTGCAAGTTTTAAGAGTAGCAAAAAATAATGCTGAGAAAAGAATTAGTATTCTAGGATTACCTATTGTCAAAAAAACAAGAAATGAAGAATTTAAACGTACATATCTGTTCGGCATACGTATATATAAGAAAATGATAAAAGACAAGTTTTCGCAAATAAAAGAGCATTTAGAAGTGTTTAATTATAGATTAAATCAACTTGATAATATACAAATAAGGTTAGAACAACTTGATAATATACAAATAAGGTTAGAACAACTTGATAATATACAAATAAGGT
>CAYJES010000057.1:0-1691 GCA_964369365.1 uncultured Lactobacillales bacterium | reverse complement strand
TAGAACAACTTATTATGCGGACAGAGCAAAATATTACCTATTCGCAAAGTGAGATACATGTTCTGAAACAAGATATTACAGCTAGTGTTAATGTGCTTAATCACTTGATGGGGATAATTACACAAGATAATAGGGCTAACCAAATTATTGAAAAGGTAGATAGTGCGATTGAAACTATAAATTTTACAAGATATATTCATTTGCCAGCAATGGAAACCCATAAAAATATATTTACAAAATACAAGGATATCCATAATGGTAAAAAAATTGTACTTGTAGGAGCTGGGCCAACACTAAACGACTTTGTGCCTATCGATGGTGCAATTTATATTGGCGTTAACAGAACGTTTAAAAGTGATAAAGTAAAACTTGATTACTTATTTATTCAAGATAATTTGTTTGATAATGATGATCAAGCTAAAGCGAATGCTTATAGCAAGGATTGTAAAAAGTTTTATGGAAGGCATTATTTAGTGCCAGCGCCTAGTGTTAGCGATTCTAATATCGCAGATGCAAAGGAATTCTACTTTATTGATCAACCAGTACCGACAAAACAATTAGCAGTGTTTTCACCAGACATAACTACACGTCCACTTAATACATGGTCATCAATTATATTTCCTGCATTAGAGTTTGCATTATGGACAAACCCTAGTGAGATATATCTTGTCGGTTGCGATTGCACAACTATAGAACACTTTGATAATACTACTTCAGAAATATCTATTGATAGAGTTGTATATGGTTGGAAACAAATGAAGAAATATATTCACGGGTTATATCCTGATACAAAAGTATTCTCTATAAACCCTATAGGATTACAAGATATATTTACTGATATTCATTATATGAATGGTAATTATAAGACAGAGATGGCTGTATCTGATTATGTTGAATTATTTAAGAACGTAAAATACTCTAATGAGTTTCTTAATATTAATAGAATGGAACGAATGGATGCAAATAGGGATGATATTTTTCCGATAGTAAGGGCTAATTTTCATCTAAATAGATACAGATTTGCATCTGCATACATAAATGGAAAAATAGTTGTTGATTCTGCTAGTGGTACGGGCTATGGTGCAAACTTGATGGAAAAACTAGGTTGTGCAAAAAATATATATGGCCTGGAGCTTGATTTAAAAGCTGTCGCATATGCTAGATATAACTATGAAAGTAGTATTACTTCATTTACTCAAGGCTCAATAACTGATATGCCATTTAGTGACAATTTTTGTGATGTTTTTACCAGTTTTGAAACGTTAGAACATGTTTTAGATGAAGATAAACAGTTAAAGGAAATTAAGCGAGTTCTTAAAAATGATGGATACTATATACTGTCTACACCTAACAGTTGGGGTATAACAGAGCACCATGTGAGAGATTATGATTACTTATCTGTTAAAGAAGCAATTGGTAAATATTTTACAATTGAAGCAATATATAATCAAAATTCAGGGTCAGATGACATTATACTTACAACTGATGAAAATTATAATGCAGCAGAATGCTATATTGTTGTTGCAAAAAACAATAAGTTATAAGAAGTATGCAACTCTCAATAATCACAATTTGTTTCAATATAAAAGAAGCCATTGAAAAAACATGTGAAAGTATTGTCAATCAAACATTTCAGGATTTTGAATGGATAGTTATTGACGGTGGCTCGACAGATGGTACATTAGATGTGC
>CAYJES010000056.1:0-5098 GCA_964369365.1 uncultured Lactobacillales bacterium | reverse complement strand
AGAAGATGAAAAAATGAATATTGAGCTTTTATTTGTAAAACAACTTAAAAAGCAAGTTGATGTTGAAAAATTAACAATGAAGCTGCTAAATCATAAAATAAAACGCAAAGTACGTTTACTTAATTTTTTGCCAATATCGATATAATAATTTACCTGTGGCAACATCAGATGTTTATTATTTTGATTTAAATCTAGATGATGAATAGTTGATAAAACAATTACATATTTTAAAGAATAAATAAGAGGGCTATAAAATGAAAATAGGTATTATTGGGACTGGCTATGTTGGGTTGCCAACTGGGGTCGGTTTAGCTGAATTAGGTTATGATGTTACATGTATTGATAGAGAACAATCTAAAATTGACAGCTTGCTAGCAGGTAAGATGACATTATTTGAAGAAGGTCTTGAAGAACTTTTTCTGAAAAATGTTGAAAGTGGACGTTTGAAATTTACTACTTCTATGAAAGAGGGTGTTGAAGCTGCCGATATTGTTATTATTGCTGTTGGAACTCCTCCACACCCTGTTACAAAAGAAGCAGATATGAAATATATACATGCAGCGGCTACAGAACTCGCAGATTACTTGCAAGGCTATACTGTTATTGCTGCGAAATCTACAGTTCCTGTTGGTACAGGTGATGATATTGAAACACTTATAGTAAAGAAAAATCCAACGGCAAAATTTGATGTTGTTTCGTTGCCAGAGTTTTTACGTGAAGGGTATGCTGTTTATGATTTTTTTAACCCAGATAGAATAGTTGTTGGCTCAAACTCTGAAAAAGCGACAAATGTTATTAAAGAGCTATATAAACCATTCAAAGAGAAAAGTGAAATATTAATTGTTAGCCGTCGTTCTTCTGAAACAATTAAATATGCGTCTAATGCATTTTTAGCTATTAAAATTCATTATATAAATGAAATGGCAAATTTTTGTGAAAAAGCAGGTGCTGATATTGCAGAAGTGTCAAGTGGTATGGGGTTAGATAAGCGTATTGGGAACAGATTCTTGAACCCTGGTCCTGGGTATGGAGGAAGTTGTTTTCCAAAAGACACGCAGGCAATGGCTTATATGGCACGTCAAAATGATGTTGAAATGACATTGATTGATGCAGCTATAAATGGTAATGATAGACGTAAAATTGAAATGGCTGAGCGTATAATGTTAGCTGTTAAAGATATTGAAGAGCCTAAGATAGCTATTTTAGGTTTAGCATTTAAAGACGGCACAGATGATTGTCGTGAAAGCCCAGCAATGGAAATTGTAGAATACCTTCTTGAACGTAAAGCAAGCATAACTGCCTATGACCCACAGGCAATAGAAAACGCAAAAGGTATTTTAGGCGATAAAATTAATTATATTGATGATATGAATAAAGTAGCAGATGATGCAGATGTATTGGCTATTTTAACTGAGTGGAGTGAGTTTAAAACCTTAGATTTATCAGTAGTTTCATCTAAGATGAAAACTAAAAATATTGTCGATTGTAGAAATATTTTAAATAAAGAAGAAGTTGAGAAATACGGGTTTATTTATAAAGGGATTGGAAGATAACATTAACTGGAAAACAGTTATAACAAATAGAGGATAATTATTATGTCAAAGTTTTTAACACTCATTATACCTTGTTATAATGAAGAAAATACACTTGCCGATTGTGTTGCACGCTGTTTACCTTTGCGTGACCATAATATTGAGCTAGAGCTTATTATTGTAAATGATTGCTCAACTGATAAAAGTTTAGAAGTTGCTTATAGTTTAAAAGAGCTATATCCAAATATAATTACAGTTTTAACACATGATGTAAATCAAGGAAAAGGCGCTGCATTGCGCACTGGATTTATACATGCAAAAGGTGATTATGTTGGTGTTCAAGATGCAGATATGGAATATAATCCATTAGATTATCTTGAATTATTGCAACCACTTGTTGATGGTAAGGCTGATGTTGTATATGGTTCAAGATATTTGAAACCAGATACTAGACGTGTACTTTATTTTTGGCATACATGGATGAATAAAACTCTTACTTTTGCATCAAATATGTTTACAAACCTTGATATTACAGACATGGAGACATGTTATAAGTTGTTCCGTAGAGACGTATTGCAGAATCTTGCGCCGAAGTTAAAAGAAAATAGATTTGGTTTTGAGCCAGAAATTACAGCGTATATCTCTCAAGAAAAACTAAGAGTGTATGAATGTGCAATTAGTTATAATCCACGTACGGTGGAAGAAGGCAAGAAAATAGGTTGGAAAGATGGTGTGAGAGCTTTATATTGCATTTTACATTACTCTGCACATACGGCACCACTGCCAATGCAATTATTACTTTACTTTTTTATTGGTGCAATTGCTGCAGTTGCTAATATTGCCTCATTTTCAATATTATTATCGTCAGGTGTGGGGCAAACGCCAGCAATTATTGCTTCATTTGCAATAGCTGCATTTGTAAACTATTTATTATGTATTAAAATTCTGTTTAGACATAATGCTCGGTGGTCGACCCCTAATGAGATTTTTGCATATTTAACAACAGTGCTTATTATGGGTGCATTAGATTATGGAATGACAGTTGGGTTCATTGCATTAGGTTTAGCGCCTTTTGCCAGTAAAGTTATTGCAACAATACTTGGCTTTTTTGGTAACTTTATCTTACGCAAATATTTTGTGTTTTAATTTATAATTGGGGTTTAAAATGTTACTAGGACTTTTGCCTATCATATGTTTGTTTGTGACAATTTTGTTATGTAAATATAAATATACTATTTATGAAGCAGTTGTACGTGGTGGAGCAATATGGGGAATTATTCTATTTTGTGGTACGATATTATTAAGTTGGTTTAAATTATTATTATTTTATCCCATTTTAATATTTTGGATATTATATTTGATAATGACTTGTGTGTTGATATATAAATACAAGCCAATTATCCTTATTAATAAGAAACAGCTATGCCGTGGATTACCTTTAGTAATAATTCCAATAATAACGCTTATTATAGGATTAGTATATCCTCCTAACAATTGGGATTCAATGACTTATCATCTTCCTAAAGTAATGCATTGGATACAGAACCACTCAATAGCTCATTATCAAACAGGAATATCTCATCAAGTGGCACAAGCCCCTTTTGCAGAAATAGTAATTTTTCATACTGCAGTATTGTCACAAACTGATATTTTTGCAAATATGGTACAGTGGCTTGCTTTTGTTGGTTCTTTAGTTATTATCGCAAGTATTACTGAAAAATTAGGTGGTAACAAAAAAGCTCAAATTATGGCAGTAGTCTTTTTTATGACTTTACCAATGGCAATATTGCAAGCATCTAGTACACAAACGGATCTTGCTGTATCATTTTGGATTTTATCATTCATCGCATTTTTTTTAGAATGGAAAAAGGAAAAGTCATATCCTAATGCTATTTTTTCGGCAATTGCATTAGGATTAGCAATTTACACTAAAGGAACAACATACATGGTTGCCGCACCATTTGTGTTATATTTTGCTTATTTAATTTTAAAAGATTTCAAAAAATATATTTTACAGGGCATATTAATTGCTGTAATTGTTATTAGTATTTCAGCACAACATTTGTATGGCAACTACTCAATGTATGGTAATATTTTAGGCACTAAAAGTGAGATGCAAACAACAATAAAGCATCCAAGTGTTGGTACAGTTTTAATTAATTTTATCGGTAGTTTAGCTACAAATAAAGTGTATCCTAGTTCAAGTGGTAATGCTAGTCAGCTTATGAAAAATATTGCAGAAAACTTAAATGTTGATAAAAGTCAATATGTTTATAGCATGGATGTAAATCCAAGTAGTAATCACGAGGATACTGCACATAATTTTTTACAGACAATATTTTCAATTATAATATTTATACTGTTTATTACAAGGATGCTAAAGTTACCAATTAGCTATACGATATGTTCATACAGTGCAGTGGTTGTTTTGTGTGTAGTTGCTGTCTATCAACCGTGGATTACAAGGCTTCAAACGCCGTTGTTTGCATTAATTTCGCCACTATTCGGTCTTGCATTAAAACAGCTTACAATAGGTAGAAAAAAATATATTGCTTATATAGTGATGGCTACTATGGTGCTAGCATGTTACGAGCCGTTATTAAAAAATGCGTCACGTCCGCTAATTACACACGGAAAAGAGTATAATTTTATAGATAAAGAAAGGAGTGAATTATACTTCTCGAATAGACCAGAATTGCTAGATAACTACTTATATTATGCGGATTATATTGTTAAAAATAATGTTAAAGAGATTGCAATATTGGTTACTTGGGATTGGGAATATCCTTTATGGGCAATTTTGCAAGATAAAACAGATGATATGCCGTATATTTATCATTTAAACTCAACTGAGGTTAATGAAAAGAAACCAAAATATGTTTTTGCGTCACAGATATCTTTTGCCAATATTGATGCTACAAATTCGATGAAGTTGTATGAATATACTGGAGAAAAGTATGTATTGATTGAAAAAGAATGGGATATTAAATATGGTTCTGGATGGTATGCTCAAGAAACAGCTGGTAGGTGGTCAAACGGAACAATGGCGAATATACTTATGAAAGTGGCACCAGATGTTACAGGTATAAAATTTCATTTCTTGCATATGTTTATTCCGCCTAGTAGCTCGTTAGATATGACTATTCTGGTTAATGGCATAGAAGTTTCATCAGAAAAATATGCACAGCTAATGCCTGAAATTAGTACCCCATTGCCACAGGAAGTTATTAATAATCTTGTGAATAATAGCATTATAAATATCGAACTAAAAATGCCAAATGCAACTGTGTCTCCTAAAGACTTGGGTATAAGTGAAGATACGCGCAATTTAGGTATATATTTAAAAGCTATTGAAATATATGGTGATCCAGTAAATAAATTACTAAATTTGCCAGCGAATTCAAAAATATTGTCGAATGAATTTGATATTAATTTTTTATATTCTTATGGCTGGTCTAGTCAAGAAGACTGGGGACGTTGGACTGACGGTACAAACGCAGAACTAACAATGAAAGTTACTTCGGATGTCAAAGGTGTGAAATTAAGAAGTAATATGTTTATGCCAG
>CAYJES010000055.1:0-5481 GCA_964369365.1 uncultured Lactobacillales bacterium | reverse complement strand
TCTCTTTATTTAAAAGGACTGATTTGGTGTCTTTTTTGCAATAAAAATTTATTATTGTTAAAATCAATATATTCGAAAAATGGATTATATGCCCATTGTAATAAAGCTTGTCTTTGTTTTGGTCTGCAAGTTAAATCATTTTCCTTGCAATGTTTCAGAACCTGAGCCCTATGTCTGCTGAATGCTTTCCACCTTTTTATTTGGATAGTATCAACATCTGGTATCCTTCTGCCCATATAATATCTGCAATACCATTGGAACCATCCTCTTGGATCTGGTTCAATTATCCATCCTTTACTTTGCCACACTTCCAAAGATTGTCTGGATTTTACCCCAAAATAATTAAGAAGTTCATCAGGATATTTAGGGGATAACCTTGCATCCATGAACCAATCTTTTGGAAATTCCTTCTTGCAATCGTTTAGATACTTGCCTTCGAAAACACCAAGCATAAGCATTTCAGGCGGAGTTAGCTCTGGTTTAAAATCCGCTGCAAATCGTTTTCCCATTGGGGCAACAAGTTCATACATATAGTTTTGTTGCATTTTATCATTTACATGTATCATAAATAAAAAATACAATTTTTGTTTAAAAAAACAAGTAGATATTAAGGATTAATCAAAAAGAATTAGTCCTAATAATTCCTTTTCAGCCTCTCTTAATTTTTTGACAAGAGATTTATTTTTTTCGTAAAATTTATCACCTCTGGCATATATAGCAAGTGAAATTGCATCAAATGGATTGTATGCTTTTCCTTTTTTCATATTTATGAAATAATTAACATCAAAATCAACATCGCATCTTAAGCGCCATTGCATTGTTTTTCCAGGGATATTGTATCTTCCTTCCTGTCCTGTGAACGATGTGAAAAAGGCTTGAACGCGTTTTGCAGGGCAAGTTAAAAGTTCGGCCCATTTCATACGGAATAATTGTTCATCTGTTTTTAAATCGTCGTTATAATTAAAACGTAAATCGTGCGCAAGCTTAGTTGCATGTTTATAACGCATTGTGTCATCTAAGCCTTTTATAAAGTCTTGTAAAGGTTGGGTGTCATGGGTATCAATTGTTGCAATGTCGTTATGATTTGCATTTTTTAATCGGTAAATATGGTTGTCATTATCTATTTCAACGAACTCTGATACCAATAATCTGCCTAAACTATAGCGTTTTAGGATGTAGTCAAGTTGTTTTGGTCTTGCCCCAATATCTTCTGGATATATCGATGACACTTTTACTTTTTTATTTTTTGCAGCTTTTAAAATAATTTTATCTACAATCATTCCAAAATCAATTAATTTCTTTTTTGCATACTTGCCTAATATAGGATGTTTAGGTGAAGAATACAAACGTCCATTGTCGTCTTTTTTATTATTGCAATATAAATACGGGTTAACAAAGCCAATGAAATGATCAATTCTCATCCCGCCTTTATTACTGTCAATTGTGTTATAAAATATATCATATAGGATTTTCCCGCCTCTTCCTAATCTTCCTATTTTATTGAAAAGATATTCGGGTTTAATAACCTTGAACCCCCAGTTAGCGTCTGTTTCATTCAAAGCGTCAGCAGGAGTTCCTAATGTAAAATCTTTGAAAAATATATCTTTATTTTTTTCATAAACGCTATTTGGTATCATTACTTGGATGTCGCCAATATATGGAAATTTAGATTTTTTAATATACTTATTAGCAAGTTTTTCGATTTGTTTTTCTGATAAACCTTCGAAAGCTTTGGCGAATGCTTTTTCAACAAAATCAAAATTTATTTCACTAGAATTTTTATTCTCTTTGTAAATTTCTTCTAGGATTTTTTTATCAAGCAAGCCATCTCTTACCATATATTCAAGGGGAATGAAAAATGGGTTGGGAGTGTTTTCCGAACAATAAGGAGAATGTTCAAAGTATTTAAAAGTCTTGCCTCCTGGTCCTAATAATATTTTGTTTACAACTCCACCAAAAAAGGAATGAACACGTTTAGCTCCATCGCCATAAGGAGAACCAATTCCAACATCTTTTTCCTTTGATACAGCAGGCATACAAGGTCCAGGCATTCCCATAGTTACTTCTTTATCTAAAACTTTATAACCTTGTTCTATTAATTTTTTGCTTTTGTTCCAAATAGAAAAAATATCTTTTAATAATTCTTTTTTTACAGACTTAGAATTTTTCATAATATAAACCCCTTATTAAAATTTAACCATTATAGTATAATTATATTTAATTTAAATTATTATTAAAACGGAACTTTTATGAATACTACATCAAAAATTTTTAATGCAGAAATAAATCCTAAAATAAATTTATCATTTAACGTCATAAAATATTTAGCGATTGTAACGATGACTTATGATCATGTTTTAAAGTATATTGTAGGAATGGAAATTGAAAATATAATCCTTTTTCCTGGCAGATTTGCCTTTCCTTTGTTTGTGTTTATGATTTGCTATCACCTGGTACAAAAACAGAATTTTTTAAGATATATTATAAGACTTGCTCCCTTTGCTGTTGCTACACTTTTACTATATGAACATTATTTTAATATTATTAGATTAAATATAATGTTTACCTTTATGTTTGCGATTTGCTTGTTATGGATTATGGAAAAAGTTATCGCCGCAGGAGATAAAAAATTTGCAATTTTTACTGCCATTATATTAATTTTTTGCATATTTCCTTTTGCTATATTTTTTGAATATAGGTATTTAGGGATTATTCTTTTTATTTCATTTTATTATTTTGTAAAAACCAAAAACTTAATGATTGGTATAATAAGTATTATAGCTATAGCATCTTTTATGCCTAGTTTGATGTATGGAATATTAATAATTCCATTCGCAATATTAATGTTGTTTATTAATCCAACACCTAATAAAAATTATGGTAAATTTTATACAACTGGATGGATGTTCTACGCTTATTATCCTTTTCAATATTATATAATAGGGATAATAAGAGGATTTGTAGGAAGTTAATCTTGCAGATAAATATTGACAATTTTTGTAGGTGATGTTATAGTATTATATAGATGCAACCATATACAAGGAGAAAAATTATGAGTGATGAAAAAAATAAAAAACCAGTAGAAGAAGAAAAATCAAATAAGTTTGCAAGTTTGGGAGATGACTGTAAAAATAATAGTATGATAGGCAAGTCTCTTGATGAAGAAATAAAAGATAAAGAATTGAAAACAGCAGATACCAAAGACTTAAGAGATATAGATTTAGATAAGGTTGATCCAAAAATTTATGATTTACCTGACCATATGATAGCGAGTGCGCTTGCAGCGGCAGCTAAAAATCAAAAATAATTATAAAAATTAAATTAAAACAGCTAGAGTTAAACCTCTAGCTGTTTTTTGTCTTTGGCTTATTATGAATTACCTATAGCTTAGAGATATTTTATGATAGACTTTTTTTGAAATAATTATAAACTTTAAAGCAAATATTAGAAATGGAGAATATGTCTTATGAAAAAGTTTTTTATGTTGTGTTTTGTTTGTTTAATTTTTGGATGTGCTTCATATAAAGATGAGGTGAAACCTATAAACGCAGTTGAAATTTTAGGTATAAAAGGAAAGCCATTAACAGGAAAAACATATTCTGTAAGTTGTGAAGGAAATAGAAGAACTGGTAAAGATGACGTTTGGGCGTGCGTTTTGAAAAAAGCATCAGAGCAAGCCAAAGCCGATGGATATAAATATTTTACAATTCTAGAAAAAGATGCGTTCGTTCCAAATATGGCTGGATCATATGATAAAATCAAACTTTCTACTACTGCGCCTGTAAAGCATAAGTACCTCAAAAGTACTAAAACCTATACTACGATTATATTGGTGTTAGAGGATGACGAATTATCTCCATGGAAAAATATTTATACTGTTGAAGATTACCTTATTAAATCATCAAAATAAATATTATGTAATATTTATCCAATCAAGATAAAGGACACTATTGCCACAGGGATTCCGTATAATAAAAATGGCCAGACTGTCCTTCTTAAAATTGCGCCTTCGTGACCTATCATTCCAAGCACAGCACATACAGCTACGATGTTATGGATACAAACTAAATTACCCATTGCTCCGCCTGTTGCTTGGGCTGCTAAGATTACAAAGTGGTTGATTTTGGAATAGCCTAAGGTTGTTGCAATGTCCCATTGGAAATTGGCAAATAACATATCAGAAACAGTATTTGATCCAGTGATAAAAGTACCAAGCCCCCCAATGTATGCAGCGAATGCAGGCCATGCTTTGCCGGTGATTTCTGATATTGTTATAGCCATTGCCATAGGCATTGAAATTCCATTACCATTAGAATTTATTAAGGTTGTTGTCATTTCTGAACCTCTGAAAATAGCCACAAGTGCAACAGAAGCAAATAAAGCAATAGCAGGAGCAATCATTTTTGTTATAGCAGTTTTCCACGCTGTACTGATTTTGTTTGATCCTATTTCATCATTTTTATACATGCCGTGCATAAAAGTAGTAATGACGGCAATTAAGATAAAAGGAATTATCCCAGGAAGGTTTAATATAGCTATATAAGAATTAATACCTTCTATCCCTAAAATATTTGTTGCGCCAATATTAAACGCAGGAGAATTTATTATTTCTTTTAATCCAAATTCAGGAACACGAGTAAGAATAAGGACTAAGCCACATAATATATAAGGCATCCAAGCCATAGTTTGGCTCATGCGGGATTTAAATTCCTTTACATTAGAAGCTGAGATTGTGCCTGACCACTCTTTGTCCCAATTGTTAGGGGTGTCAAAATTCCAGATAGTTTTAGGTGCAAAAGTTCCTTTTTTCGTTAAATAAATTAAAACGCCTAAACCAATTAACCCGCCAAGTAATGAAGGTAGTTCGGGGCCTATAAACCATGCAATTGATATATAAGGTATGCCAAAACAACACGATGCTAAAATGCAATATTTCCATACTGCAAAACCTTCTTTCCATGAACGATTTTTTCCAAAGAATCTTGTCATAAAACCTAACATGAAAATTGGCAAGATGAATAACATAGGTAAGTGCATTAATGTTACATATTCCCCTATAACTTGATAAGTAACAGCAGGATCAGAAGTGTCCAAAGCGTTCATTGCAACATCTTCTATTGATTTGAACCCTTGTAATATAGGGGTTCCCACTGCTCCAAAAGTAACAGGGATTGAGTTAAACACTAAACAAATAATGGCAGCACATAGCGGAGGAAAACCTAATCCTAATAATAAAGGTGCAGCAAGTGCAGCAGGAGTGCCAAACCCAGCAGCCCCTTCGATAAATGCTGTGAACATAAATCCGATTATTATGGCTTGAAGCCTTCTGTCTGGGGTGATTGTTTCCATTCCAGCTTGGATAGTTTCCATTGCTCCACTACTAAGTAATGTGTAGTATATAAGTAAGGCGCCAAAAACGATAATCAAAACCCCTAGTGCTGTGATAAGTCCTTGGATAGTTAGTGCTCCTATTTGAAGAGG
>CAYJES010000054.1:0-5990 GCA_964369365.1 uncultured Lactobacillales bacterium | reverse complement strand
GTTGTCATGTAACCTTGTTCAATACCGAATTCTTTATTAAGAACATAAGCAACAGGAGCCAAACAGTTAGTAGTACAAGAAGCATTTGAAACAACCAAATCTTCTGCAGATAGTACATCGTCGTTAACACCGTAAACAATAGTTTTATCAGCACCATCAGAAGGAGCAGATACAAGAACTTTCTTAGCCCCTGCTTCGATATGAACCATAGCTTTTTCTTTTGAAGAGAAAATACCAGTACATTCCATAACAATGTCAACACCCAATTCTTTCCAAGGAAGTTTTGTTGGGTCACGTTCTGCTATTACTTTGATTTTGTGGTTACCAGCAATAATCATATCGCCTTCTGCCCTTACATCCATATCCATTTTGCGGTGAACCGAATCGTATTTCAAAAGGTATGCGTTTGCTTTTGCATCACCTAAATCATTGATTGCTACGAATTCCAAATCTGTACGTCCAGATTCAATATATGCGCGATAAACCAAACGTCCAATACGTCCAAAACCGTTAATTGCTACACGAGTTGCCATTATTATATTCTCCTTTTTTTAAATAAAATGTTACAACAAAATCTTACAATGCTAAAAATATTACACCTTATTAAAAATAATGTAAAGCAAAAGAATTATTGCCAAATTATATGTAAATTGGTTGATTAGTTGACTATGTCTATAGACAAAAAAAATAGCACCAATTTCTTGATGCTATTTTGATAATTATAGAAATAAATTAACCTCTAACTCTTTCTGCAAGTAATCTTAAAGTTGTCATAGAGTTTACTTTATTTTCAATCACTATATTTGCTCTTGCGATTGTGCGACAATCGATCGTGCTTTTTGCATTTTTTTCTGATAAATCTGCCTGATGCCTGTAATCTGTAGTAATAGCGAGCCATTCTTCAGAACCTACATATCTTTCTATTTCTTTAATATAATCGTTCACTTTTGGGTTTTTGTATAAATCCATAAGTTCTTTTTTATTTACTGCTGAACTACGATTAAAAACTAGCTTTTCACTTACTTCAGAAACAGCTTTTGCATCTTTGTCTGAGTACCCTATTACTTTTAGGGCAGAATATAATGTCTTTACACTTAATTTTTCTATATTTTGCTTTCTAAGTTCATCGATTTTTTTATCTACTCTGCTCTTAATTTTTTCACCTAATGTTTGAGGTTCTGAATCAACAGATCTATCAAATCCCCTAGGTTGCACTTTTTTTCCACTATTATAATTTGTTATAGTAAAACTGCTAGGAGTGCCACGGCCATCACTGTATATACTTTCATTACTCCAATGACCACTTTTTTTTCCATTAAGATAGTAACCTTTAACTCTATCTTTATCAATATTACTTGAATGCATAACAGGGTGTGAAGATTCATATTCAAATTCCCCAGTATAAGGAGTACCATCTAAATTTGTAGCATCTTTTGTAACATAATCAACAATAACACCTGTTGTTTTAGAAGGATTTGTATAGTAAGTTGTTGTTCTTGATTCTTTATTCCACTCGATGCCATAAGTTTTAAATGCCATTGTAAATTATCCTTTCTTAAATTAGTTTTATAATTACATATCTAAACGTAATGTTATAAACAGAAATATATCATCATTTATCAATTATGTCAATAATTATTTTTATATTTACTCGACAAAAAAACATTCTCTCTGAAATAATAGAATTATGACAAGGGGATTGTGGATCAAGACAGAAATGACAAAAACGGCAAGCGGATGCATATGGATGCCAGATCGTAGTCCGGCATGTCGTTATGAGGAAAAACTCAAAGGGCATTTAGTAAACCGACATAACCAAAGGGGGGGTGTCCGACATTTCTGCATTAATCGCTCATTATATGGATTTTCACCCACTATATGGATTTTCTGAAAATTCAGAGAGTGAGTCAAATAATAGGAAAAATCCAATTTCACGACAGGAATGTAGTTAACCTACCTGACTTAGCAATTTCGAGGTTATCTGCATTAATCGCTCATTATATGTGTTTTCATACTAAGGGGCTGGGTGCCAATCGATTGAACCTATCGCTCCACAATTATCGCATTGAGCTTTGTAGCCGTTTATACTGATGTAACCGCAGTTATCACACATCCATGAATCAAAGTTGTGTTCGTCTGATTCCACCACCACACATTCTGATAAATGATAGTGGATGCCACTGAATTTTTCAATTTTTGACATCATTTTGCATAGTGCTGGGGTTAATTCGTGACCTTCGATATATTTTTTAAGTTCATTAGAGGCTTGACCCCATAATGACATTTTCATATAAATATCCGCCATTATGAAAGCGCGTAAATCTTCATCAATATCTGCCACCAATTTTTCCACCATTTTTAATTTAGCAACATCATCAGTATCTTTTAATGTTTTGATGTAAACCCTGTATAATGGCAAGGCTGGATAAAGTTTAAAACTTTCTTCCAATACTGATTGGGCGCGTTTGGCTTTACCAATATCTAGATAGTAATTAGCCAATTTTTCAGCAATTATCGTATGAGAAGGGTTAAGTTTATGAGCTTGTTCCAGCAAACTTTCTTTTTCATCTTTTTTATAAGGCATTTCAGATAGCATAAACAAAATAATTGATTTAAGATTACGGTAATCTTCTTTTTCAATGAATTTAAGCTTGTTGCCCTCTTCCAGATATTTTTCAGCGCGTTCAAAACTGCCTTCTTTGATTTCCAATTCCACCAAATCGTAATAAACCCAATGGCTTTTAGCAATATTATATGCATCAGTTGCATAAGAAAGTGCTTTTTTATCATCTTTTTTCTTGCGGTAAAATTCAACTTTTTCTTTGCTGGCGAAATCCATAAAATCGTCATCTTGTAACAATATTTCTGCAGCTTTTAGAAAATCTTCCTCTGCCCCGTAATGTTTTGCAACCAACAATTCCAAGACCAAAGTCGCGTTCTTTGCCTCTGAATTTAAAGAGCGCCATAATTTTTTAAGATTTTTGTTAAATGATTTTGTGTCTTCTGCCACTGCTGATGCTAATGTCATTGCATATAGCTTTGTGTTGCGCGAATCTATTTTTTTGATTTTGCGTCTTTTGCCGAAATAACGCAAAGGCACAAGCAATACATAATAAAATAACACCCAAAACACAATAATTGTTGCTGCAAAAAATGGCACAGTTGTTGTGATTTCGTAACCTATGTAATTAATTACAACTTCACTTTCTGTTTGGATGAAAAAGATTGCGCCACCAGCAATCAACGCACCTGTTACAATGAAAAATAATAAACGCAACATGATTACATCAACCTTTCAGATGAAAATAGCACTATCGCATTTTGCATCAATTCATTAATTATTTTTTCGCTATCAACTCTGGCTTTTGCATCACCATACCAAGCATTTAAAATTTCTGAACTATCTTTATATGGCTTTAACACTGAAACAGCACCAGCTAAGTCGCTTTCAGACATAAGAGCTTCTGCCTCGTCCATTGCATCAAGTAATGATAATTCTGATTTGCTTTCATCTATCTTTCTAATTGATACAAAAGAACGTAATTTATAAAAAATGTTATCATACCAGGTAAGGTTTTCAGGAATAACTTTGCCTATTTCCTCTGGAGCGGACAAATTTTTGAATTCTTTAGCAAGTGTTTTAATCGTAGGAATTCCATTTTGTGCAGTTGTAATTAAAGGCGATATTAATTCCAACTGGCTTTGATTATCCATTAACATTGTTTCCAAAATTGCGATTTCTTTTTCGTAAGGAAGACCGCTATCTATTTGCATTTTAAGTTGTAAAATAACAAAGGTTATGCCTTGATTATTTTTATCACGGTTCATTTTTGCAATATGACCTTCTAATTTTTCAAGCCTAGCCATAAGTTCTTTTTCATTAGAATTTGCAATAGCTTGTTCCAATTCCCCTATCCTTGTTTTTAATTCAGATATTTCTAAGGTTTGATTGTTTTTTGTTTCTGGAGTTTCTGCAACTTGTGAAGTTTCTTGAGCTTGTGGGACCTCTTCGATTTCTGAGATTACCACTAATTGTTGAGCCAAATTTTCCCTTAATTCTATCGAATCGATTTCATTTGGGATATTAACCACTTCTGTTTCAATTGTTTCAACAGAATTTGTTGGCATAACATAATCATAAAGTTCAAACAATTTGCCCTTTACCGTATTCATATCATAGTAAGTAAAAGGCAATACCATTAAAATTATTACCCCTAAAATGACAACCTTTTTTAAAAAACTTCCTTTTGGTTGTTTGGTTGCATTTTTGGTTTCTGATTTAACTTCTTCGCTTTTATTTACTTCTGACATTATTTTCTTCCTTTTATTTTTCACAAAATATAGTATAATTAATCATATTTAATTAAAAACTGCAATTCTTTATTTAACGAAAATGATTATTTTAGGAATAGAATCTAGTTGTGATGAAACAGCGGCAAGTGTTGTAAGCGACACAGGCGAAATATTAAGTTCTGCTATTTTTTCACAAATTGAAACCCACAAAGAATTCGGCGGCGTCGTCCCTGAAATAGCTGCGCGTGCCCATTTGGAAAAGTTAGAGGCCGTTATTAAACAAGCTCTTGACGAGGCAGGCGTAAAACTTGCCGACGTTGATGGGATTGCTGCCACTGCTGGTCCTGGACTTATCGGTGGGGTGATAGTTGGGCTTAGTGCTGCAAAAACTATGGCTCTTGCTCTTAACAAGCCTTTTATAGCAGTAAATCATTTAGAAGGACACGCATTAACCCCTAAGTTATGTCATAGAACTCCCTTTCCTTATCTTTTGATGTTGGCTTCTGGTGGGCATACCCAAATCATCATCGCAAAAAGTGTAGGCGATTACGAAATTATCGGCACCACGATTGATGACGCAGCAGGAGAGGCTTTTGACAAGGTGGCAAAAATGTTGGGACTAGGATACCCTGGCGGTCCAATATTAGAGAAATACGCTAAAAAAGGTAACAAAGATAGGTTCAACCTGCCTACTCCACTTAAAGGCAAGGTGGGTTGTGATTTTTCATTCTCAGGGCTTAAAACCGCGGTGAGAATCCTTATCCAAAAACAAGAAAAACTTGATGAGCAAGATAAGGCAGATATATGCGCAGGATTTCAAAATTCTGTGATAGAAGTTATGAAAGACAGGCTTAAAAACGCAATCAAAGAATATAAAAAGCAATTTCCAAACGGCGAACACCTTGTGGTGGCTGGCGGGGTTGCTGCGAATCAAGCCATTGCAAGCGCGCTGACCGAAGCTGCCAGCAAATATAAATTGCAATTTTCTGCGCCACCTATTGCCCTTTGTACCGACAACGCAGCGATGATTGCATGGGTCGGGGTGGAAAAGTTTAAAAAAGGACAGTTCAATAGCTTTGATTTCGCACCAAAAGCTAGATGGCCTTTAAGCGAAAGTCTATAAAATTGAAAGACGATATTTTAAAATCCTTTACGCACCTTGATAAACAAATAAATGTCATTTTGCGCAGACATCCTACGGCTAGACGAATGAGACTTAGGATTGATATAAAAACGGGAAATCCTATTGTCATTATGCCGAAATATTGCACGCAAAAAAGTGCCATTGAATTTGCGATAAGCAACGCTTCTTGGATACTTGCCAAACAAAAAAGTAACGAGCCTAAGATTATAATTGCCAACAATGAAACCATAAATATAATTGGGCAGTCAGTTACGATTAGACATCAAAACAAATTGCGCGGCATTACCGAAATCATAGGCGATGAATTACAAATTTATGGTGAAGAACAAATTTTGCGCAAAAAAGTTATCGATTTTATAAAAGAAAAAATGAAGCGGTACGTCACCGAAACCGTATTTAAATACAGCGCAAGAATTGGCGTTGTCCATTCTGATATTAAAATAAAAGACACATCATCCAGGTGGGGCAGCTGTAATAGCAATGGAGAAATTAGCATTTGTTGGAAGCTTGCCTTTGCGCCTGTTCCTGTGATTGATTATATTATAATTCATGA
>CAYJES010000053.1:0-5999 GCA_964369365.1 uncultured Lactobacillales bacterium | reverse complement strand
TTAAAAAAAGATATGCAAAAAATGGCACTTGCAGGATTTTCATATTCTGTTATAAGAAAAGTCTTAGAATTAAAAGGATACGAAGATGACGGATTTAACTAATATACGTAATTTTGCAATTATAGCCCATATTGATCATGGAAAATCTACGCTTGCTGATAGATTAATTGAAAAATGTGGTAATATAACTTCACGTGAAATGAAAGCTCAGCTTTTAGATAATATGGATATCGAACGTGAAAGAGGAATTACGATAAAAGCCCAAACAGTAAAGCTTACTTATAAAGCAAAAGATGGGCAAATGTATGAATTTAACCTAATAGATACCCCGGGGCATGTGGATTTTTCTTATGAAGTTTCGCGTTCTTTGGCTGCTTGTGAAGGTTCTTTGTTGGTTGTAGATGCAACCCAAGGGGTAGAGGCGCAAACACTTGCAAATGTATATAAAGCAATAGAAGTTGATCATGAAATAATCCCGGTTATAAATAAAGTTGATTTACCTTCTGCTGATGTTGAAAAAGTAAAACAACAAATAGAAGAAGTGATTGGAATTGACGCAAGTGATGCTATTTCAATCAGTGCTAAAACTGGTGTGGGGATAGAAGATTTATTAGAAGCAATGGTGGCAAGGTTACCTTCTCCTAAAGGTGAAAATGAAGAGCCATTAAAAGCGTTGCTGGTAGATTCATGGTATGATCCGTACCTTGGTGTGATAATTTTGGTACGTATAAAAGACGGAGTTATGAAAAAAGGAATGCAAATCCGCATGATGAGTAATAACGAAGTTTATACAATTGATAGGGTCGGTGTATTTAACCCTCAAAAAACAGAAGTAAAAGAGCTGTCAGCTGGGCATTTAGGGTTTTTTACAGCAGGAATAAAAAGCGTTGGTAATACAAATGTCGGTGATACAGTAACCGAAGAAAAAAGACCAGCAGCAGAAGCGTTGGCTGGGTTTAAACCATCTGTTCCTGTTGTGTTTTGTTCGTTCTTTCCAATTGATTCAGGTGAGTATGAAAATTTACGTGATTCGATGGCTAAATTACAACTTAATGACGCTAGTTTTGAATATTTACCAGAAAAATCAGCAGCGCTAGGACAAGGCTTTAGATGTGGTTTCTTGGGACTTCTTCACATGGAGATTATTCAAGAAAGGCTATCAAGAGAATTTGATTTAGATCTTATCACCACCGCTCCTTCGGTAGCGTATAGAATATATTTAACTAATGGTGTGATGCAGGAATTACATAATCCAGCTGATATGCCAGATTTATCACGAGTTGAAAAGATTGAAGAGCCATGGGTAAGGGCTACTATTTTGGTTCCTGATGAATATTTAGGGGCAGTTTTACAGCTTTGTAACGACAGACGAGGAAGGCAAATTGATTTGACCTATGTAGGAAATCGTGCAATGGCAGTTTATAACATTCCACTTAATGAGGTTGTTTTTGATTTTTATGATAGACTTAAATCGATTTCAAGAGGATATGCAAGTTTCGATTACGAAATGGATGAATACGAACAAAGTGATTTGGCAAAAGTATCTATTTTGGTTAATGCTGAGCCTGTTGATGCGTTATCGTTTCTTTGTCATAAAAGCCAATCGACAACAAGGGGCCGCCAAATATGTGAAAGATTAAAAGATCTTATTCCTAGACACTTGTTTAAAATTCCTATCCAAGCAGCAATTGGTGGAACCGTTATTGCAAGAGAAACTATTGCAGCACTTAGAAAAGACGTTACTGCAAAATGTTATGGTGGTGATATTTCTCGTAAACGTAAGCTTTTAGATAAACAAAAAGAAGGTAAAAAACGTATGCGACAATTTGGTAAAGTAGAAATACCGCAAAGCGCATTTATAGAAGCCCTTAAAATAGGCGACAATTAATAAGTAAAAGGCTAGAAGTTAAAACTCTAGCCTTTATTTTTTATATAGTTTTTTTGTTTTTTACAAGTTTTTGCAAGGCTAAATCCTTAAGTTCTCTTGCTTTAATTTCTTTATTCACTAAATTAAGAATGAAATCATAGGTTAAATTTTTGACACCTACCCTAGCCGCTAAGCTTTTTTGATTTGCAAAACCTATTTGAAAATCTGCTTTTTTACTATTAAGAGTATCTAGTAATGATTTGATTTCATTATTATTAAAACCGCTTAAATCGTGAAATTCTGCTGCTTCTTTTGGGGTCCTACCTGGAGTGGTGGTTTTAAATTTGCATATAAAGTGATGTAAAAATGCACCTGCATTCCCGTTTGCATAATGTTTTATAAGGTTTCTATCAACGGCATTTCCTCTTTGAAATGCTTGAGACATAAGAATTTTAAACATAGGATTATTATAATCTTTATTAGCATTGAATGTAAAATTTTTGTTATAAGACATAGCTTTTTCTATAATTCCGCCAGTGAAATGTACAAGACGAGCTTTAGCGACTTCCACGGCTCCCTCTTTACTGATTGTAATATCTAGATTAGGATTAATTTTTGTTTTTCCTAATCCTTTTTCTTGTTCTTCTTTTGTTGTTGGTACTTTAAGTGTGTCTTTAATGTCTTGATAAAGTTTTTTTACAATATCTGCCATACCAAGTTTTAGCGTTGTTTGTAGTATATATGACCTATCTGCTATTTTTAATTCTTCTTTAGTGTATTTTTTTCTATCTTTTTTTTCTTGAACAAGCTTAATGGCCGCTTTCATAATTACTATGTCGTTCATAGCTTTTGTGATTTTTGTTAAATCATCATACATAGCATTTAATTTTTTATCATCAACGGAAATTTTACCATAATCCATCAGCTCTTTTAACTCTTTTTTAGGAATAAGCTTCCAATAACCATTGCTCCTAACAATAAGAGTAGTACCAATACCAAAAGTTATAATATTCATAGAATCAAAATAAAATCCTGGTTTAAAGTCTTCTGATTTAATAATAGTAGAATTTATAACATCATTTATTTTAAATGTATGCGCAGTATTATAGCTGTCTGCATAATATGCTTTTCTGGTTTTGCTGGTTCCTGTAGATAAATTAAGAGTGTTAGAAGGTATTTTCATGCTTTTTATTTGAGCATTAAGTTCAGCGGTTTCAAGTGCTAATAAACTTGCAAAACTACTAACCTCAGCAGTTTTTTGTTTAGGAGGTATAGATACCGGTTTCTGTTTAGGAGTAGGGGAAACAGTCTCTTTTTTCTTTGGAGTAGCTTTAGGTTTAACATCTATAGGTGAATTTTCAGAAGGAAGATGAATTCCTTTCGCCATTAAATCTTCTATGATTTTTAAATCATTTGATTGAGTTACGGTGTTTCCTATATTTTCATTACCAGATGGAATAATAACTTGGATAGTATGTCTGAATTGTGGTTCTTTTTCAGTGGTTTTATCAAAAGATAAATAAGAACCAACCAATCCAGCAACCAAAACAATAGGAATAATTAGTTTAGCCTTTTTTCCATTATGAGATTTTGCCCCAGATTTTTTAACTAATTTTACTTTTGATTTGAAGAAATCACGTGTCTTTGGTTGTTCATACTTTTTACGAAGAAGTTTTGCTTCTACTTCTATTATAGGATTTTTATTGCCAGGCTCATAAGAAATAGAGCCAGCAGTCGATTCTTTTATATGGTCCGTTTTTTCCAATTCTTCAATAAGATATTGAGTTTCATTTTCATCAAATCCCATACTTAAAAAATATGATTCTTTGTCAGAATAATCAGGAGTTTTAGTCGAAGTAGGCGTGCTTTCACCTTGATTGTATTTCAACATATCATCAACATCAGAAAATCCCTTGCTTTTTAAATATTCGCGAATGTTATCGTTTGACATTATTACTATCCCATAAATAATTTTAATTCATGAAATAGTATTATCATAAAGTTAATTTTTTGTCAATTTAATTGTGAAAAACTATCTCTTTGAAAGTTCGTACTGTCCGCCAGGAATATCCTTTATATTCAAACCAAAATCATTAAGAAGTTTATCACGTAATTCGTCTGATTTAGCCCAATTTTTATCAGCTCTAGCTTTAACTCTTTCATCAATGATATTTTTAATTTCATTGGTTAATTCAATAGATATTTCTTGCATTTCATTAATACCAAAGCTAAATATTTCATCCATTTGTAATACAATATGTAACTTTGTTGCATTATTAAGTTCAGAATGTTTTAAAACTTCCCACATTACTGCTAATGCTTGTGGAGTTGCAAAGTCGTTATATAAGTGGCTAAGGAATTTTTCCATATATTCATTTGATTTAGTTATTTCAATTTCGCCGTTTTTATTTTTCTTTAGCTCTATTACCTTACTTTTAAGGTTGCTATAAGTATTTGCAGCAGCTTTAAAATTTTCTTCTGTGAAATCTAGAGCAGAACGATAATGTGCAGTGGTGCAAAAGTATCTGAAATCCATAGGATCATAGCCTTGCTCAATAAGCGAATCGAGAGTGATAAAACCTCCTGCAGACTTGCTCATCTTTCCACCTTTTATTTGTAAAAATTCGCCGTGCATCCAGATATTTACCCATTTATGTCCAAGGTAAGATTCGCTTTGAGCTATTTCATTAGTATGATGAACGCCGATATGATCAACACCTCCACAATGAATATCAATGTATTCGCCTAGATATTTATCAGCCATAGCAGAACATTCAATATGCCAACCAGGATATCCAACCTCTCCCCATGGTGAAGGCCAAGTTAATATTTGATTTTTAAATTTAGAATCGGTAAACCATAAAACAAAATCAGTTGGATTTTTTTTGTTTTTGTCTTCTTCTACTCTTGAACCGTGGTCAAGGTTGTCTAAGTCTAATCCGGCCATTTTGCCATAATTAGGGAATTTAGAAGTGTCAAAATAAACATTTCCGCCGGATTCATATGCATAACCTTTTTCTTCAAGAGTTTTTATCATATGTATCATTTCAGGGATATGTTCTGTTGCCCTTGCAACGACATCTGGTTTTTTTATATTTAATTTAGCACAATAATCAAAAAAGATTGTTTCGTATTTACGAGCGATATCTAAGACAGACATTTTTTCTCTATCAGCAGCAATTCGCATTTTATCTTCACCAGTATCCGAATCGCTAGTTAAATGCCCAACATCAGTAATATTTTGAACATGACCAACTTTATAACCTGCTTTCCGCAAAGTTTTTACAACGATATCTTCCCAAACATAAGCACGTAAATTTCCAATATGAGGATAGTTATATACAGTAGGACCACAACAATACATTTTCACAGTATCATCAAGAATTGGTTTTAATTCTTCTAATTTACGGGAAAGTGTATTATGTATCATTATTTTTTGCATTATTGTATCCTCATTATTAATCATTAAATCATTATATTATATAGGGTTTATTTGGTCAAGAATTTATAAAAATATTTACATTTTAAAATGATTATGATATTATATAATTATAAATTTCGACAAAAGGAGTTTGTTATGGCTAAAGATAAAGTTTTAACTAAAAAATATAAAGATATTGTTGACGCAATTGAAGCGATGCAGAAATCTTCTGTAATAGGATCAAGGCATGCTGAAGATAGAAAAAACATAAATAAAGTAATAGCAAAGCAAAACGAAAAACCAATGGAAAATTTTTCAACATTCATAGGTATTATTAGCAATTATGTTCAAAAAGAATTATCTGCATCTTTTGATGCCAATATAGCTAGTAAAGATAGAGCGATTATTCAAAAAGGCGCAAATGTTGTTAAAGGTTTAATTGAATGGTGTACTACAAAAGGAAATATACAAAGTAGGTCTTCAGGAGCGAAGGCAAGACAATCAAGCGCAAACCCTGTATTAATAAAAGGTATAAGGGAAAAGGATGCGAGAATTTAAAAAAAAATATTTTTTACTAGACATTCATAAAATATTTGTGTATAAGAAGTCTTACTTTTATTAAAAAGTATGTGCCTAGATAGCTCAGTCGGTAGAGCAGAAGATTGAAAATCTTCGTGTCGGCGGTTCGATTCCGTCTCTAGGCACCATTTA
>CAYJES010000052.1:0-6313 GCA_964369365.1 uncultured Lactobacillales bacterium | reverse complement strand
ATGCGATGATTGAAGGTGCATTAAAAATGTATCCAGATGTTCATTTTGCTCTTCACCAAGATCACGGTGGCAGCGAAGAAATTTGTATGAGCGCTCTTTACAATGGCTTTACTTCTGTAATGATGGATGGTTCTTTGGAAGCTGATGGAAAAACTCCTGCTTCTTATGATTATAACGTCAGTGTTACTGGTCATATTTCAAGCTTAGCTCACATGGTTGGTGCTTCGGTAGAAGGCGAAATCGGCGTTATTGGTTCTTTGGAAACTGGACAAGGTGATAAAGAAGACGGTCACGGGTTCGAAGGAACTCTTGATAAAGACATGCTTTTAACTAAACCAGATGATGCAGAAAGTTTTGCAAAAGCAACTAAGGTTGATGCTTTGGCAATTGCAATTGGAACTTCACATGGTGCATATAAATTCACGAAAAAGCCAGACGGCAAAATCTTATCAATTGATACAGTAAAAGAAATTCATAAAAGATTGCCAAACACTCACTTAGTTATGCATGGTTCATCTTCTGTTCCACAAGAATTACAAGACGAAATCAATCAATATGGCGGTAACATTCCTCAAACTTTTGGTGTTCCAATGGAAGAAATCCAAGAAGGTATCAAACATGGTGTTCGTAAAATTAATGTTGATACAGATTTAAGAATGGCTATGACTGGTGCAATTCGTAAATTGTTTGGCACAGATCCTTCTAACTTTGACGTTCGTAAATACCTAAGTTTGGGCCAAGCTGCTGTTGAACAAGTATGCGTTGAACGTTATGAGCAATTCGGCAGTGCGGGTCATGGTTCTAAATTAAAACCACTTACTTTGGCTGAAATGGCTAAACGTTATAAAGACGGAGCATTGGGATAATCATGGTTAAAATCTCCCCTAGCATTTTATCAGCAGATTTTGCAAGACTTGGCGAAGAGGTTAAGGCTATTGACAATGCTGGGGCAGATTATATTCATGTTGACGTTATGGATGGGCATTATGTTCCAAACCTAACTTTTGGACCTCCTATTATTAAATCGATTCGCGGGTGTACTGATAAGCCATTTGATGTACATTTAATGATATCAAATCCAGAACTTTATATCGAAGATTATGCAAATGCTGGGGCTGATATTATCACGGTTCATCAAGAAGCATATGATCATATAGACCGACTTTTGACTAAGATAAAATCATTGGGGAAAAAGGCAGGAATTTCAATCAATCCTTCCACTCATGAAAGTGTTCTTGGGTATGTTTTGGACAAGGTGGATTTAATCCTTGTGATGAGTGTTAATCCAGGATTTGGCGGACAAAAATTTATTCCATCGCAACTGGAAAAAATTAAAAATATCAAAAAAATGATAGGTGATAGAAATATTGAAATAGAAGTAGACGGCGGCATCACTCAACAAAATGTGAAAGAATGTATTTCGGCTGGTGCTGATGTGATTGTGGCAGGCAGTGCAATATTTGGTGGTGATTATGCAAAAAATATAGCTGGACTTCGTGGGGAATAGTTATGAAATCAACCATTTTAATAGTAGAAGATGAAGCAGCAATCGTAACAATGTTAAAATACAACCTTGAAAAAGAAGGTTTTGACGTTGTTTCAGCGGAAAGCGGTGAAGAAGGTTTGGAAATTTTAAAACAAGAAAAACCTGCTTTGATATTGCTTGATTGGATGTTGCCAGGGATGAGTGGTGTTGATGTTTGCAAGGAAATTCGAAAAGATGTAGCCGCAAGTGATGTTCCTGTTATCATGTTAACTGCAAGGTCTGAAGAAGCTGATAAAGTAAAAGGTCTTTCTGTTGGTGCTGATGATTATGTAACAAAGCCATTTTCAGTACTTGAATTGGTTGCAAGGATAAAGTCATTGTTGCGCAGATTTACACCAATTGTTGATAAAGGAACTCTTTCATTCAAGGATATAGAACTTGATGTAAACGCAAGAAAAGTTACAAGAGCAGGTAGGTCTATCGTTTTTGGTCCAACAGAATTTAGGATATTACATTTTTTTATGAAATTTCCAGGAAAGGTTTTTTCAAGAGAAGATTTACTTCGTGAAATTTGGGGTTCAGATATTCATGTTGAAACTAGAACGGTTGATGTGCATATTAGAAGGCTTAGGAAAGCACTGAATGAAGAAAATGAATTGGATTACATCAGAACGGTTCGTTCCGGAGGTTATTCTTTTGATGATGAAAAATTAATTGAAGATTAACTTTTATATGTTTAATATAAAAAAAATATAAGTATTTTAGGAGTTTTAAAATTATGGCAGATAAAGAAGTAGGTTCATCTCTTTCGATGGAAGATGTGCAAGAACTTTTGAAAAACCCATCAGAAGAGGCAAGGCTTAACACTGCAGATAAAATATCAAAGCAATTTACTGGTGAAAATTTTTCAGATTCTGAAAAAGCAATAGCAGAAGAAATCTTCCGAATAATGTCAAAAGATGTTGAAATAAGGGTTCGTGAAACTCTTGCTAAAAACTTGAAAAAATCTTCTAAAATCCCACATGACATTGCAAAAACAATGGCAAAAGACGTTGATGAAGTTGCTCTTCCTATTTTGAAATTTTCACAAGTTTTAACTAGCGAAGATTTAATAGAAATAATCAATACAGGCAGTGATTCTAAACAATTTGCAATTGCAAGTAGACCAATAGTCCAAGAAGATGTATCCGCGGCCTTGATTGAAAAAGGCAGCGAAACAACGGTTGCTACATTAATTTCAAATGAAGGTGCAAAAATAAAAGAAGAATCATTCCATGTTGCTTTGGAACGATTCCCTGAAAGCGAAAATGTAAAACGCCCGATGGCTATGCGTGCATCTTTACCTATGTCTGTTGCTGAAAATTTGGTTGCAAAAGTGTCACAAGAATTGCAAAAATATATTTTGGCACATCATGATTTACCGCCTGATGTTGTTGCAAATTTGGTTATGCAATCTCAAGAAAAAACAACAATCGGTCTTTCTTCTCGTGCATCAGAAGACGACACTCATGAACTTGTTGCTCAATTACTTGAAAAAGGTCGTTTGACCCCATCTATTTTGATTAGGTCTTTATGTATGGGTGAAACTAAATTCTTTGAACATGCAATGGCTATTATAACCAAATTGCCAATTCATAATGTAAGGGTTTTAATTTACGATTCAGGTGATTTAGGGTTCAAAGGTTTGTATGAAAAAGCAAAATTACCTGCTGGACTTTTTATTGCGTTTTCAGCAGCGATTGAAATCATAAAAGAAACAGAACTTGATGGCGAAGAAGGCGACGTAGAACGCTTTACTCGTAAGGTAATTGAACGCATTTTAACCCAAGTTGATGAAGCGTCAGGCATCACAATGCAAGGTTCTGATATCGAATATTTACTTGATAAAATGGGTGAACTTCCTCCTTCTTATCATGAAATGTATGAATAGATTTTAAATTTTTCTAACATGTTGAAATAAAAAGATTTTTTCCTGTGGAAAAAGTCAAATAATGCTATGAAAAAAAGCCAAAATAATATATGCTTATTTTGTTAAAATTTAATGATTAATGAAAAGGAAAATTATATTATGGCAGGAAGTGTAAACAAAGTAATTTTGGTTGGAAATTTAGGCAAAGATCCAGAAGTAAAAATGTCTGGTTCTGGTTCTAAATTGGCGCAATTGACGATTGCAACATCAGATAGTTGGAAAGACAAACAAGGCCAAAAACAAGAAAAAACAGAATGGCACAGGGTTGTAATCTTTAACCCTAATTTAGCAGATGTTGCTGAAAAATACCTTAAAAAAGGTTCAAAAGTATATATCGAAGGTGCTCTTCAAACCAGAAAATGGACTGATAATAACGGTGTAGATAAATATACAACAGAAGTGGTTGTTGCTAATTTCAAAGGCGAATTAACAATGCTTGACAGTCGTTCAAGTGGCGGTGGTTTGGATGAAGGCTATGGTTCATCATCATCATCTTCGTCTTCATCTGGTGGTTGGGATTCGTCTGTTAATGCTGGCGATGACATGCTAGATGACGAAATTCCATTCTGATAATACGCGAAAAACAACATATAATTATAAAGATTTTATTTTTAGGAAGTATAAAAAATGTCAACAACAGAAATGACTAGTAATAATAATGAAATAGTTTCGGTAGGTATCGAAAACGAAATGCGTAAATCGTATCTTGATTATGCGATGAGCGTGATTGTATCAAGGGCATTGCCTGATGCAAGAGACGGTTTAAAGCCTGTACATCGCAGGATTTTATATTCGATGTATGAAAATGGGTTTGATTATTCAAAACCGTTCAGAAAATCAGCCCGCATCGTCGGTGACGTAATGGGTAAATATCACCCTCATGGTGACAGTGCGATTTATGATGCGATGGTTCGTATGGCGCAAAGTTTTTCTATGCGTCTTCCTTTGGTGGCATCGCAAGGTAACTTTGGTTCTATGGATGGTGATAAAGCTGCAGCAATGCGTTATACAGAGGCTAAGCTTGCTTTATCTGCTCAAAACTTATTAGACGATATTGATAAAGATACGGTTAATTTTGTTGCTAACTATGACGAAAGTACAAAAGAGCCAGACGTTTTACCAGCACGTTTCCCTAATTTATTAGTAAATGGCGCGGGCGGTATTGCGGTTGGTATGGCTACTAACATTCCTCCTCATAACCTTGGGGAATTGATTGATGGTTGTTGTGCTTATATCGATAATCCAGAAACAACGGTCGAAGATTTAATCGAACTTATCCCTGGGCCTGATTTCCCTACTGGTGGTTTGATTTTGGGAACGGGTGGTGCAAGATCTGCTTATATGACTGGGCGTGGTTCTATCATGATGCGCGGTCGTTGCCATATCGAAGAAAATAAAAATCGTGAATCTATCATAATAACTGAAATTCCTTATCAAGTTAATAAAGCAACCATGATAACTCAGATTGCTGATATGGTTCGTGCAAAAACTTTGGAAGGTATTTCAGAAATCCGCGACGAGAGTGATAGGCAAGGGGTAAGGGTTGTAATCGAAGTAAAACGTGATGCCCAAGCTGATGTTGTTTTAAATCACTTATATAAATATACTCAACTTCAAACCAGTTTTGGTGCGAATATGATTGCCCTAAACCATGGTCGCCCAGAAATGATGAACCTGCTTGATATGATAAGGGCGTTTATCGAATTTCGTGAAGAAACAATTAAAAGACGTACTATCTACAACCTTGATAAAGCAAGGAGCAGAGCACACGTTTTGGTAGGTTTGGCTATTGCTGTTGCTAATCTTGATGCTGTAATCACTATGATTAAATCGGCAAAAGATCCGCAAGAAGCTCGTGAAAAATTAATGGCTACTAAATGGGATGCAGCAGACGTTGAACCATTGGTAAGATTGATTGACGAACCAGATAGAAAAGTAGAAGGCGGCAAATACGAACTTTCAGAAACTCAAGCTCGTGCTATTCTTGATTTGAAATTACACAGATTAACCGGTCTAGAACGTGATAAAATTCATAAAGAATTAGAAGAGCTTGGTGGGGAAATTAAATATTACCTTGAAATTTTGGGTAATCGTGAATTATTATATGATATTATGCGTGAAGAATTGGTGGAAATCAAAGATAAATTCGCAACTCCTAGAAGAACGTCTATCGAACTTAGCGGTGACTTTACTCAAGACGATGAAGATTTGATTGCACGTGAAGATATGGTTGTAACCGTTACAAATACTGGTTACATAAAACGCGTTCTTACATCAACTTATCGTGCGCAAAGACGTGGCGGTAAAGGCAGAAGTGCGATGAATACACATGAAGAAGATTACGTAACAAATCTTTTGATTGCAAATACGCATACTCCTTTATTATTCTTCTCTGATGCTGGTAAAGTTTATAAATTAAAAGTATATAAATTGCCACTAGGCAACCCACAATCAAAAGGTAGGGCTATTGTGAACTTGCTTCCTCTTGCAAAAGGCGAAAAAATCACAACAATTATGCCACTACCAGAAACAGTGGAAGAGTGTGAAGGTCTAACAATTATGTTTGCAACCACTACCGGTGGGGTCAGAAGGAACGAATTAAAAGAATTCTTCAACGTCCAATCAAATGGTAAAATTGCGATGAAACTTGACGAAGGCGATTCGTTGGTAGATGTAAAAATTTGTGATGAAAATCAAGACATCTTATTGGCTATGAAAGGTGGTAAATGTATCCGCTTCCCAGTAACCGATGTTCGTGTATTTGCTTCTCGTGCATCTACTGGTGTTCGCGGTGTGAAATTGGTAAAAGGCGATGAAGTAATTTCTATGTCGGTTCTATCACACTTTAAGGCTGATGC
>CAYJES010000051.1:4089-6352 GCA_964369365.1 uncultured Lactobacillales bacterium | reverse complement strand
ATTAAAGTTGCAACAATTGCAATAGGTAAAATATTATTAAATTTCATTTTCAAACTCCTATTTATATGTTTCAGTGGCAAAGCCTTTTTTAGTCCAGGCTGATATACCACCATCAAGTATATTTACGTTATTAAATCCGTAATTTTTAAATATTTTATAGGCAAGCATAACATCATTGCCATTTTTAAAACCGACAACAATAATTTGGGTGTCGATTAAATTTACAAAATTTTTTGCATCTTTATTTAATTTGTTTGGTATTTCAGCTAGTGGAATGTTTATTGATTCATCAATATATCCGATTATTCCCTTATATTCTGATTCCATTCTTATATCGATTATTAAAATATCATCATCTGCTTTGATAGTTTTTTTAAGGTCGTTAACAGATATGTAATTAGTATTGCCCCTTAACCATTTTCTTGTTTTTGGAAAAAGATAAAGACAAGCCACAACAATAGCTAGAGCAATAATCAGATAATCAATTAATAACAAATCAGCACCATTCATATTAAAATTATTTCCTTATTTTAAATTTAGTTTATAATATAACAAAAAAATAGTTAAAATAAAGACAATAAAACATGAAAAACAAAATAAATATAATAGGAGCAGGGCTCGGCGGGGCTGAATGTGCATGGCAATTGGCAGAAAAAGGGATATTTGTGCAACTTTTTGAGATGAAGCCTGATAAAAAAAGCCCAGCTCACAGTTCAAATAATTTTGCAGAACTAGTATGTTCTAATTCTTTTAGGTCTGATGATGCCGAAAATAATGCGGTTGGAATGTTGCATAAAGAAATGCGTGAAATGAATTCACTAATTATGCAAGTTGCTGATGAGACAAAGGTTCCTGCTGGCGGAGCTTTGGCTGTGGATAGGGAATTATTTTCAAAAGCTATAACTGAAAAAATAAAATCACATCCTAATATAGAAATTATAGAAGGAGAGGTTACAAAAATTCCTGATGGAATAACTATTATTGCAACAGGTCCCCTTACTTCTGATGGATTGGCGGAAGAAATTGCAAAAATTACAGATAGCGAATCCCTTCATTTCTTTGATGCGCTTGCGCCAATAGTTTATACTGATTCAATAAATATGGAAAAAGCATGGTATCAATCAAGATATGATAAAGGAGATGGCACAGACTATCTTAATTGCGCCCTTGATAAAGAACAATATTATGAATTTATTGAAGAGTTATTATCAGCAAAATGTAAAGAATTTCATGAATTTGAAAAAAACACACCTTATTTCGAAGGATGTTTACCTATTGAAGAAATGGCAAGGCGTGGTAAAGATACTTTACGTTATGGTCCGATGAAGCCTGTTGGTTTGACTAGCCCTCATTTGGATAAAAAACAATATGCTGTAGTGCAACTGAGGAAAGAAAACCTAAAAGGAACTTTGATGAATTTAGTTGGATTTCAGACTAAAATGGTATATAATGAGCAGGAAAGAATTTTAAGATCAATTCCAGGGTTGGAAAATGCTGAATTTGCAAGACTTGGAGGGGTTCATAGAAATACTTTTATTAAATCGCCTACGTTATTAGATGAATTTTTAAGGTTAAAGAAAAACACAGATATAAGGTTCGCAGGACAAATAAGTGGATGTGAAGGATATGTTGAAAGTGCCGCTGTTGGTTTGATTTGTGGCTTATTCACTGGGTTTGAAATATTTGGAAAAGAAATTGCTCCTCCTCCTGCGACTACTGCTATTGGGGCGTTGCTTGAACATATTACAAAAGAAGCAAATGCAGATACTTTCCAGCCTATGAATGTTAATTTTGGTTTATTTACACCAATTGAAACCGATAAAAAAGTAAAAGGTAAAGACAGAAAAAAAATATATTCAAGTCGCGGAGATGTTGATTTTACAAATTGGAAAAATACTTATTTATAGGAGAATGGATATGTCTTGTGAAAAAATGATGATAAATGAGATTAAAAAAATCGAAAATAAAATAGATAAGGCTAAGATTGTTGATGCTTTGATGAAAGATGGAAAAATTAAGCCTTGTGATAAAGCCGCAATTGAGATAATAGCAGAAATGACCTCTCATCGTTATGTTGCTGATATTGATAAACTATCATCTAGCTATAAAGGTTTTACGGAGTTATTTGAAAAATATGTTAAAGTAGTGCCTAAAAATGATATGTATTCAAGACACGGAATTTTGCCAATTCTTGAAATATTAAAACAAAACGAAAGAAGCTAAAATTTATTTTTGAAAAGAGGAGGGCAACTTCCTCTTTTTT
>CAYJES010000051.1:0-3989 GCA_964369365.1 uncultured Lactobacillales bacterium | reverse complement strand
AAAAAAACTCCCCTAGTTTTTAAGGCTAGGGGAGAATTATTTTTGTTTTAATTACTCAGCTGCTGGTTCGCTTTGTTCTTCGCTAGTAGCTGCTGCTGCAGATTGTTGAGCTTCTCTTTGAGCAAGTAACTCTAAATCTCTGCCTTGAGCAATTTTTTTCAATCTGTCCATAACCGAACCTGTACCTGCTGGGATTAGACGACCAACAATTACATTTTCTTTTAGACCATGTAACACATCTTCACGTCCTGCTATTGCAGATTCTGTAAGAACTCTTGTTGTTTCTTGGAACGACGCTGCTGATATGAACGAGTCAGTTTGCAAGCTTGCACGCGTAATACCTAACAAGATTGGGTTTGCAACCGCTTCTTTACCACCTGCTGCAAGAGCTTTTTCATTTTCTTTTTCAAGAAGAGCCAAGCTAACGTGTTCACCAACGCTAAGAGTTGTGTCACCTGCATCAACGATTTCTTGTTTTTGAATCATTTGACGTGCGATAACTTCGATATGTTTATCGTTGATTTTCACACCTTGCAGACGGTAAACGTCTTGAATTTCTTTAACAAGATATTGTGTCAATGCTTCAATGCCTTTGATACGCAAGATATCGTGTGGAACTGGGTTACCATCGATTAAGATGTCACCTTTTACAACTGTGTCACCTTCTTGAACTTCAAGAGTTTTACCTTTTGGAAGTACGTATTCAACGCTTTCGCCTTTATCTGGTTTGATTATCAAACGACGTTTAACTTTGTCTTTTGAAATTTCAATAGTTCCACTGATTTCTGCCATAATTGCTGGATCTTTTGGTTTTCTAGCCTCAAACAATTCAGCAACACGTGGAAGACCACCGGTGATATCCCTTGTTTTCGTACCTTCTCTTGGTAATTTTGCAACAACGTCACCAACTAAGATTTTTTGGTTGTTATCAACCGCAATAATCGCATCAGGTGCAAGATTGTATCTTGCTTCCATTCCGTTAGAGAATCTTAAAACTTTACCTTTGTCATCAACAAGCGCGATGTGTGGTTGTTTCGAAGCTGTTTTTGCAATTTGTTTCCAATCCATAACAACTTTTGATACCAAACCTGTACTTTCATCCATAACTTCACGGAAAGTTTCGCCTTCTGCTAAGTCTACATATTGTACTTTTGCTTCTTTTTCAGAGATGATAGGCAAGCTGTAAGGGTCCCAAGTAGCAATTCTGTCGCCTTTATTAACTTTTGCACCATCTTTTACAAGAACTGTTGCACCAAATGGAATACGATGTCTTGCTTTTTCTTTCTTGTCGTCAAGTAATACAACTTCACAATTTCTAGCAAGAACAACAGTAGCACCAGCAGAGTTTGTAACACTGTTGAAGTTTACCATTTTAACTTTTGCTTCGAAATGAGCGTCAACACTAGATTGTTCAGCACCTTTTTGTGCCGCACCACCGATGTGGAACGTTCTCATCGTTAACTGAGTTCCTGGTTCACCGATTGATTGGGCAGCGATTACACCGATTGCCTCACCAATGTTAACAGGAGTACCCCTTGCCAAATCACGACCATAACATTTAGCACAAATACCATGTTTGCTTTCACAAGTAAGTACAGAACGAATATATACAAGTTCTACACCTGCTTTTTCAACAGCATCAACATCTGTTTCGTCAATTAAATGACCTTTTTCAACAAGAACTTCTTTTGTTTCTGGATCAAGGATATCTTCACTTGCAGTACGACCTAAAATTCTTTCGCCTAGTGAAGAAATTACGTCCCCACCTTCTACTACTGCTGTGATTTGGATACCTCTATCTGTACCACAATCTTCTTCATAAATGATTGCATCTTGAGCAACATCAACCAAACGACGAGTTAGGTAACCAGAGTTTGCTGTTTTAAGTGCCGTATCCGACAAACCTTTACGCGCACCGTGGGTAGAGTTAAAGTATTCAAGAACCGATAGACCTTCTTTAAAGTTTGAAATAATCGGCGTTTCCATAATTTCACCATTAGGTTTAGCCATCAAACCACGCATACCAGCCAACTGACGCATCTGAGTTGCAGAACCCCTCGCACCAGAGTGAGCCATCATAAATACTGAGTTCACTTTACCGTCTTTTGGTTGAGAGAAGATTTTCATCATCTCATCAGATACGTTATCAGTACAAGCAGACCAAGCATCAACTGCTTTATTGTATTTTTCGTTTCTTGTAATCAAACCGTCTTGATATTGTTTTTCAAACTCTTTAACTTTTTTCTCAGTAGTAGAGATAAGTTTTTGTTTTGTTTCAGGAATAATCAAGTCATCTTTACCAATAGAAATACCAGCTTTTGCAGCGTTTCTGAAACCAAGTCCCATAAGTTTATCTGCAAATATTACTGTTTCTTTTTGACCACAGTGACGATAAACGATATCAATTAAGTCTGATACTTCTTTCTTTCTTAACAAACGATTGATAAGTGAGAAAGGCAATTTAGCATGACGTGGGAAGATTTCAGACAACATCATACGACCAGGAGTACTTTGTACTGTAACTGTTGTGTCGTTGCCATTTTCATCAACTGTTTCATAACGGCATTTTATTTTAGCATGTAAAGTAACAGTTTTTTCAGCCAAAGCATGTTCGATTTCAGCGATATTTCTGAATGCGCTGCCTTCGCCTTCTTCTCCGTCTAGTTCCAAAGTCAAATAGTATAAGCCCAAAATAATATCTTGAGTAGGTACAATGATAGGTTTACCATTAGCAGGAGACAAGATGTTGTTTGTTGACATCATCAAAACCCTTGCTTCTAATTGAGATTCCAAAGATAATGGAACGTGTACAGCCATTTGGTCTCCATCGAAATCGGCGTTGAATGCAGTACATACAAGAGGGTGAAGTTGAATTGCTTTACCTTCGATTAATACTGGTTCAAATGCTTGGATACCAAGTCTGTGCAGAGTAGGGGCACGGTTTAATAAAACCGGATGTTCACGAATAACTTCTTCTAATATATCCCATACTTCTGGTCTTTCTTTTTCAACCATTTTCTTAGCTGCTTTAATTGTATTTGCAATACCATAAAGTTCCAATTTAGAATAAATAAATGGTTTAAACAATTCCAATGCCATTTTCTTAGGCAATCCGCATTGGTGCAATTTTAATTCAGGTCCAACCACAATAACCGAACGACCAGAGTAGTCTACACGTTTACCCAAAAGGTTTTGACGGAAACGACCTTGTTTACCTTTTAACATATCAGCCAAAGATTTAAGAGGGCGTTTGTTGTTTGCCATAATAGCTTTACCGCGTCTGCCGTTATCAAATAGAGCATCTACTGATTCTTGTAACATTCTTTTTTCGTTACGTACGATAATTTCAGGAGCGCGTAATTCAATCAATTTTTTCAAACGGTTGTTACGGTTGATAACACGACGATATAAATCGTTCAAATCAGATGTCGCAAAACGACCACCATCAAGTGGTACAAGAGGGCGTAAATCAGGAGGAATCACAGGAATGATATCTAAAATCATCCATTCTGGTTTAGCATCGTTTTCAGCAAATGATTCAAATAATTTAAGACGTTTTACAATCTTTTTACGTTTCATTTCAGATGTTGTATTTTTCAAATCTTCACGAGATTTTGCAACTTCTTTTTCTACATCAATAGCGCTTAACACTTCTTTGATGATTTCAGCACCGATACCAGCCCTGAAAGAATCTTCGCCGTATTTTTCAATAGCTTCTTGATATTGTTCTTCGGTCAATAACTGGAACATTTTAAGAGGCGTAAGTCCAGATTCAATTACCAAATGTTTTTCAAAATAAAGAACTGATTCTAAATCTTTTAAACCCATATCAAGCATAAGGCTGATACGGCTTGGTAGTGATTTTAAAAACCAAATATGAGCAACAGGAGCAGCAAGTTCAATGTGTCCCATTCTTTCACGACGTACTTTTGATAATGTAACTTCTACGCCACATTTTTCACAAGTAATACCGCGGTATTTCATTCTTT
>CAYJES010000050.1:0-6447 GCA_964369365.1 uncultured Lactobacillales bacterium | reverse complement strand
AACAACTTCTATGCTATCCATAAGCTTATTTTCCAAATCAACATCAATCAACCAATTGCTGTTGCTATTTAAATTCAAAGAGTTTAACTTAAGGTTACTTATTTTTCCATTTGCTATATTAAGGTTGCCACCATTTATTGTTAAAGAGTTTGTTATGCTGTTAAAACTGTCTTCATTAACAAAAGTCAAAGAACTGCCCATATCCAAATTGATATTTGAATTTGTAATCATAGCACCTTCGTTATAATAAACGTCACCTTCTATGGCAACAGTAGAGTCAACTCCACCAATAATATCAGCCCCCATAGTCAAACTATTTAAAGTAACGCTTGAGTTGTCCTGCATAGTAATGGTTCCATCAGTAACCGTATTTCCATTACCTTCAATACGCATTATGCCAGACAAAGAACTATCCCCAGCGGTCTCATCGCCAGACATGTTATATTCCCTTGGTGTAATCACAGATTGGATAGTGTTTTCTAAGCTATTTACATCGGCTTGTAGTACATAATCTAAAGCATTATTATCCGATGCATTGGTCGTTAAAACAAGGGTGTATCTATCACCAAAAACGTTATAACTCCCGCCAGCAATAGTAACGCTTGCTAAGCTGTCAGTAAAAATATCTATTGTTCCGCTTGCACCAGTTACGTTCTCAGATGGTATACTGTCTAAAACATTAATGTCGCTTAACTGCATACTCCCTTTTGCCTCACCTGTGAAGGTATCGCTTTCTGCCACACCAAATGGTAGGTTCAATTTAATATCAATTTTAAGGTTTGTATTGGTAAATGTTGCATCACCAAGCGAATTTTGCCTAATTTCATTATCAACGGCATCTATCGTTCCATTATTCATGTTGAATATAGTAGATGATGATATGTGCGCATTTGCGCCATTTAATGTCAATGTTCTGTCATTGTTAAAGTTAAAAGTGCCACCAGCAAATGAATTATTTAATACAAAGTTTGAATTTAAATCCAATGTCCCTGTATTTGTAATAGCATTGTTTGTAATGATTTCACCATTAACCGTGTTTGTTTCAGCAAAGGCTATATTGCCATTACCTATGATATCGCCATTAACTGTTGTTCCGCTAAACGTTGTTGTCTCGGATGTAATTGTTATATCGCTGGTAATTTCGCCGTTGGTAATCGAGCTTGTTCCAGTCGTTGAAAATGATCCACGGCCATTGATATCACCAGAAACAGTAGCATTATTAACATTAGCAACAGCATTGTTTGTTATATCTGAATTAACATTAGCATTAAATGTAGTGTTGCCATTTGAAATGGTTATGGAATTGGCGTTTGTCACAGCATTAAAAATAACATTACCTGTTTTTGATGAATCGCTGTTTATTATAATATCACCTGATCCACTCAAAGAATTATTAAATGTAGAAGTTTTTGTATCGTCTGTGTTGATGTTTATTGTGCCACCATTTGCATTAACAAAATAACTGTTAAATCCAGATATTTGAAGAGCATTATTGATGCTTAATTCTTGACCAGATGTCATTGTTATTCCGCCTGCACCTGAAGATGAGGTTATATTAAATCCACCAGCATTAATAGCCAAGTTTTGCCCAGCTAATACCCCTAAATCCCTAGTAACCGTCTCAGTCGTTGTCATATTATACGATCTGTCCGATATTGTATCAACAACAGCCTCATTCAGTGTATACATATTTTTTAATGTTAGGATTCCCGTAGTATTATCATATAAAATTGCATCATATCTATCTGTTATTTTTTCGTTGCTGACCAGGTCTATAATGTTTGAAAAGTCATTAGTTAGATCAATTTTAATATCTTGTGACGTGTTTAATCCTATTACATTTATTTCATTTATGAAGATAGTTCCAGAGCTAGCTGCTGCTAATGTTCCGCTAAGTTCATCGCCTGTTAAATCAACGACATTAACATCTAACCCGTAATAAATATCACCAGAAAGTTTTAAAATTCCTAAGTTGGTTTCCCCGATAGCATTATCAATAGTATTTATTTTAACACCAGCAGATGCGTTTAATTTTGAATCAGAGCTAAAATTTGCATGCTCGCCTAATAAAGCCAGTTCCCCAGATAACAGGTTATAATTACCAGTCCCTGCAAAACCATCATAAGAGATTATTTTTAAATCCGCACCCGAGTTAAAATTAATTGTATTCGTATTGAATATAGCGTTATAGACTTTTGTGGAGCTATTATTTGTTAAATAGTTTCCCGAAAAAATAACATCTGTATTTTTTGCGGTTATATCTATCGTGCCACTGTTCCAAATTGCACCGCCTCGACCTAGGCCTGAAGAAGATTTCGCATATACGTAATTATTTAAAAAGCTTGAATCGGTTAGCCCCATTATACTAGTGTTATAGAGGGCACCTCCACTTGATAGTACATTTCCTTTTGCAAAGTTAGCAATAAAATCGCCAGTTATATTTCCAATTTTAGTGCCTGTTTGTCTGATAGCGCCACCCGAAGCGTCTGCAGTTCCAGATTCTGTATGGTTTCCAATAAAATCGCCAACTATATTGTTAATTGATGCTACATTGATGTTTCTTATTGCTCCACCATAAGCTAGGGCATTTGAAACATATAGATAATTGCCAATAAAGTTACCAATAATGGTTCCTATTTTTGCTGCGCCTCCCTCATTTCTTATTGCTCCACCAGAGCTTTGATTTTTAGATATACGATAATTGCCAATAAAATCACCAATGATACTGGTAATTGTTCTAGTGTTATAAATAGCTCCACCACCGTTACTAGTTGCAGATTCTGTGTAGTTGCCAATAAAATCACCAATGATATTCGTAATTGTACCAGAGTTATAAATAGCCCCACCATAAACAACACTAGAAGAATCTGTATAAGCATAGTTACCAATAAAATTACCAGTAATGCTGCTTATTATGCTTGTATTGCGAATTGCGCCGCCATAGTCACTAGACGATAATCCAACAAAAGTTTCTGTTATATCAGTCATAGCGACAGTATTGGTAATTCTATTGTTCGTGCTTGCAACAGGTGTGTCAGAGTTGTTTTTCAACAAAAACGTCAAAGTTTGTTCAGTAGTATCTCTGTCTTTGTATCTTACATCAAAATATCCTGTGCCGGTTGTGCCGCTGGCGGCGCTTTCTATAATGAAGCCATTGTTGGTTGTACTAACAACATAATCTGTTATCACATCACCAAAATTATTATATGTGGTGGTATTTGTTGTGCCATTATAATCTTTGTTTTTTAATAAAATTCCATATTCTACTAAAGCGTCATTTTCAATTAATTCAAATGTATCATAATATAATTTAGACGCATCTGTTACTTTTTCAACAACGTAACCAGAAGCAATGGCATTGATTTGATCAGAAGTATATACTGAGGATCCATCACTGTTTTTTAATGACTCTAAATATAATTTAGTTTCATTGTTTTCTAGGACAGGGGTATAGTTAGCATAGGCATGCGTAGATATAAGCAAGCCTGATGTTATGAGATTAACTAATAAAAGTTTATTCATTTATACTCCATGTCACAATTATAAAGCTGTAAAATAACACATAAAAGTAAAAAAAATCATAATATAAAGTACTATAATGAAAAAAGTCTAGAAAATATTAGGAATTATTTTTCAAAAATCAGCCACCCTAATCATAAAAAAAAAGCACCCGATAGGGTGCCTTTCTTTTATGGCGGAGGAGGGTGAACCGCTTACGGACTAAATTATGCAACTTTTCAACTTCGTGTTGTTGAAAGCACTAGGTTCATTTTTTAAAATAACTTAAATATTTTTCTATATCAAAATCAATATTGTGAACCTGTTTTCCAAAATCTATAACTACCAATAAAAGAAATAAAGAGCTTCTTAAAGTTTGATATTTAAATTCTGTATTGTATTCCCCATTTGTATACTTAAATAAGTACAGCGGTTCAATATGTTTATAATTGCATGAATATCTGTATAATTTATAGAACATTTCTAAATTTTTGTTTTCTTCTTTTTTTGCTAGTTCTTTTGTTATATTTTTTAAAGAGCCTTCTTGATGCCAATATTCTGAATAATTTTCATAATTTAATAGTTCTTCATTTGTATGTTTTTTCTTTTTATCTTTTAAAAATCTAGTTAAATCTAGGTCTTTAATGATTTTAAGGAAATTATCTTTATCGAATTCTTTGTTTTCCGGAAAATATTTATTTTTCCTAATTACGCCTAAATTTGTAAAATCTAAAAAGTCTTTTGAGTGTTTTTCTGGTTCTTTCATAATCCAATATAATTGAATTATCACATCAAATAAGTGAGATAACAAAACGTTTGCATCATAATATTTATTGTTCGACGTTAAATCTAATATTGATAATGTTGAATCATATGTTCTAGAAAGAAAAAGTTTTGTTACTCTCTGTTGGTTATCATCTTCGTTTAATTTTGCTATATCTAATTTTTTTATAATCTCATTCAAAGATATCTTCATCTTATCTACATCGCTATTTTGTATCATTTTATACTCCTATATAAAGATTAGTGCCTAATATAAAAATAGAGATTTAAAATAATAATATCAATAGAACTTTAGTTGCTACTTATCATTTTATTTAGTATTTCTACTATTGTGCCATCATATGTTAAAATAATATCTGCATTGGAGGCTAGTTTTCTTGCTGATGCTGTATAATTATTGTTTGTTACAACTACTCCATTAGGGCAATTATAATAAACTTTGCCTGCAATAATTTCTTGAACTGCTTTATTCCCAACTGGTTTTGAGAAGTATTTGCACTGTATAACGAAAGTGTATGAACCTTTACTTGCAATTAAGTCAACCCCTTGGTCTCCACTTCTGGGTGTGTTCTTAATATTAAATCCTGCATTTGATAGTAATGTTGCTATATATTGTTCAAAATCTTCGCCTGTTTTAATAGAGTGTTTTTGAATATCTAAATTTACTCTATTTGACACTTTTTCTTTATCTCTTTCAACCGCAATCTCTAAAATAATATCATCTACGGCATACATTATCCAGCCTTTACCATCCCACCAACAAGCTTTTTCTAGTAATTTTTCATCTAAATTAGGAATTAGAATATTGTTTGTGAAATAGGTTAATTCTTTATTCCAAGCAGTGAAAATCCATTGCCCATAATCCCCAAGATAGACTAGTTGATTTCTTTTTGTTATTAGTGCCGCAAAATGGAACTTAACAAACTCTCTTATTTCTAGTTCTAGCTTGGCTTTTGGTTTGATTGGAATGTGTTTTATTCTTTCATACACTTTTTCATCAACAGAAATTGTTGACTTCTTTTTGTCTTTCCATTTAATGGATACAATATAATATTTGCAATTATCAATTATTTCTGATTTTATTAAGTGAAAATTATACATATCATATAAAGAGTATCCTTCTCCAACACCCAAAAATCTTTTTGATATATGGTATCCTTTTAAATGACCGTCAGTAACAAAGTTTCTGTTTTCTGTTGCATCAGAATTAACATCTTTAATTATTAGCATAATAAATATTATAATAAAGAATATAACGATAATAGATGCATGATAAATATTATAGGTTTGACTTTCTATCTCTACAAATTTACTTGATATATAACCCATTTCGCTATCGAAATATTTAAATTTAGCCCATCCATTTTTAATTTCAATAACATTAATGATAGTATTTTGTTGTAATGTTCCTATTATATCAGAAGTGCTGCTAGGCATAGAACGGATATTCAAATTTTTGGCTTTTACAACATAGTTGTCGGCATAAGCGCCGAAAGATGTAAATATAATAATTAATATTAATAATAGCTTTTTCATTAGGTTTCCTATAACAGTTTCTGAAATTATTATAATATAAAATGGATTGTTCGCAACATTATAATACAACAAAAAAGGCAGAGATTAGTCTGCCTTTCCCCCCGATTACTTTTTAATCATATCTAGATTTACTTCTTCATCTAGGTAATACATCGCACCTGTTAAAGGGTCAACCACAAGCCAACCAATAGCTCCGCCAAAGACAAAATTGCCAACAATATACCAACCACTTACATGCCAATTAACGACAGTTTCTTGAGTTTTATAGCCGTCTTTTGATGCGATAACTGTATATTGCGCTGGGTCAAAATATCCACCATTCGAAGTTTTAAGGGTGATGGTTGTTGGGGTTTTGCCTTCAAAAACAGTTGCCCCATTTTTATCAAGTAATTTTATGCTTACCCCTGGAACATTCGATTTAAAAGGTATCGGCTGATTGCTTCCTTTGACAATCGTGGAACAAGCACCAAGTGCCCCAATTGAAATTCCAAAAAGTAAAAATAAAAACAGTTTTTTCATAATAAACATCCTTTCGTTAAATAATTAAAACAAAACCCACCAAAAGGTGGGCGGATGTTCAAAACCGTATATTCGTAAACGGCTCGACTTATTTGGTCAAGACCTTATTCG
>CAYJES010000049.1:0-6514 GCA_964369365.1 uncultured Lactobacillales bacterium | reverse complement strand
TAAAAGGCGATGAAGTAATTTCTATGTCGGTTCTATCACACTTTAAGGCTGATGCTGAAAAACGTTCTGCATACTTAAAAATGGCAAATGCGCTTAGAAAAATGCCAGATGATGAAGAGATAGAAATTGATGCAGATTCAGAAGTGGTAAATGCTGGAACAATAACTGATGAAGAGTATAAAGAAATGGCAGCAGCAGAAGAATTTATCCTAACCATTACTGAAAATGGATTCGGTAAACGCTCATCTGCTTATGAATACCGTATCACTAAACGTGGCGGCAGTGGTGTTGCCAATCTCAACTTGTCTAAGAATAGGGCTGTTATTGCCTCTATGCCGATTGAACCTGATAAAGATGTTATGCTTGTTACCGATGGTGGTAAATTAATCCGAACAGGTGTTGAAAGCATCAGAATAGCGGGCAGAAACACTTCTGGTGTAATTGTATTTAGGCTGGATGCTAAAGAAAAAATCGTATCTGTTACTCCGATTGAAAAAGAAGAAATCGAAGATGAAATAGAAGGCGAAGTTACAGTTTCTGAAGCAACTGTTGATGCTGATAATGTTACAACAGGAACTGACGATACATCACCTCAACAAAATGAAGGAAATGAACAAACAGATGAAGGAAATAACGCATAATAATTGCGATATATCAACCGCAGTATATCCTGGAACATTTGATCCCATTACATTTGGGCATCTAGATGTGATAGAACGTGCTTGCAAGCTTTTTGACAAGGTTATTGTTGGGGTTGCTGCGGTTAATTCATCTGATAAAAAAACTTTATTTAATCTGGACGAAAGAATTGAACTTTGTAAAAAAGCGGTACAACATAACCCTAAGGTAGAAGTGTTGCCAGTCATGGGGCTGACTGTTGATTTTGTTCGCGAGTTGGGTGCTAATGTCGTTGTGCGCGGGCTTCGCGCTGTATCTGATTTTGATTACGAATTTAAAATGAACTTGGTAACAAACAGGCTCGCTCCTGAAACTGAAACTATTTTTTTAATGGCAAATGAAAATAACCAATTTATATCATCATCATTTGTTCGTGAAATAGCAACGCTTGGTGGAGATATTTCAAGTTTTGTGCCAAGCGTGGTAATCGAAGCAATGGTTGATAAATTAAATAATAAGTAAGGGAGATTTTGTAATGGAAAAAAATAAATATGATTATGAAAGAATTATAAAAAATTACAGGGAAGCAGAAAAAACTCTTCAAAAAGAAAATGAATTATTAAAAAAAGAATATAAACTTTATACTATTTTATCAGAAAATCCATCCACTAAACTGCTTGCAAAATCGATATTTGAAGCAAAAGATATTCCTCTAGAAGATAAAGATAAAATCATCAATTTCTTGTTCAAAGTAACTGATGATAAAGTAATTGCAAACCCAGAACTTGATGAAAATGTGTTTAGAAAGGCTTTTGCCTTGAAATTGTTTGGTGTTGATTTTAGCCACAAAATAAAAAATGAAGAAGGCTTTGACTTGATAATGAAAAATAAAGCATGGGGTATCGTAAAAGGTTGGGCAGCACTTCAAGAATTTAAATGTGATGACGGTGGATTAATAACAATAAATCCAAAAGAGGAAAATGATGAAAAATATGCTAAATTCGGAAAATTTGAAGGGTTTTTGATTGATACAGTAGGGATAAGAATTAAAAACACAGATCATGGAGTTAAATTAAAAGTATGCTCGGAAAAAGATTTATATGATTATGGGCAAGAGTGGTCTCATAATCATAAAAAACAAATTGAAAGTGCCATGGCTTCTATGGATAAGGCTACACTTAAAAAAATGATAGATAATGCATGTAGGCAAAAAGATTAATAAATAAATCTAATATATCACTAAATTAAAAATCCTCTGTAATAGGAGGATTTTTTTATAATCTCAGCTCTATCAAAAAATACAAAATATTATAATTTATTATTGACAAAATTAAATAAATATGATATTTTTGCGTTGTTATTTAATGTTAAATCGGGAAAGGTTTATAAAATGAATCCACTAGATAAAATCAGAGAACTAGAAGCAAAAGAACAAGAAAAAAACTCTCCTGCTGTTGCTTTTGATAGATTGGAAGAAAGTCATGGTGAAATCGACGCAAAAAAACAAAGAGAATTGTTTTTAAATGCTATAAAAATTGCCGAAGCTAACAAAATAGCAAAGCTTAAGATAACATTCAAAACAAATAAAAATATGTTAAAAGTTATTTTGGCTGATGAAGTTAGTCTTGCTGGCGCTATTGAAAATAATCCTAAAATGTCGATATCTGAGATTATTTCTACGATTTGTGATGAAAATGGAATTTTTAAAAGTTATGAAGATGTAAAAGACGCTGCATATAAGGTGTCTGGAATTAAAAATGAATCTTTATTCTTGCGTGGGTATATGGGCATTGCAAAGGAGCTAGAGGGACAAAATATTTTTGGTTTCATGGCAAATATGTTGGAAAATTATTCATTATCTGAAAAAAACGAGAAAATTGTGCATGAGCCAGAGGTTTTAGCGGAAAATAAATTAATTACTTCTATTTCAAATTTATGCGAAACCCTTGCATCTGGAATAAAAAATCAAGCAATTACTATAAAAGGAAAGCTTACTATCTCTCCAACGGCTATTGCTAATAAATTCAAAAAAGCATTGCCACAAGCCATCAATTTTAACAAATTAATGTTTGAAGCAATTGAAAATCATGATGCGGCTGCATTAAAAGACGCTATTGCAAGTGGTGCAGATGTTAATGCTAAAAATGAGCATGGAAATCCTGCAATTCTTATGGCTGCGTTTCATGGGTTTAAAGATGGAGTTGATACTCTTATCGAAAATAAATCTGATGTAAATGCGACGAACGGTAATGGCAAAACCGCTCTTATGGAGGCTTCATTTTGGAATAATGTAGAGATTGTAACAAAATTATTAATAAATTATGCAAAAATAGATACTAAGGATAACGACGGTAATACAGCTTTACATCATATGGTGAGTCATTGGATTAATTCGAAAACATCTGATGTTTTGTTGGATAATGAAGCCGATCCTACTGCATTAAATAATGAAGGAAAAACACCAATTGATTATGCAGTAGAAATGAGCCCAAAGTCGCCGATTGTAAAAAGCATGTTGGAAAAGGCTTCGCAACATCTTTGCTATGCCGATATTAAAACAAGAACAAGAATGATTGAATATGGTGCAAATCCTGATGCCACGAACGAGTGGGGTACACCTTTGATTGGCTGTGCAGCAATGTGTGGCGATATTGAACAGATTGATTATTTGCTATCAAAAGGGGTTGGTGTTGATCGCGCTAGTGGCAACGATGAATATACACCACTTGCGTATGCTGTAATTTATAAAAAACACAAAACTACGCAGCATTTACTTAATATTGGCGCAAATTTTAATATAAAAATAAATGGCAAAATGTTGATAGATTTGGCTAAAGAAAAAAGCACTCCTGAGATAGTAAAAATGCTTGAAAATGCTATGAAGGTTAAAACACGTGTTGATGCAAATAAATTCATAGATTACAAAATTGCATCATTGCAAAACGAAAGATCATAAAAAAAACTTTCTTAAATAACAAATCCTCCGTAATTATATGGGGGATTTTTTATTATTTTTTAAATAAATAAATGATACATTCATGTAAAATTTAAAGGAAAAATTTATGAAAAAATATATGAAAAGCTTATTTGTGTTTTTATTTGGTTTTATGGTGGCTTGGGTGGTTGGATATTATTTTACAAGTCCGAAGTATGATTTTGTTTTGCCAGATCAAAATGTAACAATTTATGCAGAAAACGATATAGTAAAAAATGTTCCTGAAACTTTTTTAGAAAAATATTTTTCTCCGTGGACAAGTTCTAATGAAATAGAAGTTTCTGTAATGACAGATTTTTTAAAAACTCTTCCAAATGCTGAATTTTACAACGGTCAAGGTGAAAAATTTAATGTAGAATTTTATAACGAATTAATAAAAAACAGCAATTTTGAAAATTATTCGAAAGCTTTTTATAATGGTATTGTGATAAAACAATCTGATTTACGTTTTTTACCAACCGCGACCCACTTATATAAACATCCATCAAATTCGACTTTCGGTTTTCCATTTGATAGAATAGCATACAGCAGTTTATATCCAAATACTCCTGTTAAAATTCTTCATACATCGCTTGATGGAAAATTTAATTTGGTACAATCTTATATGGAAGAAATAGGCTGGATAGATGCAAGCTCGATTCGCACGATAAATAAAGATATGATGAAACAAGTAATGAGTAACAAATTCATGGTGTCAACGATTGAACCATTGTTTGGTTTTGATAAAACAAAATTTGCAGTTGGCACATTGTTTCCAATTATGAATAAATCCCCAGTCTATGCCACGAAAAAAGGATGGCAACAAATGGATAAAACTCATCTTACTCCGTACCCATTACAATTTTCGCAAAAGCAAATATCTGAAATTGCAAATGTTATAAAAACTCCGTACGCATGGGGCGGAATAAATGGAACAGGCAGGGATTGTTCCCAAACTTTGCAAGATTTGTTTTCTGTTTTTGGGGTTCATATTCCAAGAAACACAAAGGATCAAGCAGAAACGTTAAGGTCTATTGATGTATCAAAAATGACACCAATTGAAAAAGAGCAAGCAATTATAAAAGATGGAATACCATTTGAAACTATTTTATATTTAAAAGGTCACGCAATGCTTTATATTGGTACTAATGAAATGGGGAAACCTTTGGTTTATCATTCAATTTGGGGTTACAAGGATTATACAATATTTTTAAAAGAAACAAGGCAAGTACTTGGAAAAACATCTGTAACCGACCTTGATTATCATAATACTTTTGCCCCACCATTACTTGACAGGATTGAAAAAATATTGTTTGTTGTTGATTAAAGCTATCCTCTTGAATTTTGGTTTTTATATGAAAATTCCCTCAAAATTTTATGCTCAATATCAGATAATTTTTTTGATTGATTTAAGTTGTCATATGTTCTTTTGACGCCTTTAGCAATAACGAAAAATCCTAAAACCATCATTGGTTGATTTTGTATCATAGCTCCGTTAATTGATAAGTCCATTCCTAGCCCTAATATAATTCCATCGACATAAGAATTAAAAATAACTTTTTCTTGCTCAAGAGAATATTTCATTGCAAAAAGATTATTATCAAAACGTTTTTCTATTGCATTTGTAAGAGTTTTAAGTGTGTCAAAACTTTTTTTAGCATGTAGCCCAAACACCGATAATGCTCCACATCCCATAATGATTAAGCCATTGTTATCAGATTCAATTCCTCCGCAAAAGCCTGCTAATCCCAAAAAGCCAACTATACTAGTTCCTACATTTTTTGAAAACATATCTTTTTTATGCTTTAAATATTTATAATTTGATTCGAACTGGTATGGTTTATTTTTCATTTTGTATTTTAGTCTTTATAGTATTGTATTTCTTTTTTAATAATTAAATCTTTGATACATTTTTCGCGATTAAATTTGGCATAGCAAAATTTTTTTCCCGATTTATATGCAAGATAACCGCACCCAAAAGCAACAGCACCAATATAAATGCCTAGCCCAATTTCGCCGCCATTTAAAAGTGAGCTTGCCTTATAAATCATTCCACCAGAAGCAATTGAAAACCCAATGCTTGTGTTTCCCCAGACCTTTTTTTCATGGTTATATTTTTCAATTATTTTTTTGTGGTCTATTTCATTTTCATCATATTTTTCGTAATTATAAGTCATTATCGTTTTAATCCTGAATTTTCGAAAATATGTTTATGTATTGCTTGTTTTTTGTTACGTATTTTTTTACTTGCAAGATAAGCAACTCCACTAAGCAAAACGCCAACCCCGGCCCAAGTAATAGAGGCGTTACTATCACCATTCCCGGATTCTAAAAAAGAAATGAATAAAGAGCCAGCAGCCATAATTCCCGAAGATTCTTTGATTTTTTTTAGTATAATTTTCATTTCATTTTCGAAGTTATTGTTTTTATCGATTTCTTTTTGAATTATATATAATCCTTCTTTTAAAAAGATTTCTTTATGTGCATTTTCGATGTCACTGTATTTCATAAAAGTCTCCCATTACTTATAATAAATAATTCTACATATATAGCGTCTTTTGTCAACAATTATATTTATATGATGGCGATAAAAAATGTTGTATTTTGATATAAAAAATCATACTATATATAGATTAATTAACATAAAACGAAAAAGGATATAAACAAAATGGATAAAGATAAAGCGTTAAGTGCGGCACTTTCACAAATTGAAAAAGCATTTGGTAAAGGATCAATTATGCGTCTAGGGCAAAAAGATAATGCGTTAGAGATTGAAGCTATTTCAACAGGTTCACTGGGTCTTGATATGGCATTGGGTATAGGCGGTCTTCCAAAGGGTCGTGTTGTTGAGATTTTTGGTCCTGAATCTTCTGGTAAAACTACTCTTGCCCTTCATGTGGTGGCAGAGGCTCAGAAAAAAGG
>CAYJES010000048.1:0-7955 GCA_964369365.1 uncultured Lactobacillales bacterium | reverse complement strand
GAGCACTTCCTTGGTAAGGAAGGGGTCGGAAGTTCAATTCTTCTCAGCAGCACCATCTCTTTTACAAAACATTCTTCCAATAAAATTTATCCTGTTGTTAGTATCTTTAATATTATCAATTTCTTGATTGATGTTTGTTTTTGCTTGTTCTTCTAGGGTATCTTGAAAAAAAGGAAGTGTAAAAATTTTATCTTTACCTAGCATAGATTTTAAAAACTCTGTACGTCCTATTGTATATGTTTTATCATCAATATCCTTATATTCCAGACGGATATTTTGGCTGTATACTTTATAATTTTTGCCATCGCCTAAAATGGCTAAATCAATATCATGAATGATTGCTTCATCGCCTGATAAATTTTGTGATGATGAGTGTTGAGTTGCCATTATAAGTGAATGTATTTTATTGGGGTTAATATCACTGTGAGATTTGAAAACTTCATAGGCATAATTGGCAGACCTTTCTTCGTCTTTATTGCGTTCCATTATAAAGTCGTGAAAAAAGATAGCTCCCTTTAGTGCTTTATAATCATCTCTTTTGATATTAGATTTGGTGATGTCTAACATATTGATACAGTATGCAAGGTGGCTAAGGTTATGATATTCCCTTTTTTCATATGCGTTTATTATATTTGAAAATGAATATGATGAGCGTATAATTTCTTTGAAATCATCTTCTAAATAAATTTTGCAAAATTCATTATGAGTTTTGCTGTCAATAAGGTTTAACGCTTTTATATATTCTTTTTGTTTGAATAAATTTGTTATTTCATTACTGTTTTTCATGATATTAAATGCTGTGTTTATTAGATTTTCCTCCTAAGAATCCACTATTTTGCATTGTGTAAAGGGTATAATAGTATCCTTTGGCTGATATTAATTCATTGTGGGTGCCGTCTTCTACTATTTGACCATCACGCATAACAATCAATCTGTCCATTGCTTTTAATGTAGATAGTCTGTGGGCTATTACAATTGCGGTTTTGCCAGCAAGTAAGTTTTCCATACTTTCTTGGATATATTTTTCAGTCTCAGAATCAAGGGCTGAGGTTGCTTCATCCATTATGACAATAGGTGCATCTTTTAAAATTGCTCTTGCTATTGCTATACGTTGTCTTTGCCCAACAGAAAGCTTTATACCACGTTCACCAACAAGAGCGTGGTAACCGCCTGGGATAGATATAATAAATTCATCTGCTTTTGCCTTTTTGGATGCTTCTACTACTTCTTCATCGGTTGCAGTTGGATTGCCGTATTTAATGTTTTCGATAATAGAACGATGAAATAATGAAGTGTCTTGTGGTACCATTGTTATAACTTGGCGCAAAGAATCTTGGTCGACTTTTGCAATATCTTCACCACCAATATAAATTTTACCACTGTCCACATCGTAATAGCGAAGTAATAGCTGGGACAAGGTCGATTTTCCAGCACCGCTATGTCCTACTATTCCCACTTTTTGCCCTTCTGGAATTACCATGGATAAATTTGTAAATATATTTTTATTTTCATTATAACCAAAAGAAATGTTATCCATGTTTATGCTGGCATCATGGATATTAAGCGTTTTTGCATCGCCTAAATCACGAACGGAATGGGGAACAGTAATTGTTTCCAAGGCTTGTTTCATTGTTCCATGTTCATACATAAGCTCGGCTAAATTAAACGTCATGTAAAACAAAATATATCCAATCGGGGCAAGCGCAATTAAAATAAACACAAAATCAGAAATAGATATATAACCGTTTGCAAGGCTGTATATTTGCATGAAGAACATTCCGCCATCTATGAAAATTAACATCATTATACTTTGCATTAAAATAGTTTTTTGCGGTTCTATATGCGATTTTCTGCCGTCTTTTATTTCTTGGTCAATATGTTTTTTTAAATTTTCATATTCATATTTTTTGCCTGAAAACATTTTAACATTGATGTTGTTGGTTATGGAATCAACGACTTTGCCCGTTGTTTTGCTTCTGGTATCGCCAGCGATTTTCGCACTTTTATTCCATTTTGGAACCCCAATAACGGTAAGGGTTAAATGAATAACAACCCAAATCATAAACCATGCAGAAAACCACCATGCTATTTTAAAAAAAATTCCTGCTAGTAATAAAAAGCTTACAAATCCGCAAATAATATCAATGATTTGCCCATTCATCCTTCTGGTTGCGTTTATAATATCGTTGAATTTGTTTGTGATTGCTCCTGCGAAATTGTCTGCAAAATATTTAAACGAATGATTCTGAATGTATGAAAATAAATCCAGCTTTATCCTGCCTTGAATGGCTGGCATATTGTACCCTTCGATTATTCGATTCACTCTATGGCACAAAATTATAATAGTCGTAAGACCAACAGAAATCCAAAAATAACCAGAAATATCACTCCAAAGGTTTGATAAATCGTCTGCATTTTTTTCAACAACCTCAATAATTAATTTGGTTACATAAGGGATTGCAACCTCTATTGCTGCTGAGAAAACTCGTAATGTTAGGCATGAAAAAAACACAAGCTTATACTGTTTTATGTAATGCCATAAAAACGAAGGTACAGTTTTAGGGAGTTTTTTAATGTTTTGCATAAGGTTAAATATATCAAAATTCCTACAAAAGTCAACTTGTAAAAACATGATAATTATGATAAGTTTGGAGCATATTAGGAGATAAAATATGAAAGCATTAATTCAAAGGGTTAAAAACGCAAATGTAGTAGTTGATGGCAAAGAAATCGGAGCAATAGGTAAAGGTTTGATGGTTTTGTTTGGCGTAGGTAAAGAAGATGAAAACAACGAAAGCAAAATAAAAACCCTAGGCGATAAAATTTGTAATATGCGAATTTTCGAAGATGAAAATGGCAAGATGAATAAATCGCTTCTTGATATTGGTGGGGAAATGTTAATTGTGTCACAATTCACACTTTATGCCGATACAAGCGGGGGCAGGCGTCCGTCTTTTATCAATGCTGCTCATCCTGATATTGCTAATGATTATTATGAAAAATTTATAAAATATATAAATGGGCTTGGTGTGAAAACTGGGACTGGGAAATTCGGGGCTGAAATGGCGGTTTCGTTAATAAATGACGGTCCTGTTACGATTATGGTAGAATGTTAGAAAAGAATAAAAATAAATTAGGGCAAACTTTGCTATATATTCCATTATTTTTTGGAATTGGAATTGGTTTATTTTTTTTATTTAATATCGATGTTAGTTTATATATAATTGGTGGCGCTTTTGCAGGCATCTCATTACTTTTATATTTATTTAGACAGCGTAAAGTTTATCATGCTTTGTTGATGATTTTATTTGTTATCGTAGGATATGGAAATATAACTTATCACGCAAAAATGGCTGAAAAACCACTTGAGCGAAGATATGATAATTTATGGATAGAAGGGGAAATTGAAAAAATAGAATTGTTGGCTTCGGCGCAAAGAATAACCCTTAATAATGTTATAGTTGACGGCAAAGGTTTTGATGATTTTCCAAAAAAAGTACGGATAAAAGTAAACGGACTTAATTATAATTTTCTAATAGGTGACAGGGTTAAAATGCGTGCGACCTTTATTCCTCCGGCTATTCCTTCTTATCCTAATGGTTATGATTTTTCAATAAAAGCATGGTTCGAAGGAATTTCAGCAGTTGGTTTTAATACCAGTAAAATTATGATTTATGCTCCTAATAATGAAGAAATTTCGGTTGTTGATAGAATTGTTATGTTTACCGAAAATATCAGAAATACTATATCAAATAAAATTCGTGAAATTTTACCAAAAGATACTAGCAGGGTTGCACTTGCCCTTGTTATTGGGGAGCAATCGGCGATTGATAACAAGATTTTACAAGATTATAGGGACACAGGACTTGCCCATATTTTATCGGTTTCAGGTATGCATATGAGTGTGCTTGCATTTTTGGTTTTTGGTATTTTCAGAACTGGATTTGCTCTTTTTCCTACTTTCGCAACTTATTATGATATTAAAAAGATTAGTGCCTTTCTTGCTTTATCAGTGGCCTTTTTTTATTTGATGATTTCAGGGATGGCAATTCCTGCGCAACGGTCTTTTATTATGGTCTTTGTTGTGTTTTTTGCGATTTTAATAGGTAGGAAAGCTATTTCATTACGCTCTGTTGCTGTTGCTGGGATTATGATACTTGCTATATCGCCGCAATCATTGCTTAATGCAGGGTTTCAAATGTCATTTGCTGCGGTTGCTGCTTTGATTGCTTTTTATGAGTATTTCTATGTTAAACGTGGTAAAACTATTACTTCTATTGGGCTTATTTATATTTATGGGATTATTTTGACTTCGCTTATTGGGACGATTGCAACCGCACCGTACGTTATATATCATTTCAATCGTTTCCCAGTATATAGCGTTGTTGCAAATTTATTTGTATCAACATTATTTTCAATTTTAATAATGCCTTTTCTTTTGATTTCTATGGTTTTAATGCCTTTTGGAATTGAAAAAATTCCTCTTGAAATCGCAGGAATTGGCATAGGGTGGATGAATGATATTGCTGAGGTTGTTGCAAATTTCCCAGGTGCAGTTTCACTTTTACCGCAAATTGATATATGGATTTTAATTAGCATTAGTATTGGTGGATATTTATTTATTCTAAGTAATTTTAGGTATAAAATTTTATATCTAACGCCTGTTGTTGCGTTATTTGTTTCATTTCTTACTTATCAAAAACCTGATTTTATAATTAATGAAGACAGTTCATTAATTGGGGTTAATAATACTGGAAATATTATGTTATCCCCAGGCAGAGGTAATAGGATGGAGCGAAATGTTTGGTTGTCGGTTAATGCGCAATTAAATAATGCTGATACAAGAAAAGAGGGTAGGGATTTTTACGAAACTATCTGTGATGATGAAAATAATTGCACCTATATAAAAGACGAATTTAAATTTATTTTTAAATATGATAAAAATATAAAAGATAAAGAATTGAAAATTTATAAAAATAATAAATTGTATCAAACGATTAACAAAAATGATTTAAGAGATAATAAAACTATGCTATTTTATGTCGGCAAAAATGATTTGCGGATTGATACCGTAAAAGAAAACAAAATCAGATGGTGGAAATAAAATGTTAAAAGAAGACTTTAAAAATTGTAAAACTTATTTATGGGGTACTGGGCTTGAGGGGCAAGCCGTTATTAAATGGTGGAATGAAAACCTTGCACCGCAAGAATTGTTTGTAATCGAAAATGACACAGTTCCTGATGATGCAGAAATAATTATAAAATCCCCAGGGGTCAGTACATATTTGCCACCAGTTATTGAGGCAAAAGAAAAAGGCGTTAAATTTACATCGCTTATGAATATATTTTTTGCAAATCTAAAAAAACAAACGAAAGTTCCTAAAATCCTTGCAATTACGGGGACTAAAGGTAAAAGCACAACTTCTTCGTTGCTTGCGTTTATGTTGGAAAAATTAGGTAAAAAAGTTGCTATTGGTGGAAATATCGGTGCTTCTCCATTGGAATTTTTAGGGGATGATTTGGATTATATGGTGCTTGAATTATCCAGTTTTCAGCTTACTGATTTAGAACATTCAATTGATTATGGGATTATCGTTAATATTTCCCATGCCCATTTGGATTGGCATTTGAATTTGGAAAATTATGTAAATGATAAATTGAATATCATTAAACTTGCAAAAAACATAATCGTTAATGGCGATGATAAAAACCTTAAAAACATAACTGGTGCGGTTAAATATGGAAGTGAAGGTTTTTGTGTAAAAGATGGATGTGTTTATGATGGCGACATTAAACTTACAATTCCAGAACTTCAAATAAAAGGAGATCATAACCTTAGCAATCTTTGTGCTGATTTAACTTTGCTTAAAATGCTTGGGCTTAATTACAACCAAGTTTTACCTATGTTATCGGAATTTGAAGCATTGCCTCATCGTTTGCAACAAGTGTATCAAAAAAATGGATATACGTTCATTGATGATAGTATCGCAACGGTGGCAGAAAGTGTGATAGCAGCGGTTAACGCGTTTGATGAAGATATCGCGGTTATAATCGGTGGTTTCGATAACAAACCAGATTATAGCGGTCTTGATAAATTTCTGGATGAAAATGAAAAAGTTAAAATTGTTGTTTGTTTGCCTGATACTGGGCGTTTGCTTACATCTAGCAAGTGCGTGCATGTAGAAAATATGAAACAAGCAGTAGAAAAATCAATTGCAGGAATTGTAAAAGGTGTTGTTTTATTATCACCTGCTGCACCAAGTTTTAACCTGTATAAAAACTATAAAGAAAGGGGCAACGATTTTGCCCAAATTGCAAAGGAAACGGTATGAATTTAGACGATTTATTACAAGGAATAATAAAAGATAGCAAATCTTTTGAAATAAAAGGATTGAGTTCTGATTCCAAAAAAATTGAGCATGATGATTTGTTTTTCGCTATATCGGGAAATGCTAGTAATGGTGCCGATTACGCTAAAGAAGCTGTTTCAAACGGGGCAAGTGCTGTTATTTCGGATAGTGAAATTGAAGGACTTAGCGTTCCTTGTTATAAAGTCGATAATATCAGAGAAGTTGTATCAAAGGTAGCAAGCCGTTTTTATGATAATCAGTTAAAAAATATTGTTGCAGTGACTGGGACCAACGGCAAAACTTCGACCGCTATGTTTGCTATGCAAATGTTTGATGCGTTGGAAGAAAAATCGTCATCAATCGGAACATTGGGGGTTATGGATAAATCTGGTTTAATTATGCCAACCAATGTAACCACTCCTGATGCTATTTTGGTTCATAAAATATTACAAGATTTATCAGAAAAAGAATACACAAGCACAGCAATAGAAGCATCAAGCCACGCCTTAGAACAAAATAGGTTGGATAATGTGAAAATAAAGGCTGCTGGGTTTACCAATTTAACCCGCGATCATATTGATTATCATAAAACTATGCAAAGTTATGGTAATGCGAAAAAACGTTTGTTTTATGAAGTATTACCACAAGACGGAATTGCAGTTCTTAACACTGATAGTGAATTTTTTGAAGAATTAAAAGATTGCGACAGAACAATTATAGGTTATGGCAGAAACAGCAAAATGTTGCGTTTGGAATCGTCTGAAATTGTGCCTACTGGGCAATTGGTTAAGTTATCAGCATTTGGTGATACTTATGATTTTGTTTTAAATTTATCTGGTGAATTTCAAATTATGAATGCGCTTTGTGCTGCTGGGTTGCTTATTGGTTGCGGATATAGTGCAGATAAAGTTATTCCTATTATGTCGTCATTAAAAGCACCAGCAGGCAGAATGGAGCTTGCTTGCGAAACTGAAAATGGGGCTAAAATCTTTGTGGATTATGCTCATACTCCTGATGCGCTTGAAACGGCACTTAAATCTTTGCGACCATTTACCGGTTCAAAATTACAAGTTTTGTTCGGTTGCGGCGGAGATAGAGATCCAGGAAAACGTCAAATGATGGGCGAGATTGCTGAAAAATATGCGGACAAAGTTTTTGTAACCGATGATAACCCAAGAAGTGAAGAACCAGAATCTATCCGAATCGAAGTGTTAAAAGGTGCAAAAACAAAAGGTCAAAACGCTGGCGATAGAAAATCTGCTATGGAATATGCAATTCCACAATTAAAAGAAGGCGATGTTTTGTTAATAGCAGGCAAAGGTCATGAAGATTATCAAGAAATAAAAGGTGTAAAACATCCTTTTGATGATAAACAAATTGCGATTGAAATAGCTGAGAGTTTAAAGAAATAATCTAAGCCTTCTTACTTCTGCCTTTTTCGTTTTCTTTGACGGTAAAGCCTAGTTCTTTTATGTTTTCTTTAATCTTGTTTAGGGCATTTATGTTTTCATCATAAACCATGCCTTTGCCAGTGTAAATTTCGTAATCTTTTCGTACTTCTGCTGGGGTAAAGGAATGCATTATCACGTTGCAACCTCTATTTAA
>CAYJES010000047.1:0-8440 GCA_964369365.1 uncultured Lactobacillales bacterium | reverse complement strand
TAAGTTTCCAGATAGTTTAAAAGAAAGACTTTATTTTTCCCATGATCCTGATATAGAAAAAATAGAAATAGAGATGGCAGCATCCCATATTATTTTAGGTAATAAAAAACTGGCATCAATAGGCATAACAGAAAAGTTACCAGAAACACATGAAGATATAGTAAAAAGATATGACTTATTCTTAAGTGCATCTAAAATATTAATGAATAATTTTATCAATGCAACAATATATCCAAGTGGGGAAAAATCCAGTGAATATTTATTGAAAATTTATAAAGAGTTGTTGTCGCATGAAACGGTTAACAAATATCTAGATAATTTAATTAATTCAGGTGGTAAATTAACTTTTACTGATGATGATAAGGTCGTCGTCGAGCATAACACTAAAAAAAATGAAATTATAATAAACAGAAAATATTTTTGGAAAAACTTACAAAATAACAATAAAGGTGATATCATTCGCACCATTACAGGGGTTTTAACGTTTAAATCTATTAATGATGATAATGAAAAACTAGGCATTAAACCTATTAAAAATGATTTTGATAACAGTTCTGCTCAAATCCATTTATTTGGAAAAAGAATTGCATCCATATATAGAAAAGCAATTATATGCTTTGAAACAAATAAAGATACATGGCAATCTTTTGCAAAAGAATGTCCAGGCTATGCTATTTTAATAGAAGACACGCTAAATGGAATAGGAATAATTCCCGGCATGGAAATCCCTAAATTCATGCATTCTTTTATTGCAAATGCATCTGTGGTCAGTTTCAAAGATGCAACATTATGGAATGGGAATAAAGCTTATTATGATGCCTCAAAAAATGCGTTTTTAAAAAACATGAAAGACATATCAAAATATGGTAAAGGCGATAAAAAAATTGAAAGTGCGCAAGAATATTTTAACAATTTAGATATGCCAGTCACCTTATCTGAAAAAACTTTAAAATCATGTATTTTAATCGACTTTTCAGAAAAAGATGAACTTGAAAAAGATAAAGTATTCAAGAACGCAATAACATATGCCCCACAAAAAGATTATTATGAAATAAAAAAAGAGCTTAAAATACCATTTTTATATACATTAGATGAGTTTTATAAAAATAATAATGAAGAGGTTAATCACGATATTAATTATAGCGAGATTTCTAATCGAATAAATGCTATTTCAACCCTTACCACTTCATTACAAGATGATTTTGAAACGGTTCTGTTATTACCCAGTGGTATTGGTTCAAGCAAATCGTTATTAAATATATGCAAAGATTTGATTTTTCATCCAAAAACCCAAAACCAATATGATGATTTTACTAATAAAGGTGGGAATATAAGGCTTGTAAAAATGGATGACAATATGTCATATAATCTACAAAACACAGAAATAAAAGTATCGCATGAATATTTATGGAAATCCTTAAAAGAAGGAAAATTGGAAAATATCGCTGGTTCATTTGCTCATGAGTTAGATCATCATGATGTTGAAAACAAAATTAAAGATAACGGACATGAAAGAGTAAATTTTAATAATAAATCAGGGCAAATAGATTTTATTGGTACCGAAATCGCTGAATTATTTAATAAAACAATAATAGCTTTTGAAAGTGGTGAAAAACACTGGAACCGTTTAAATGAACTTATGCCAAGATATGCGTCATCGATAAAGGATACCTTAGAGACCTTTGGTTTGAAAATGGGTGATGAAATACCAAAATATTTTTATCCTCACCTTGCAAATGCCAGTATCGTTGGTTTCGCATCAAGTCCACGAATGAAATTTTATAAAGAAAAATTCATCAATCAAATGAAAAAACATCCAAAGTTTAGACGTGGTGATGATGATATTTCAGCTGTTAAATTCTTTCACACATCAGATATGCCTACTACTTTTTCTGAAGCTGAATTGTTAAGCATGATGGTCTATAAGAAAAAAGATAAAGAAGAATTTAAAATTACAGATGAAATTAGTAAAGATGTTCATTTTGGGGATGAAATCAAATATGATGACATAAATAACAGCTTAAAAACATCTTTTGATAAATTGATGTTTGACCATAACGCAGCTACTAAACCTAATATGCATACCAGAAGAAACTTAGAATATGTAAGAAGGCTTGATAGCACATTGATATTCCCAAAAGATTTAAGAAGTAAGTTTAAAGATTTCATCTCTTGCCCTGGTGGAGCTTATTCAAACAAAATTTTAAAAGACATTTTCATTGAAATGATTAATCATAAAGAAATGAAATCTGCACTAGATAGCTATTTTAAATTAGGTGGAAATATAGAACTTAAAGATTTTAAAGACAATACAATATCTTCATCAAACTCTAGATTAATTTCTATTTCAAGAAAGGGATTGTGGGATTCATTAAAATCTTATAATACTGGCAATATACAAAACAAGCTTGCCGAAGAAACATATCATTGGGAAATCGTTGAAACTAATAAAAAAGCAGGATTTTCAAGTCTTGACGAAAAATACAATAACCCTTCTGCCCAAATTAATGTCATTGGAAGAAATATAGGCATTTTATATAAACGTGCTTTGTTTGCATTTGAAACCGGTGAAAAAAACTGGGATTACTTTAAAAAGGAAATACCTGAATATGCTAAAAGAGTTGAAAGCATAATGAAAGAAATTGATATTTCACCAGGGGATAAAATTCCAGAACAAATGCGTCCTGTCATCGCAAATGCAACGATTATAGGGTTCAAAGAATGCTCTAGGTGGACCAACACCAATCCAACATTTAATCATTTTAAAAATTGGGCATTAAAACATATAAAAAACAAAAATTACGGCAAAGGCGATGTTGATATTGCACCATCAGAATATTTACATCGTATCGGTGTTCCTGTAACCTTAAATGATGAACGATTAAATTCCTTAATGCTTGTTCCTTTGGCGGAAAAAGAAGCACTAGAAAAAGATAAAGATTACAAGGGAATTATCACATATGCTCCTGATATTGATATTAATGACATAAAAAAAGAAGCAAATAGCTATAAAGATAATATCATCAAACAATTGCACTCAAAAGCAAGTATGACAAGCGATATTATAACATCGAATTCATCTCGCAATAGTTAGAGGACATAGACATGCTATATTTAATGTTAATTGCTTTCATCAGTATGATAGTTTTCATATTTTCTGTATATTTCTTTTTCGTATTTATATCATTTGCTTGTGCTATGATTTTTATATATTTTGCAAAAAAGTATATTGATTATATGAAAATATTTCCTATTATTTTGTGGATAATGGCAACTATATCACTAATTGGCTTTTTCATTATTATTCAAGATATTCCATATTTATTTAATCCTAAACAAATAATTATTAAAAATCCTTCTATAAAAAATGAAAAAACATATCACATAATATATCGTTATAATGTAGCAAGGAAATCTAGGTATTATGTTTCTGGAAAGGATGAGTATGGAAAAACGCATACTTTTTATATAGGTTTAGACTATAAAAAAGTTTCAAAATATGAAGCAGCAGAAATTTTATATCTTCCAAATACATCTATTATAATCGACATTATATTTCATGAAAAAGCAAATACTATTAAAAAAGAAGATAATAAGCAAAATAAAAAGAAATTATCTCTACCTCTCTGCAATCTAATTATTTTATATTATTTTTTCCTAGAAAACGGGCTTGTATATCAAAAATAATTAAAAATTGATTAATTTTTTTTATTGGTTATAATCTGTTTTATTATGACGTCACCATTACTAGATTCTACTTTTGATGCTTTGACGTGGTTTGTTTTAAGATCGCAATCAACCACGTATAAATGCTCTCAAAAAAAACTCCATGCTTTGCTTTATTTTTCGCAAAGTTATTATGGCGTGTTGACTGGTGGTGACAAACTTCTGCCTTCTGTATTTATTGCTTCTGCTAAGGGAGTTTTCGAACCTAATATATTAAAAGCTTGTAAATACTTTGATCGTCCACCGACCATTCATGAAATGCCTGAATCTGCGGTAATGATATTGGAAAGTGTGTGGCGTAAATATGAAGAAACAGAAGAAAGTGAAATCATAAACATTATTAAAAATGAACAACCATACTTAAATGCTATGAAAAATGGTGATAAATCGGAAATATCTTTTAATGAAATGATAAGTTTTTATAAAAGCAAGAACAAGGTTCATTATCATAAAGAGGCAACGGTTAAGATCGGAAAAAATGATTCCGATTCTATTATGAAAAACGAACATGGCAAGGCAGTAAAGGTTAAATCTTGGCAACCTAAACGAATATAAAAAAAGGAAAAATAACTATGACTATTGAAAAATCTATATCAACATTGGAATTAAAGGTTAAAAAGCTTTCATATGCTGTAATCGGGCTTTCTGTTATGCTTTGTATTTCAATATTTTCCAACTTATTTGAATTAGACGTTGCTGATGCTAGTGCACAAGGTTATATAATAACGCCTCCTAATGTTCCTATGGCTGTTGAAGCCCAATCTTTTATTTTAAAAGATGCTCAAGGAAATATCAGAGGTATGTGGAGTGCAGAAGATAAAAATACAACATTTGCCACATCGTTCAAGGGCAACAAACCTTTTATTTCTTTACAAGCAGATGATGATAAAGCAACGCTTACTATGGGTGATAAAAAGAACAATCAAATCTTTTTAACTAGCTCTACTCAAAATGGGCAAAGCTTAACTATGGGCAATATTAATAATGCATCGCACAATGTGTTGCTAAGCCATGTTAATGATGAAGCTAATTTTGAACTTATATCTGCTAAAACATCTAGGATTGGATTATCTGCTCGTAATATTTTGATTGAAGCATTAGGCGGCACTTCTGACGTTGTTATTGCTGAAAAAAATGGAAACTACATCAACTTAAATTCTAGTAATTTAGGCAGTAAAATCAGCTTTATCGACCCATATGATTATGAAAATTTAAAACTTGAATACAAAAATGGTGAAAGTGAATTAACTTTGGTTTCTCCTGGGCTTAAGAGTAAAAAAATCATAAATGCTAAGTAATAAATTGTGGGGTTATAAATGAAAAATTTTAAAAAGAAAAAGACAAGACATCCGCTAGGAAAAAAACAACTAGCAAGTATGAAAAATAGAAAAGAATTTACTGTTAAAATGTCGGTAGGGATTTTGGCTGTTGTATTTTTTATAACTGCATGGGTAAGTGTAGCTGTTGCAAATGCAAATATTATAACTTTTTATGATAAAAAAGGTGAAGGTATAACTACCTTTAAAATAGAAGTGGCAGACACAGAAAAAACCAGAGAATTAGGGTTAATGCATCGCATATCTTTGGATAAAAATCGCGGAATGTTGTTTGTTTTTGATAAACAACAAGATATTGCAATGTGGATGAAAAATACTAAAATTCCTCTTGATATGATATTTATTGGGGACGATAACAAGGTAAAATGTATTCATAAAAATACAACCCCTGAATCATTAACTCCGCTTCCTTGCAACACTCCTGTGCTTTATGTGCTAGAGGTTAATGGTGGCATAGCTGATGAATATGGAATAAATGTAGATTCGTCTGTAAAAATCAGAAGATAAATTTACTCTAATGCATTTTTTAATAGCTTTAAGTATTCTTCTTGAGGAATACCGATGCATCCTAGTGTTTTAAGGTGTGGTGTAACAAATTGCGTATCAAGTAGGGTATAATTATTTTCTTTTAAAATATTAACTAAAAATGCCAATGCAACTTTTGAAGAGTTAGGAGCAATCGAAAACATACTCTCTCCAAAAAAGGCTTTTTTAATGGCAATTCCGTAACAACCACCGACTAGTTCATTTTCTTTGAATACCTCTATGCTATGGGCAAAGCCTAGTTCAAACAATTGGTTATAAAGTTTTATAATTTCATTATTTATCCAAGTATCATCACGATTTGCACAATTCTTTATAATTTTATCAAAACAAGTATTGTGCCGAACATTATATATATTTTTTTTGATTAATTTTGCTAGGGATTTAGAAGGCTTATAAGCATCAAGGGGGATAATCCCCCTTGTGTTTGGTTCTATTATATCTATCTTGTCGCTATCTTTTGATATAGCCATAGGAAACATACCATTACAATATATATCCAACAGCAATTTGACATCAAGCGGTCTATCAAGATAATAAATAGCTTTTATATCATTCATAAAAAGATATTAATCTTCTTTATTGTTTAAATTATCTAAAAAATGCTCTAACCAATGAATATTGTAATCACCATCGATAAAATCATGATCAGCAATTATTTTTTCGTGAAGAGGAATTGTTGTTTTAATTCCATCAATCACAAATTCACCCAAAGCACGTTTTAAACGCATCAAGCAAAGGTTACGATTTTTTCCATAAACAATAAGTTTTGCGATCATACTATCGTAATGTGGAGGCACTTTATATCCAGCATACATTCCAGAATCCACACGTACGTTCAGCCCGCCAGGAGCATGCCACCAATCAATTTTCCCTGGATTAGGTATAAAAGTGAAAGGATCTTCTGCATTGATACGACATTCAATAGCATGTCCAGTAAAATTAATATCATCTTGAGTGAACTCAAGAGGCAATCCACTTGCAACTCTCAACTGTTCACGCACAAGGTCGATACCTGTAATCATTTCAGTCACAGGATGTTCAACTTGCAACCTTGTATTCATTTCGATAAAGTAAAATTCGCCATTTTCATATAGGAATTCCACAGTACCTGCATTGGTATAGCCAAGGTTACGCACAGCATCAGCAACGATTTTACCGATTTTTTCACGTTGAGCATTGTTAAGAGCAGGGGAAGGAGATTCCTCCAACACTTTTTGGTGACGTCTTTGTAAAGAACAATCACGATCGCCAAGGTGGACAACATTTCCAAAATTATCTGCAATAACTTGAATTTCGATATGTCTAGGGTTTGCAAGGTATTTCTCCATGTAAACCATATCATTTCCAAAAGCAGCAGCAGCTTCGGTTCTTGCCATTTCGTATGCTTCTTTTAATTCTTCAGGATTATTGGCAACTTTCATACCTTTTCCGCCACCACCAGCAGTAGCTTTAATTAAAACTGGATAACCAATTTTTTCTGCTGTTGCAAGAGCTTCTTCAGCTGTATCAAGAGATCCTGCACTACCAGGAACGCCAGTAAGTCCAGCTTCAGTAGCAGCTTTCTTAGCAGTGATTTTATCACCCATAGACCTGATTAATTCAGGGCTAGGACCAATAAAAGTAAATCCATGTTCACGAACTTTTTCTGCAAACTCAGCGTTTTCAGATAAAAATCCATAACCAGGGTGAATAGCATCAGCATTGGTAATAGTAGCAGCACTTAATATAGCTGCTTGATTAAGGTATGAATCTTTACCAGCAGCAGGACCAATACAAACAGATTCGTCAGCCAATTTCACGTGCATAGCGTCACTGTCTGCTGTTGAATGAACTGCAACTGTTTTGATACCTATTTCTTTACACGCTCTATGAATCCTCAGCGCAATTTCGCCACGATTGGCAATTAATACTTTATCAAACATAGATTTTATCCTATTACAACTAGGGTTTCACCATATTCAACAGGCATAGCATTGTCTACTAATATTTTAAGTACTTTGCCTGCTTTCTCAGCTTTTACTGGGTTAAATGTTTTCATTGCTTCGATTAAGAACAATGTTTGGCCAACTGTAACGCTGTCGCCTTCTTTGATGAAAGGAGGGGAGCTTGGGTCTTTAGCAGTATAAATCGCGCCAACCATAGGCGATTTAACCGCACCAGCATGATTATCCCAATCATCACCAGTAACCGCAGTTTCAGCAGCAACAGGTGCGACAACTGCCGCAGGAGCCGCAGTAACAGGCGCAGGTGCAACAACTGCGCTATGCATAACTGGTGCTGAATGTTTTACCAAACGAATACGGAAATTATCCGTATCATATTCTATTTCAGAAAGCTCATTAGAGTTAAGAACATCTGCTAATTCTTTAAAAAGTTTTTTTTCAATGCTATTTCCAGCCATTTTTATATCCTCTCAATTTGTTACAAAATATTTCAATAACAAGATATAATAATCATTTTTTTGAAATAAGCAAGTTTTTTTATAAACTATATTACTCAAGTAATTGCATTAACTAATTTCAAAGAACAACGATTCTATAATTCGATTAATATAATATGGTGAATCATGATTGCTATATATATAAAGAATTATAAAAAGTATTGATAATAAATACGAACCATTTTTCATGAATGAATATTTAGCATATATTATAATTATTAAATAAAAAGGAATTTGTAATAAGATTCGTTTTGTATTATCGTTGAAAAGGCGTTTTGCTCTGCTATGTGAAGTATGTAATAAAGATTCGTTTTATAGATAAGTTTTATATTTTTAATAGATTCGTTTTAATTTTTTATAAGATTCGATAAAAAAGTGCTAAAGATTCGTT
>CAYJES010000046.1:0-8795 GCA_964369365.1 uncultured Lactobacillales bacterium | reverse complement strand
AACAACTTCTATGCTATCCATAAGCTTATTTTCCAAATCAACATCAATCAACCAACTAGATGCTGAATTTAAAGCTAGGTTATTAAGTGTTATATTTGTTGTTCTGTTATTCGCAATATTGATATTACCGCCAGCAAGCGTCAAAGAGTTTCCGTTATTCAAATAATCATCATTTGTATATTTTAAAGTCCCAGAATTTAATGTATAACTTACATTCGCATCTTGACTGGTTCTGGTTATATCGGAACTTGAAACAATGTTTGCATTTTCAATCGTTCCGCCATATGTATAATCGCCACTACCTTTTATATTAACCTGTGCGCCATTGCCAACTATATTTGCGTTGAAATTAGCATTATCTATTGTAAGTTCCGAACTAGCATCCATAGTAATAGTACCGCCGGTTACTGTCTTGCCATTACCAGTGATAGTAAGGTTTCCAGTCATAGAACTATTTCCGGTGCCTTCATCAGTGTTCATGATATATTGTCTTGTATCAACAATAGAGGTGATAGCCGCAATTAAATTGTTTGGATTTGCCGTAAAAGTATAGTTAAGTCCATTTTTAATACCTGTTAAAAAAAGACTGTAAGAATTAGACATCACCAAAAAATCCAGACTATTATTTATGTTTACATCAGAGTTAACATCAGTAAATAAAATTATATCCCCAGTATGACCATATATGTTTTGAGTAGAGCCAGAGGCAGAAAAATCAACAGAGTTAATAGTAATATCGCCTTCTACAACTCCTAAAAAAGTATCTGCTTCGACTTTAAGGTTGTCATCAAAATCAAGGGTCATATCGATACTTAGCCCTGAGGTGTTTAAGGTTGCATCACCGCCTAAGTTATAAGATTGGATGCCATCACCAGCTGCATTTATATTCCCAGAATTTGAATTGAAAATAGCATTGTTGATATCTGCGGTATTTCCATTTAAAGTTAGTGTTTTTCCTGAAGATAAATTAAATGCTCCATCATTAAAGCCATTGTTCAATGTCATGTCATGGTCTAAGTTAAATGTTCCGCCAGTATTTGTGATTATAGCATTTGTATTTAGATCCCCTTCAATATTAATTGTACCATTATTGGTTAGCCCCGTCGTTGCTATGGTGCCGTTAATATTGTTTGTGCCATTAAAAGTTAATCTGCCGGCGCCGCTAACTTCCCCATTCAGAGTAACGTTATTAAAAGTGGTAGTAGTAACGCTAGCATTTATGTTGTTTTCAATTGTTGCATTGTTAAATGTTGCGCCAATACTAATAATGGAGCCAACACCAGAAATATCGTTGTTTACTATTGCGCTTTCAAGTGTTGTAACGCCAGATTTAATATTGATACTATTTGCGATAGTTGAGCCAGTAAAGCTGGTTGAACCATTTGTTGTGATTGTTCCTGTTCCTGAAATGTCGCTTGTAAAGTTTGCTGTGTTTGCAATTATAGAAGAATTATTTGTAATATCTGCTGCAACATTAATATTGTTAAGTGTTAATGATGCATCAGTTTGCATAATTATACTGCCACTGTCTATTGTTTTGTTATTGCCCTCAATAATCATGTTGCCTTGTAAATGGCTATCCACACCAGCACCTTCATTTTTGGTCATTACATATTTTCTTGAAGGTACTATAGATTCAATAACTGTTTCAAGATTATTTGTTGCTGCAACCAGAATAAAATCCAGCTCATTATGGTCTGTTGTATTAGTTGTTAATGAGAAAGTATAATTGTCAGAAAAAATATAAAAATCTTCACCTGTTATTGTAAGCTTGGTATCTGTAAAAATGTCTAAACTTCCACTTGCACCACTAACATTTTCAGATGGAGCTATACCAGAAACATTTATATCTTCAATTTTCATTGATCCTATCGCAGCACCTGTAAACGTATCATTAGTCACATCAACATTAACGCTAGGTGTTGTTTGAATGTCAATGTTAATATCAATATTAAGGTTTGTGTTTGTAAAGGTTGCTCCTCCCAAATCATAAACATTAATGCCATCTCTCATAGTATTAAGTGTTCCATTTGTTGCACTAACATTCGTGCCAGAAAAATCTGCATTTGCACCACTTAATACCAATTCAGTATCACTAAAATTGAAACTGCCGCCTGTAAACGTGTTTGCTAATGTTGTTTTTGCATTTGCATTAAATACACCGTTTTCATTATTAATTGCTTGGTTAAAAGTTTGATCTGCATTTATATTAAATGTACCCGCATTTGTAATAGAGCCAGAAAAGTTTGCACCTGCATTTGCATTTGCAACAGATCCGCTATCAATAACCAAATCATTGGAAATGTCACCACTAAAAGAAGATGTTGAATTTGATTTTATGTTTAAGTTACCACTGCCAGTAATTGCACCAAAAGATTGATTAATATTTGCATTCATTGTGCCAACATTATTTATTGAAACGGTGTTTGCAATAGCGCCGTTTAAGTTTGCGACCTTTCCTGCATCAACACTTAAATTGCCGGTCCCAGATATTATTCCAAATGTTGTATTATTGCCAGCTTTTGCAGTTGCAGAAGTATTTATTGTTAAATCACCTGTAACATCATTATTGAATGTGGTTGTTCCAGTTGCAACAGTTATATCGTTAAGGATTGCGGTATTAAATGTTGTTGTTGCATTTGTTGTTATTGTTCCTGTTCCGCTTAATGTCCCATTAACAGTTGAACCGTTAAATGTTGTAATGCCAGTGCCAAGTTCAATTGCATTGCCAATTGTAGTTGCTCCAAAGATTGCAGCATTACTTAATATCGAGCCAGCACCAGATAACGCACCATTAATAGTTGAGCCATTAAATGTTGTAATGCCAGTGCTCAGTTCAATTGCATTGCCAATTGTAGTTGCGCCAAAAATTGCAGCATTACTTAATATTGTACCAGCACCAGATAACGCACCATTAACAGTTGATCCGTTAAATGTTGTAACTCCTGAGCCTATTTCAATTGCATTGCCAATTGTGTTTGCAGCAAATATTGCAGCATTACTTAATATTGAGCCATCACCAGATAATAACCCATTAACAGTTGTCCCATTAAATGTCGTTGTTTTTCCATCAGCAATAACAATATTATTTGAAATTGTTGCATTATTAAATGTTGTATTATTTGTATTTATTGTTGACCCGTTAATTGACGATGTATTAACACTGATATCTCCAAAATTAACTGTGCCGCCGCCTATTGTTATTACCTCGCCAGAAACATTAGCATCAAATGCAACAGTACCAGTATTCGCACCGTCATTTATTTTAATATCCGCATTACCAACAATAGCATTTTCAAATGTAGTAGTGTTTCCTGCTTCTGAATTAATATTAATTTTGCTGTTGGTTGCTGAAATAAAATAATTTGCAAAACCGCTGATTATGCCGACATTATTAATATTTATTACTTGGTCAGCGGTCATGATCATGCCGTCAACTGTGCTTGCAGTTGTTGTTATATTTTTTCCATTCCCAATAATTGTAAGGTCGGTGCCTCCGAAAACACCTAAGGTTTCATCAGAAAAATCATTTGCAAATAATCCGTAAGCTCTGTTACTGCCAGAATTGTTGACGCTTTGTTTAAGTGTTATTTCTTTAAATAATGTCAAAATCCCAGTGCTGTTGTTATATGATTGCGCTTTATATCCGTCTGCAACAACTTCGCTTGATGAAAGCCCGATTGATCCAAATAACCCATTTGATAAAGATTGTAAATTTACTTCTAAATACTTAGGAGTATCCAGATTTAATATATTTATTTCATCTATTATAATTTTTCCAGAACCAGAAACAATTGTTCCTGTTAATTTATCACCTTCACCTGTTTCAATGTCAAGATCCAATCCATAATTTATATTGCTATTTAATGTTATGTTATTACCCAAATTTGTTGTGTTTATTTCATCATCAATTGTAGAAAGAATAGCACTTCCTTCAAAATTTAATTTAGAAACGTCATCAAAATCAGCATGTTCGCCAAGCAAAGATATAGATGTTCCAGCTTTAATGTTATAAATTCCATCTCCCGACAAACCATCATAAAATATAAATTTATGATTGTTTTGAGAGGCTAGATTGATAATAGGATTTTCTCCAGTAACATTCATATTATAAATTGCTATATTCTTTGTTCCAGATGCATCAGTTGAATAGTTGCCAGAAAAAATAACATCGCCAGTTGTAGCATTTAAATTTAAGTTTGCGTGGTTTGATATTGCCCCCCCAGAAGCAGTTGTAATTGCTTGGCTATAATTGTTATAAAAACTAGAATTATTAATCGTCATTGTGCCATAGTTTAAAATAGCTCCACCTGTCGAGGTTTCGCCACTTTTTTTTGCCTCTGCATAATTTTCTTTAAAAATTGAATCGCCAATCGTTATGGTTCCTTGGTTCATAATTGCGCCACCAGATGCTAATGTGCCACCTGCATAATTATTAAAGAATAAAGAGTTTTTAATTGTCATAGTAGCAGCAACATTTTTTCCGCTCACATTAGAAATTGCTCCACCATAAGCGGCGTTTGATGCAGATATTGCATAATTACCAACAAAACTTCCATCTATATTATCAACATTTGCTCTTTCAGCGTAAATTGCCCCACCAGAAGCAATACCCCCAGTTGCAACAGCTCTATTATCATTAAAATTACCAGTTATAGATTTTATGTATCCCTCAGCAGTGGTTGTTGTATCACCATTAAAGTTTGCAATCGCACCACCGATTGCATTACCATAATTGAGTGTTGCGTTATGACCTGTATATGTTGAAGTAGATGAATTTCCAATAAAATCACCATCAATTTTTTCAATTATACCTCTATAATTATTTATTGCACCACCTCTTGCAAAACCAGCGCTTCCAAAAGTTGAAATATAATTGTTTATAAAACTTCCTGATATTGTGATGATTTCACCACCTATTTGTTTGATATCATAAGAAGCATTATTAATTGCCCCGCCGAATACTTGCTTTGCCCCCACTGCATTATTATCAATAAAATTTCCTTCAATAGTGCCTATTTTTGCATTACTCATATTGTAAATTGCCCCACCGCGCGCATTGCCATTTACAGAATATATGTAGTTGCCAATAAAATCGCCATCTACACTTTCAATATAACTCTTATAAGCTGCTGTACCATTTCTGTTTGTAATCGCAGCTCCAGCCCCATCATTGCCAGAGTTTGGGGTAAGTCCATTTGCTATGAAATCACCATCAATTTTGCCAATTTCCCCCGAGTTTATATTTGCAATTGCTGCAGCTGCAAGGTGTCCCCCTGTTATAGTATTGCCTATAAAATTACCGGTAATGTCACCTATTATTCCCCTAGAGTTATAAATCGCGCCTCCATACACGCCACCAGAAGTAACCCCACTATTATCAACAAAATCACCTGTTATGTTACCTATTGTGATGCCTCCACTTCCAACACCGCCTAATATATCTGTGGCAATATGGATTGCAACACCTATAGCACTAGAAGATGAAGCATTAAGCCCTGCGTATGTATTATTAATAGGGCCTGAATATGATGTGTTTGCAATATATCTGGTATTTTCTGTCAAACCATTTGGTGTAGCAGAAGGACTTGTCACAGCAACTTTGACACTAAAATTATCTATATCTCCTTCATTTAAAAAAGCATTACCTCTAGCATCTGCGATCCATTTAAAATATTTGAGTGTCGTTTTATCTTGTGGATAGCCATCTGGATTAACCTTACCATAAATAATATCTGGTGGTGTGCCCCAGTTGTATTTATAATATATAGGCGTTGCTGCATCATGAGCATCGTTAATATTATAATAAATAAAACGATATCTTGGATTTGTTGTATCATAAATAGCTTTTTCGATAACGTTAAAGGCAATAACATGATTTCGTTCAACTTCGATATCTGAATTGGTTAAATAAAAATTTGTACCCCATTCAGGATAGGTAACATAGTTTTGTGCGTTACTATCGTGCGATGTAATCATAGCACAAATAATAGCAAAAAATAGTAATGTTTTATTTTTATCAGCCATATTAATTCTCGTTATTTTTTATATTGTAATAAATAATATAATAAATTACTTAAAAATACATTAACTATACTATTATTGTGCCATATAATTAAAAACAAAGCAATTCTTTAATATAAAGTCATTATTTCTACATGAATATTAGTGGAATTTTATCAAAACTCATTTCTGTTAATAATAAAAAAAACACCCTATTGGGTGCCTTTTTATGATAGAGGAATGTTATCACTTCTTAATTATTAAAAAGTAAGGACGTTATATCCGGTTTTTAAATAGGTTGCGAGTGGTACGCCGATATATTTCATATCAAAGCCCAGCTTTTCCAGTACAGGAGTTACTCCATAAGAATCAGCGCAAGCAAGGCATGCTTCGGTATATACGCCAGCGTTTTGAGCTTCTTTTATAAGGGTTTGCAGTTCTTCATTTTTTGCAACAGTATTAGCAGAAGGCCCCCAAACCATAAGGGTAACATCCTTGAACCATCCTTTTTTCATAGCATTTGTTACATAAGGCAACACAACTCTTTTTGCAACCATTTCATCAGCACTGCTCCAAATAACTACGACCTTATCTTGATTGGGATTGTAAGTGGCAAAGAAATATGTTGCAAAACATGATGCAAATATGATTGATATTAATACTAATTTGTTTTTCATTTTTTAATCTCCTTTAATAATACTATAAAAGTACTATAAATGATGAAAAATATATTGCAAGAATAAAAATACTGTTTTAAAAAAATAAAGTGTGTATTATATATAAAATACGAAATAGGGGCAAAAAATGGTTGAAATCAAAAAATATACACAAACGCACATATTACAACATCATGAATGCGATAAATTTGGTAAAATAAGACTTCAATCTATACTTAATTTATTTCAAATTATAGCAGACAAGCATGCTGAAATAATGAATATTGGTTATAATTTTTGTGTTAATAACAATTTGTTTTGGATCATAGGAGGTTACGCCACAGAAATTTTATCATCTCCAAAAAGATATGATGAAATCGAAATTGTAACGTGGCCATCTGGTGAAAAAAAATTCTATGGCATCAGGGATTTTATCATTTGCGACAAAAATAAAAAACCTTTGATTAAGGCGTCTGGCGAATTTATACTGATGGATTTAAACAGTAAAAGACCCGTTTCTATCAAGGAAAAATCGCCACAATATTCGATTATTAAAGAACGTGCATTTGATACAGATTTTCCGAAAATTCCAACTCCTGAAAATATTGATTACGCAAAAACTACTGTTGCTAGTTTTGATGATATAGACGTTAACCAACATGTTAATAATGCTGTGTTTTTAAAATGGGCGGTAAACTCTCTTCCTGATGAAGTATTAGAGAGCAAAAAAATATCTAAATTTAGGGTTTCTTATAGAAAAGAATGCAAACAAAATGAAACAGTTGATGTATTGGTTGATTTAAAAGAAGACAGCTCTATCCATATAATTAAATCAGGCAATACAGAACTAGCAAAAGTTGTGTTTGATTTCACCCAGCCTAAATAGATAATAATTTTATTCTGTTTATATAGTATGTATCAATAATGTTGACTATTGATTTGCGAAGTTATGAATTATATTATTAAAATTTATAAATAACTTGGGCAGATCCAGAAAAACCTTCGCGAACACCAATGTATCCATTAACACCTATGTTAATATCCAAGCCAGTATCTATTATATTTTCAACATTTACGCCTATTTCAAAAATTCCTGTGCTGCCTTTTAAGCTAGGTGCAGAGGTTGAAATACCTGATATTTTCATATCTGCTTCACCGTTTGCTTCATATTCATAGGCAACACCGCCATAATAAATATCATGTTTGTATTTTGCTCCGGCACGGAATCTATTTGAATTTATGCTTGAAAATTCAACACTATTGCCGTATATAGTAGTGTCAGAGCTTTGTTGATAGGTCAGCAGGAATTTACCATATACATCAAGTTCAGAATTTTCATCTATTGTATAAATTTTCCCAGCTCCTAAATGAAATCCATAATACATAGCGTCAACATCATAACTTACATTATTAAATCCTGTAAAGTCAGAGGAAGAAAAATCAGTATCATTTTTACCAAACCTTAAAGATGCGTCTATGTACATATTTTTATCATCTCCTAATCCTTCAAATGTTCCCATGACGCCCGCTCCGATATAGCTATTATCGCCACTTCCATTTACGCTAGATAGTCCAGAAAATGAATTATAAGTATCATAACTACCATTTCCTGATTCAATAAACACAGCAACTGTCAAATCTTTATCATCAATTTGCGTGTCATATCCAAGACCTGCCAACAATGAAAATCCGTCCACTTCTGCATAAGACCCAGTGTTATATTTATATGAACCACCCGATATTCCAAAGAAAGGAGCAATGTTAAAGTTGCTATTTGCAAGTGCAGTTTCAATCGCTTGTAATCCAGTTGACATAATTACATCAGCACCTTGGTTAAGGAAGCCTACACCACCGATTATTCCTTCTGCCAATGCTTTTGTTTGCTGATTGGCTGTAATGTTTTTAATCGTAGCGGTAAGTTCACCAGATGTTTGGTTTATTTCCCATTCAATCATTTTGGATAAACCTATTGCACTTTTTACAATTTCTCCATTTTGATCAACTGACCCAGTTGCATTATCAAATGATATAAGATTAATAGTGTCATTTACACCAAGCATAGAGCCGCTATCAAAAGAAATGCTGTTGATATTAGCGCCCGTAAAGTCTATATTAGTAGTTTGAATAATTGTACTG
>CAYJES010000045.1:0-9627 GCA_964369365.1 uncultured Lactobacillales bacterium | reverse complement strand
TATAGCCACAACCAGAAAGCAATAATAAAGAAGAAAAAGCAAAAATAATTTTCATAAATAATCCCAACAAAATGTTTTGTAGTTTTATACAAGACATATTTAAATAAATCAAGAAAAAACCAAAAAACAACAAACACAAAAAACCAAAAATCGATAGAGCGAGGGAAATAATAAGAAATAAGGAAAACCCCAAGGGAGTGTACAAAAGATACATGACCGAAAGGGTTTGTCCGCTATTTCTGCAGTATTTGTCCGTTATGTTGATTTTTAAGAAAGGAGGAAAAATGAGTAACATATCATTATGGTCATCAACCGATGAAAACAACAACAGGGTGCCGCCAGACGGTTTTCCTGAACATCAATCGCCTAGTTCGGTAAATAACAGCGCTAGGGCGTTAATGGGCGGGGTGCGACGTGCATACCTTGAACAGCCATATTTCAACCCAGGCGGAGTAATAGAATACGTAAACACAAGCACATTTCAAATCAGGGATACCAGCGAAATAACGGATTTTACCCAGTTTTATACAGTGGGCAGGCGGTTAAAGTTTATTTCACCGAATGGCGTTTTATATGGCAATGTAGGTTCGGTAAGGTATGGGGGAGCCGTGGCAGAGATTAAATGTTATATGGACAGTGGCGCAGTAATCGACGGCCAAACAAGTGCTGTATATTGCGGGCTAGCCAGAGAGGACACAGGTGAAGTAGTGGGCAGGCTTCCGGTTGGTATGATATTGCCATATACTGCTATGTCTTTGCCGGCAGGTTTTTTGTATGCAGACGGTGGTTCGTTTGACCCGGCCATTTATACGGAACTAGCGCGCATATGGAAGACCGGCGATGATACATATTTGTATGGACAAGAGGCAGTAGGCGGATCATATTGGCCAAAAACACCAGACGTTCGCGGTCAGTTTCCGCGTTATCTTGATATGGGCGCAGGCATAGACCCAGACAGCGATAGAGTAATAGGTTCAGAACAAACCGATGCAATCCGTAATATAACCGGCGAATTTGCAAGAGGGGGCGTAAATACAGCCTCTGGGGTGTTTGCTGGCAGTGAAAGTTTTTCAGGTGTAGGCGATAGGTATCAGCCAAATTATATGGCTAGTTTTGATGCATCTACAGTAGTTCCAACAGCAGAGGAAAACAGACCGGTAAATATGGCTTTTCCTGCTTTGATAGTTGCGTGGCACGGAATAACCCCTGCTGAAAATATATCTATGCAAGATTTATTAAACGCGTTTAACCAAATGCAAGGAACAGTAGATCACATATATGAAGCAAAAGATGTCGCTGTAACAGAATTGAACAACGAAATAACAGTTATAACTGCGACTGCTACTGAAAATATTGTATCTGCATCGCAAGCAGTAATAGCAGAGGTCGACGCTGAAATAATTGCTAAAAGTACAGAAATAACAAATACAGCAGACGCCCAAATAACAAGAGTTGGAAATGCAGGCTCTTCGGTTATAACAACTGCGCAAAGTTGGGCAACCGGCACAATAGAAGAACGCCCAGAAGGTTCGGCAGAATACTGGGCAGAAAAAGCCAAAGAAAACAGCGGCAGCGCAGGGGGAAGCGGAACCAACGACCATAGCGTGTTAACCAATCGTAATCTTGCCGACCAACATACAATAGGTGCAATTACTGATTTGCAAGCTACTTTAGACGGTAAAGCTAACACATCATTATTATCAGAGGTTGCTACTAGTGGTGCTTATGCTGACTTAACTGGATTGCCTAACTTATCACAATATGCAACCACTTCGGCATTAACAAGCGGGCTTGCCACTAAACAAAATAAACTAACCGCAGGCGACAACATAACCATTACAGGTAATACAATATCGGCTAGTAACAACGGAACGTTCCCAGATTATAGTGCTGGGATATCTATGGCAAATGTTCCTAACCTCAATTCCATATGGATTGTGCCTTATACAGGTTATTATACCGCAGGTGTAAGTATATATAGCCCGGACGGAATAATATTTTTCGCAGAAAAAAATCAGGGACCTATGATATTTAGAATACCAAAGGGACAACAGGGTGGATTTTTCGCTTCTGCAGGTGATAAAATTTATTATGCAGCATCAGCTGGAGGCACTCCGTCTGGAATAGCTATGTATTACTTCCCAATGAAAGGTCAATAAAATGAAATACGCAAAAATAATAAATAATGAAACAAAACAAGTAGAGGTTGGTATTGGTACAAATACAGAGTTCTACCAATCAATTGGAATGAGCGAAATGGAAGTAGAGCAAGCACACAATGGAAACTGGTATTTAACAGGTTATGCACCAACGCAAACACTTTCAAAACAAGCCAGCAACCTGTCAATGACAAAGGCAGAGTTTTTGCTGTTGGTAACTAACCTATCGCCGATTACTTTGGCACAGATTGAAGAATACGTAGAAAGCGACCCAGACATTAAAATAAGATTTACCTATGCAAATTCTGTGGAAAGAGACCACCCGCTATTAGACGGGGCAAGTGAAACCTTTGGAATAACGCCTGAACTACTAGACATTATGTTTGTTAATAAAGATGAACTTATCGCTAAAATCAACGCAGGCGAAACGATAGAGGGGATAGGATAATGAAAGAATATTTTTTAAACTTAGCCATTGCGCTGGACCAATTTGTAAATACGTTATTCGGTGGCCATCCTGACGAAACTTTTTCCGCCAGTTGTTACCGTAAAAGGAATGATTTTTTGGGTTGGTGGCTTGTTTACCACTTTGTGAACTTGCTGTTTTTCTGGCAAGAAAATCATTGTAAAGAAAGCTATGAAAGCGAACTTAACAGAGGTCATCTGCCTAAGGAGTATCGATAATGGAAAGTATTTACAAGCTATTACTGGAAAAAGCTCCGCTGCCAGTTATGATAATAATTGGTATTTTTTGTGTTTACCGCTTGTTTGTCGTGCTGTGGGATATCAGGCAAAAACGCGCAGAAATAAAGGACGAAATGGACGATTACGTAAATAATCTAATAGACGCTAAGACCTCGCCTTTAAATTCTAAGCTTGAACTTGTAAATCACAGGATTAACGATTTGGATAAACTCAGATTGCCAATAAAACTAATCGCAATCGAAACAAAGCTTGAGGTCCTGACTTCTAACGTCGACGCAGGCTTTAAACGTATCGAAGAAGATATCAGAAGCTTTCACCGAAAGTAAAGAAAACAAAGAAAGGATAGGAAAATGCTAGAGTTTTTTCAAGACTATGAAAACTGTTTCTCGCAAAAAAGATTGCAAGTATTCATGGCTTTTATCGTTGCGGTTATACTTGCCTTTTTTGGTTATGATGCGAATTATGTCGGATTGTTTTTGACCTATGGCTCGCTAAACGTTTTGATGGCAAACAAAGAAAACAAATTTTTATCGCACAATCATTTGCATGATAAATAAAACTATGATAAAAGTGTTGTTATGTTAAGGAAATTAAAAATCATCACAACCGGGATTTCAATCGGAATTGTGTTTGCCATATGGTGCCACGGGGTTGAATTTATGGTAAAAAGCCCAACCAGCAGTATTGACAACATTTATTGGTCATACGTTGCATCTGGATTTTTATTTTTGACAAGTATGGTTTTGGTAATTTTGAAATTTAAACCAAACCCAAAAAACAACACTTTATTCATTTTATCCTTTTTATTTATGGTAATCAGCATTTGTTTTATGTTGTTATATCAACCATTTTTCGATTGTGTTAGAGATGACGGAACGTGGGTGTATGCAAAAGGTTGCTCTAAAAAATCCACATAATGGATGATTACTGCGGATAGCCTCTAAATCGCTAAGTCATGTAGGCGACCCTACACTCCTGTCGCAATTTCTCGCTTATCCTATTAATCCCCTCATTCTCTGGATTTTTTTGGTTTGTTATAATGGACAACTGATGCAGAAATGCCTGTCATTCTGTGCGCCGTATTTTGTCATTGTCGTGCTTGACACGGAATCCATTAACACTTGCCACTATGGGTGCCGGATCGGTGTCCGGCATGACGTTATGGGGTTATAAAACAAAACCAAAAACAACGCAAAAAATCAAAAAATAAAACAACCAAAAATCAAGATAACGAGGCAAATAATAGGATAAATGAGAAATTGCGACAGGAGTGTAGAGGTATTACATGACTTAGCAATCTCTCAGTTATCCGCAGTAGTTGTCCGTTATATTGATTTTTTTTATGGAGAAAATTAAATGAAAATATCAAGATATTACAAATTACACGATGCAACGTACAGCTATACTGCCACCCAAAAAGGTATAGATAATACGGACGTTGATGAAGAAACTTTTGAACGGATAATCCACCTTGCCAAATTGACTTTGGAACCTATATATGAAAAATACGGCAGAATTTTCGCTATTTCCAGCTGGTACCGTTGCCCCGAATTAAATGTCGCAGTGGGCGGAGTTAAAAATTCCGAACATATGCTAGGCAGCGCGGTCGACATCATTCCAATCGGGATTAACGCTTTTGATTTGGCTAAGAAAATAAAGGAAAGTCCATCAGAATATAACAAGCTCATACTTGAATATAAAAATGGCCGCGAATGGGTGCATGTAGAACTTCGCATAGATTGTGAACATTACAAAGACGATTATACCTATTTCGGAAGCAAATGTTATTTCGGGCTTCATCAAACCGAACCGCAGGAGGATTAAAAAATGCATAAATACATTTACGGTGCAGTGATTTTATTTATCGGATATTTGCTTTTTATGAACAACCATTTATCCGACAAAGTTTCCCTTCAACAAACGACTATTTCAAATATGCAATCTTCGTTATCGATGGCTAGGTTGGATTTTGCTAAAAAACTACAAGCGTTAAAGAAAAAACAAATAAGCGATTTAAAAATAACCAACCAAATCAAAATAAAAAGAAAGGAATGTGAAAATGACAAAACCGCTGTTGCTATTGTTAACCTTGGTGTGCCTAGCTGCATGCGCTAGGGCCGAATACATTGATAAGCCTTATAAAATCTCGCCTCCCGAAATATACCTAGCACCAAACGAAATCCCTAAATGCAAAACCAACCTAGTCGATTGCTATTTTGAATTAAAGGAAGGTCTAGAAAAATCCAACCAAGACAAAACCGCAATTGCCCAATTTTATAAATAATAGATTTCTGTTGATATTATTGTAGTGTATGTTATAAATTCTGAGTGATTAAAAGGATATAAAATGCCAGAAATTTCAATATTATTGCCTTGTTATAATGTGGAAAAGTACTTGCCCCAATGCTTGGACAGTGTGCTTGCCCAGACTTTTTCTGATTTTGAACTGGTTTGCATAAATGATGGCTCTACCGATAAAACGGGCGAAATTTTGACCTGTTACGCGAAAAAAGACAGCCGTATTAAAATAATCACTCAAGAAAATAAAGGATTAAGCTTTTCACGAAATATTAGTATTGACATAGCAATTGGAAAATATTTGTGGTTTGTGGATGGCGATGATTTTATGGAAATTGATGCTGTTGAAAATATAGTTGATTATATTAATAAAAACAAAGATATCGATATCGTTTTGTTTGATGCTAATTACATCAAAAAAAGTGGAGAAATTGTCACAAGTAAGTTTTTAAATAAAAGATACCTTCCTAATAAAAATCCGTTTAATCCATTGATGGTTTCTGGGAAATTGTATAAAATCACATCTCCTGTCACATGGACTAAGGTTTTCAAAAAATCTTTTATCGAAACAAGCAATCTAAGGTTTCAAAATTTGTCATCATGCACCGATATATTTTTTACAAGAATGGCATTAATCTTAACCAAACAAATAGGATATATTAATAAGGTTCTTTATAATTATCGTATTGAATCGGATGGAAGTATCACATCGCAAAAAACAAAAAGAGCCCCTAATATCATCAAGGCATTAAAATTATTAAAGGAAAGTTTGGAAAATTCAAACAAATATAATGCTTACAAAAAAACGTTTGAATATGATGTAATATCAAATATTAATTATCAATTGGTCAATTGTTCTGATAAAATGAAACAAGAAGTATTATCTGATGCAAAAAGTTTATTATCACCCCAAAGTTTCAGAAAGTTAAAAAATAAGATAAATAAAAATAATTCTTGGATACTTAATAAAGTAAAAGATAATACAGGAAAAAGAACCTATTATTTATTCGGTCTAAAAATTTTCTCATACAAGAAAAAAGAAAATGTAGTTAATATTTTAACTGAAACAACAAAAGGGTAAAGTGTATGATTTTTTTTGGGAAACGTTTAAATGTAAAAGAACGCCCACTAATAGCTGTTTCTTATGATATTAATGGCTGGATATTGCAAAGATGGGCAAAAAACATAAAGGCACTTAATGAACATAAATACGATTTTTTGTTATTCAGCGTACATCATCTAAAGAAAGATCCCCAATATTATATCCATCTACTTAAAGACGTTGATTTAATTATAAATTTGTTACCATATCTGGTTTCTGAGATAAAAGACCTTACCGACACTCCTATAATAAATACGGTTCATCATTGGGTTGATGATGATTATATGCGCCCTTTTGTCCTTGCATCGGAAGAAATTATCACTGTGTCCAGCTACTGGAAAAACAGTCTCAGCGAAGTTTTTGGTTATCCTGCTGACAAAGTTTCTCTTGTCCACTGCGGAATAGAAGAGCAATTTTTAAAAGAGCATCCTCCCTTGTTCAAAAAGAAAAAAGACAAGATAACCTTGGGATTTTTCGCAAAAAATTCGAGTAACCAGAAAGACAGAAAAGGAATAAGACACTTTTTAAAGCTGATAGAAGAGCTAAAATCGCAAAACAAACTATCAGACTTTCGCTTTATTCTTTCGGGTGCAGGTTGGCACCAGTTGGTTAAAGAGCTAAACTCTAATGGCGCAGATATTAAATACACAAAATATGTAAACGATAAAAAAATGCCCAGATTGTATAAATCTCTGGATTATTACTTAATGCTATCGGATATAGAAGGCGGCCCAGCAACTGTTCTGGAAAGCATGGCGTGTAAAACTTGCGTTATTACTACGAATGTTGGGTTGGTTTTGGATATAGGAAAAGATAATGATAATTGTATTATTGTTAATAATTCAGATTCATCAGGTATAATCAACAAGATTTTATATTACGAAAACAATCAAAAAGATAAACAGCGATTAATAGATAACGCATACCAAATTGCATCTAATATGACTTATGAAAAAACTTTTGAAAAATTTGGCTCTATCATCGCCAATAAATTGTCAAAACATGAAAAAACTGCTCAGGCGAGGCTGAATATCAAGAAAATTCAAAAGTTCTTATATAAAAAAGCCCCAAAAATTAAATAAAACAACTTTGAAAAATCTTAATCGCAAAATTTTATAAATAATAAAGATATCTTTTTTAGCTTTACAGAACTTTGTTTTTCATTTATGATGTTTCCCAGATAAGATGATGACTTGTCCGAGGTATAGTACCCTCTTTACGTGTGTCAAATATAATGACATTAAATTTTATATGCCTTGTGGTTATATTAAGACTGGAAGGCAGTAAAATAAACTTTCCGGTCAATATACTGCACTATTCGCGTAATAGGTACTAACTTCCAGTCGCCTCTAATCACGGCGATTTTTTTCAGCAATATTATCTTTACATTATTTTATAATCCACTATTATTATGAACATATAAATTGTTAATTTATTAGAGATTAGTACTCTCTTTATGCGCACTATATAACGTGAAGTTTTACGTTATTTAGTTGATATGATTTTCTTCGAATAAGAGAGTACAATGCCAGAAATATCAATAATAATACCAATTTACAATGCAGAGAGCTATCTAAGTGAATGTTTGGACAGCGTGCTTGCGCAAACTTTTGATGGTTTTGAGGCGATTTGCGTAAACGATGGTTCTGCTGATAAATCGGGCGAAATTTTAAAGCAGTATGCAAGTAAAGATTCTCGCATTAAAATAATAACCCAAGAAAACACGGGGGTAATATCAGCCCGCAACAATGGGATTAATATGGCGGTTGGCAAGTATATATATCCTCTTGACGGTGATGATAAAATAACGCCCGACTGCCTTGAACTTCTATATAACTCAATGATATCAGAAAAAGGCGATGTAATATATTCAGAAGTTGCTTTTTTCGGTGCTAAATCAGGGATAAAATATTTACCCAGCCCAACAAAATTAAATATGTCAAAAAACAATTATGTTGTTTGTTCAGCGCTTTATAAAAAATCTGATTGGGTAAAGTACGATGGATATGATGAAAATATGAAAAAAGGTCTAGAAGATTGGGAATTTTGGTGCAATTTCATCTATGATAATAAAAAATTTTACAGAATACCTAAAATATTGTTTTATTATAGGCAATCACATAATACTAGAAGTGGGTCGTACGGAAAAAAAGAACAAAAAGAATTGGTTAAATATGTTGTGAAAAAACATAAATTAAATGGATATATTTTATTGCGATCTATTGTTAATTTTTTCTTTCAATACAAAATCAATAAATCAGGAAAGAACGTATTGAAAATATTTAAAATTCCTGTTTTGTCAATGGATTCAAAACTTAAAAAATCTAATTTCAAATAAAAATATAATAATCTTGAAAAATATGTAATTTAAAATATACTGCGTTAAAAGTTTTATGTGGTATAAATTATAGGAAAAATATTATAGTAATGGCTGAAATTTCAATAATAATCCCTGTTTACAATGTTGGTCAATATCTTGAACAATGTTTGGACAGCGTGCTTGCGCAGACTTTTGTTGATTTTGAGGTCATTTGCATAAACGATGGTTCGACCGATAAATCGGACGAAATTTTAAAGCAGTACGCAAGTAAAGATTCTCGCATTAAAATCATCACCCAACAAAACAGCGGGGTTTCGGTGGCAAGAAATGCTGGTAAATCGCAAGCAACCGGAAAATACATCTATATTATGGATGGTGATGATTGCATTCACCCTAGATTATTGGAAATAGCTTATACTTTTGCCCAAAAACATAATGCCGATATGGTGGAATTTGGTTTTGAAAAATCAAAAGATATATCTTTTGCTGGTTTTTGTAATAAGATGCTGAAATCTATTGATAAAATAAAATATAAAGTATCAAAAAATCCACTGTACCATACTAAAAAAAGATGTGATTACAAAATTCATTTTCCGTCTTGGTCTAAATTGTATAAAAGGGATTTTATAAATGATATAGGTTATGAAAAAATGCCATATTTCGAAGATGCTCTTCATACTTTTATGGCTGTTGCTAAATCGCCTAAGACAGTTATTATAAAAGAAAAATTGTATTATTATGAAGACAATCCGAACTCTTTATCAAAATTTGTGGCCCAGCCAAAACATATAAAAGGTTATCATAAAGGTTTAAATATTATTTACGAAATCTATAAAAAAGGACCTAAGAAATATTTTGATTTTCTAATAAAAGAAGTGTTTTCAAATGTTTTAAAACAACAATATAATAAAATAAAACAATCACCAAAAGAAAACCAACCAGAACTATGGAACGCTTTTCGTGAAGAACTAGTTGACCTAAATAATAAAGGCTGTATCAGACTTCGCGGCAATAAACTTTTGCGTTATTTTGCATATAAAAAA
>CAYJES010000044.1:0-10091 GCA_964369365.1 uncultured Lactobacillales bacterium | reverse complement strand
CCAACTTCACAAGTGATAGGACGAACTGTTTTAGTATCCCTACCATCAATACGAACACCAGTTTCAAGAATTGCACCACGAACAACATCAGCTTCTAAATCATGGAAAACTCTGTTGAATACAGCCGCATAAGATTCATTTTCAGCGAATAATTCTCTTGCTTTTTCACGAACTTCACCCACAGCTTTAATACGTTCAGCTTTTTTCGTGTTTTTATAAGCCACTTTTAAATCTTCAAGAACTTTATCATTTAAAATTGCTTTTACTTCTGCAAGTTCAGCAGGAGCATCAGGCATTTCATAAGGGTCTTTAGCAGCTTCCTCAGCAAGTGCAATAATCATATCAATTACTGGCATAAACGATTCATGACCGAATGCAACCGCACCTAACATAACATCTTCTGGTAATTCTTGCGCTTCTGATTCTACCATCAAAACGCCTTCTTTTGTACCAGCTACTACCAAATCAAGCTGACTTTCACTAGCTTGTGATAATGGAGTGTTAAGAACGTATTTGCCATCAATATAACCAACTCTTGCTGCACCAATTGGACCCAAGAATGGAAGACCAGAAATAGTAATAGCAGCAGATGTAGCAACCAATGCTACGATATCTGGATCATTTTCTTTATCGTGTACCAAAGTTGTACAAGTAACTTGAGTTTCATTTGTAAAACCATCAGCAAACAAAGGACGAATTGGTCTGTCAATTAATCTAGAAGTAAGAACTTCTTTTTCACTTGGACGGCCTTCACGTTTGAAAAAGCCACCAGGAATAGCCCCTGCTGCATAAAATTTTTCTTGATAGTTTACAGTAAGAGGGAAAAATCCATCATCTGATATAGTAGGTTGTTTCGCAGCACAAACCGCACAATGAACCACTGTATCACCGTAAGTAACAACCACAGAACCCAAAGCTTGTCTTGACATATGTCCTGTTTCGATTGTTAGTGTTTTTCCACCCCATTCAATTTCTTTTTTAAATATATTAAACATGTTTTTCCTTACATTATTTATAAAATTCGAAACTTTCACCCCTATGGCAAAAGCCACCTATTTCCCTATGAAACAGGATTTTTAAATGCGAAAATCAGGAAAGAAAAAAATTCCTTTCCTGAAACCGCTGTATAAAGATAGTGATATTTCTTTAAAAGTTTTCACTTTATAATTAGTACCTTAAACCTAATCTTTTAATTACATCTTGATAATTTGCATTATCTTTTCTTTTCATATAATCAAGCAAGCTACGGCGTTTACTTACCATTGCCAAAAGACCACGACGAGACGCGAAATCTTTTTTATGAGTTTTCATATGTTCAGACAAGCTTAAAATACGGCTTGTAAGAACTGCAACTTGAACTTGAGCTGAACCTGTATCACCTGATTTCATAGCGAAATCAGAAATTACTTTTGTTTTTGTGTCTTTAGTTATCGACATCGGATTTTCTCCCTTTATTAAAATTAATCATTATTAAATACGCGTACCGGACGAAGAATATCAACGTCTGCACACACTATTGCTATGAGATTGTTATTATTTTCAGCCTTTAAAATTTCACCATTTCCATTAAGGTTGGGAATTTTTATACGCTGACCATACCTAAGCCTCACGGCGTCTTGATCCGAAACAGAGATACCCGAGATGTCGTCCAGCGTATCCTTTATTGGGATCAAGAATCTTTCGATGTCGCTAGTATTACCGATTTTTTCAAAAAAGTCTAGTGAAATCGCATCATCTATTAAAAAATTTGCACATTTAGTTCTATGAAGCTTTGAAACATAGCCAAAAGTCCCCATTTTCTTAGCAATATCAATTGCCAGAGATCGGACATATGTTCCTTTTGAACATTTTACACTAAAATTATATATATTATCGGCGCCTCCAGTACAAACAAGCTCATAAATATGGACTTTTCTTGATTTTAACTCAAAATCCTCGCCACTTCTTGCAAGTTCATACGAACGCTTGCCATCTACCTTTATAGCTGAGTATTTGTGAGGAGTCTGTTCTATATCGCCTATAAAATCTGGTAAAATTTTATTTATTTTTCCTATATCAATAGCCTTTGATTGCAAATCTTCATCAACGTTTACAATTTCGCCTTCACAATCACCTGTATCGCTTTCTTGCCCGAACAAAATAGAAAAATCATATCCTTTTTGCCCATCCATAACGTATGAGACAGTTTTTGTAGCCTCGCCAATTGCAATCGGAAGCACACCACTAGCCATAGGATCCAATGTACCACCATGACCTATTTTATCTTTTTTACTAAGCCCAAGGATTCGTTTTAAAATTGCCACAACTTTTGCTGATGACATTTCCAAAGGCTTATTAATATTTAACCAACCATTTATTTTCATAGAGATACAATATATTATTTATCAACAATACACAATGATTATTACCTTGTTTTATAATTTATTATGTACTATAAAATATTGTATGATTAAAAAAATATTATCAGTTTTTATCTTATTTTCCTTTTCTGCTAATGCTGAAGTAATAGTAGAGCTATCGAACAAACAATTACCATATTTCAGATTACCAATATTAAAAGATTATCCTAACCTTTATTTAATCGAAGATGACCCACTTTTAAATATAAAATATGTTGCAGATAAAGATTGTAAGACCTTTAACATAACAGCATTGACCACAAATAAAAGCATATTTCTTGATGATAAAAGTGTTGAAAAACTAATTACAACTGCTACCGAATACGCAAACACTTTTTGCCCAAAAGCAAAAACCATCAATTTAAATGCTGCTATTTCTCCTGATTTTGATGTCAACCAAACTTTGTTTTCAATCTCCCTTTACCACAAAAACAGGTGGATAGAAAAGGAAGGTACGAGAAAAAACAATACCCTCAATGCATATAAAGTAAAAGCAAATCAAATAAACACAGACTTAAAAGACAAAAGTAATATTCAAAAACTCGCATATGTGCTTGGGGTTGAAACTTTAGACAACCTACCCTCTCTTTCCATTGATGCATATTTAACAGGGAAAAAGACTATTAATTCTATGATTTTGGTAGACAATATAAATAATGACAACATTTTCACTTCATATCCTATTAAAGCAAAAATTTCAGGTCTACCTGCTATATCTGGATATTATTTAATAAAAGGAACTTTAGTTTCCATTCCTGGAGATAAAACTTTATTAAACAATACCATTGTTGTCGATTCTTTCATCAAGTGTGAAAAAACAAAATGTAGTGATTATTATGATATAGAAAAAATAATTAATGAGGGCAGAAAATGAAAAAACTTGCACTCCTAATTACGCTTATTGCTGGCGGGTTTTATTTTTATCACACTGCTATCATCAAAAATCACAAAGAAGATATCATAAAATATGATTATGCAATAAATAATCCTACCCTTTTTGCGTTTTTAAATTTAGAGATTGATACTCTTAAATGGATTGAAAAATATCCTTCTGATTTTTTCAAAGAACTTGCCCTTATTAACAACAAAAGGAAATTTAAAATTTCTGGTTGGATATATTATGATAATGAAAAAATTACCAGCGCATATTTTTATAATTATGACTTAGGCTCTATTTACTTGAAAGTTGAAAATAATTTCACAAAAATAACTATGCAAAATAATACTTTAGTACAAAAAACTATCGAGCTATACAAAAATGAAAATAACAAACTTTCTATGGGATCTCACATAAAGCAAATCATAAAGCATCCTGACATTTATAATAATTATATGTATTACACTGGACTTTTGAACATAGAAAAGTCCAATACCGTTAAAATCACAACCACCCTTAGTATAGAAGAATTATTTAAAACAAAAGATATCATATCATTCATCAAAAGTGAATGGTGGATATCATCCGATGGCATTTACTTTCCACTTTAAGAGTTAAGGTGTAGAACCGCTAAGTTTAAAATCACAAAGACCGTCAACGTGGGCTTCTACAAATTTATCCGGCTCTGTATTTGTCAATTGCGTCATGAACACAATTTGTCCCAAAGCACTTTTTTCATCTTCAACGCAATCAAACATTGCTGGAAGATATACATTATTTCCTTGCACAGAACGTATAACATAGTTTGACCCTCTGATAGATCCAGTGGTTGTAGGCGGAGCTCCTTCTACAAAACCTATATTTTTATTTCTTGATGTATATCTGCCTAATGCTACTTGGAAATATGGCAACATTTCATCAGAGGTCCATTTTTCAGGAAATTGACCATATGTCACTAAAAAGTCCATGCTATTAGCAGTACCGCACTCACCTACCATACCAGGAGTAGTAGTGTCCATAGAAATACAATAAACAACTGATTTATATCTATCGACATCTGTACTTATTTCGGTTTGTATATGACCTGCTGGCGCATATTTTTCATAATCAGAACTAGGTAAAGCCTCGCCCGTTATAGTATAAGTATAAGGATTATTTTCAACATATTTAAGAGCTGCTTTATGTTGACCAACAAACGATGCAATTTCGCCTTCCATACTTGGGGCATACTTTGTGTCAAACACATCATGGCGACCAGCCATTTTATAAGTCATAACCGTTACCAAAGAAAAAAGCATGATGACCCAAAAATACATTGAAAAGCTCCTATATAAAAACAATTTACATTTTAAAAATACTATGTATAGTATAGCCACTTGAAAAACAAAATACAACAATTTAATTTTGGGGAAATATTATGGAATTTTTATTTAATACATGGCTTGATATGCCTATTTGGTCTTGGCTTATGGTTCTTGCAATCACAATTACGATACTAGTGGTTGACTTAGGAATTGTCCAAAAACACACTCACGGCGAAATCAACGTAAAACAAAGCCTTATTCTTTGTTCTATATACTTTTCCATTGCAATGTTATTCGGCGGCTGGCTTACTTATTATTCTGGGGCTGACCTTGGCATGAAATTCTTTACAGGTTATGTTATTGAATTCAGTCTTTCTATTGATAATATTTTCGTAATTTCCATGATTTTTTCCTACTTTATGATTCCACAACACTTACAAAGACGCGTTCTGTTTTGGGGTATCTTAGGCGCAATTATCATGCGTGGTATTATGATTTTATTGGGCAGCCATTTAATTGAACGATTCGCATGGATTTTATTAATTTTTGGAGCATTCTTAATTTTCACAGGTATAAAAATGATACTTACAATTAATCAAAAACCTGATATTGAAAATAATAAAATCATTCAACTGGCTAAAAAATACTTTAAAATCAAGTATGACCATAACGAAGAACATTTCTTTGTCCGTGATGAAAAAAATCATTTACACATCACTCCTTTATTTTTGGCACTGATTGTTATTGAGCTAAGCGATGTTATTTTCGCGGTAGACAGTGTACCTGCTATTTTTGCGATAACCACTAATACTTTCGTAGTATACACCAGTAATATTTTCGCAATTTTAGGATTAAGATCTTTGTACTTCTTATTAGCGGCAAGCACCCAAAAATTCCACTATCTTAAGCATGCGCTTGCAATTGTATTGATTTTTGTAGGAACCAAAGTATTTCTTGTGAAAACTGGTATACATCTGCCGACTATACTATCACTTGGTACAACTGTTGGAATATTGGTTGGTGGTATAATTTTTTCTATTTACAAATCGAAAAAAACAAAGTAATTTTAAGCAATTAACAAAAACAACTTAATAAATTTTATGGTGAACAAAATGAAAAAAAATACCCTTATGATAACCTTACTGGCTGTTATGTTGCCTTTGAGCGCTTGTAAAAAAGAACAAGAAAAACCTCAAATGGCACCTCCTGTTGTTGATGTTATTGAAATTAAAAAAATGCCATATTCAAATAATTATGAATTTTCAGGCTTCACCTCAGCAGATGATAAGGTTGACGTTATGGCTAGGGTTTCTGGATATATCTTAAGTAAAAAATTTAAAGATGGTAGCTATGTTAAAAAAGGTCAAAAACTTTTTTTAATTGAACCAGACAGCTATGAAGCAAACCTTAAATCGGCAGAAGGAGCAGTAATTGCTGCCAAAGCTAATTTAGAAAAAACAGGGCTTGATTTATTAAGATCTGAAGAACTACTTAAAAACGGCAACACTTCAAGAGCAGCTTACGATGTGGCAAAAGCAAGCTTTGACGGCGCAAGAGCTACTCTTATGCAATCACTAGCAGCTTTAGAAATTGCAGAACTTAATGTAAAATATACTAATGTTGAAGCCCCTATTTCTGGTAAAATCAGCTTTAGCAATTTTGATAAAGGTAATTTAGTTGGCCCTGAAAGCGGAATATTAACCACAATAGTAGATAGCAACCCTATTAATGTTGATATAGGTATAAGTGAAGAATTTTTAGTGCAATTTAATGAATATCTTACTTCTCCTGAAAAAAGAAAAGCAATCAAAGTTAAAATGACTTTAAGAGATGGCACTGTATATGAAGAAGAAGGATACATCGATTCTTTTGACGTGCTATTAAATACTTCTACAAATACTGTTAATACTACTGTTAAATTCCCAAACAAAGATGGGGCTGTTTTACCAGGTCAATACGCACTTATAACATTACAAGAACCAGTTCCAAGTGACAGAGCAATAATCCCTCAATCAGTGGCAACTGTTACTCAGGGCAATTATTTTGTTATGGTAATTGATAAAAAAGGAACGGTTGCAACAAGACCTATTGTGATTGGGGAAGAACGCGGGGCTAATTATATTATCAATAGTGGTCTTGAAAATGGTGATTTAGTTATTATCAACAACTTACAGAAAATCAGACCAGGAATGAAACTTAAATATAAAAAGACTGATTTCAAACCAGATACAGAAGAAAATAATAAGGGAGCATAACATTGGGAAAATTCTTTATTAACCACCCTCGTATGTCAATAGTGATATCGTTGATTATCTCTATTGCTGGCTTTATATCAATCATGGTTATTCCTATTGAACAATTCCCGTCAATTGTTCCTCCTTCTGTTACAGTAAGTGCTGTTTACCCTGGTGCAAACGCTGCTACGGTGGAAGAATCTGTTGCTCAGCCAATTGAATCAAAAATGAATGGTGTTGATAAAATGATGTATATGAAATCATCATCCAACAACAATGGTTCATATTCTTTGACTGTTACCTTTGATCTCAGTACCGATCCAAATATGAACGTGGTAAACGTGCAAAACCGTATTTCCCAAGCTCAACCATCACTACCATCAGAAGTTGTTGCTCAAGGCATTACAGTGGAAAAAAATTCATCAGCAATGTTACTTGCAATTGCATTTTATTCTCCAGGTGAAACTTATGACTCTTTGACATTAGGCAACTTTGTTACCATTAACGTAATTGATGAACTCAGCCGTATCAATGGTGTGGGCAGTGTTTCTAATTTTTCTCTTGAATATTCTATGCGCATATGGCTAGATGTTCAAAAAATGCAAACTATGAAAATTGCAACAACTGATGTTGTTGGTGCACTTCAAACTCAAAACCTCATTGCCAGCGTGGGACGTATCGGGGCCCAACCTGCTCCAAAAGACCAAGAATTACAAATAAACTTATCAACCCAGGGGCGCCTTGTTACAGCAGAAGAATTTGGCGAAGTTATTTTAAGAACAGGTGATGCAAACGGTAATGGTATACTAAAACTTAAAGATATTGCAAGAGTAGAATTAGGAGCTCAAACACTTGACGTGCAAAGTGATTATAACGGCAAGCCAGCTGCTGGTATCATGGTTTCTCAGGCATCAGGTTCTAATGCAGTACAAACAGCATCTTTAGTAATGAAAAAATTAGAAGAACTATCTGCAAGGTTCCCAAATGACATTAAATATTCTATAGTTTTTGATGCCAGCGAATTTGTTATAACCTCTATGGAAGAAGTTGTCCATACGTTACTAGAAGCATTTTGTTTGGTGGTATTTGCTGTTTATTTATTCCTAGGTAAATGGCGTTCTACGATTGTTCCTATGATTGCTATTCCTGTATCTTTGGTTGGCACATTTGCGGTACTTGTGGCGATAGGTTTTACTGCTAATACTATTTCATTATTCGCACTCGTTTTAGCCATTGGTATTGTGGTTGATGACGCGATTGTTGTGGTCGAAAACGTGGAAAGACTTATCGAAGATGAAGGACTTTCTCCAAAAGATGCTGCTATTAAAAGTATGGAACAAATCACAGCACCAATTGTTGCAATCACATTAGTATTAATGTCGGTATTTATTCCTGTGGCATTTGTTCCAGGCACAACAGGTAAACTTTACCAACAATTTGCTGTGACAATTTCTGTTGCTGTATTAATTTCTATGGTAAACGCATTAACTTTAAGCCCTGTTTTATGCGCTCTGTTCTTATCTAATAAACATCAAGAACATAAAGGCATCATGGCACGAATTCTTGATTTCATCGACAACACAAGGGACAGATATGTTAAAAAAATCAAATTTTTAAGTAAAGTGCCTAGATTATCTATATTCATCATTACAATGTTTATTGGTCTTACTTTCTTTATGTTTAAAATAACCCCTACGTCTTTCTTACCTCAAGAAGATCAAGGAATATTTATCATTCAAGCACAATTAAAAGAAGGTTCTTCATTAAACAAAACAGAAAAAGTGGCAAAACAAATCGAAACCATATTAAATAGAATGATAGATGAAGATGCTGGTGTAAAATCTTATCTTACTGTCAAAGGTTTGAACTTTATTGACAATACTGTTGCCTCTAATTCAACTGTATTGATTGTAAGCTTAAAAGACTATTCATTAAGAACAACAAAAGAAAAATATTCAACCAACATTCTTAACCGAGTATTAGGTGAAGCACAAGGAATCTCTGATGCTGTTGTTTTTGGGTTTGAAATGCCTCCTATTATGGGTCTTGGTAATAGCAGTGGATTCGAATATCAGTTGCTTGATTATATGAGCAGTCCCTTTACTGACTTCACTAAAATAAAAGATATGATGTTACAAAAAGCAAATCAAAATCCATCTTTATCTCAAGTTTACACTTTATTTTCTATCAATACTCCTCAATTAAAAGTAGAAATAAATCGTGAAAAAGCAATGTCTTTAGGTGTTCCTATATCTGATGTATTCTTGTCATTACAAACAAATCTTGGTGGTTTATATGTTAACGATTTTAACTTATTTGGTCGTACATGGCAGGTTAATATCCAAGGTGAAGCAAAAGATAGAGCCACAAAAGAAGATATCTATAATATAGAAGTAAGAAACACTATGGGTCAAATGGTTCCATTGAAATCTCTATTAACAATTTCAGCAGCAACCGGTCCTGAAAGTATTTCTAGATACAATAACTATCGCTCTATCGGTATTCAAGGAAGTGCATCCGCTGGAAAATCTTCTGGTGAAGCTTTAACCGCTATGGAAACTATCAGTAAAGAACTTCCTATTGAATATGGTTACCAATGGACAGGAACATCACTCCAAGAAAAAGAAGCGGGAAATGCAACTGTTTATGTATTCTTATTAGCATTCTTATTCTCTTACCTATTCCTTGTTGCATTGTATGAAAGTTGGATGTTACCTATTACAATCCTGTTATCCGTCGTGGTTGGCATTTCTGGATCTATGGTTGCTATATACTTCTTTGGGCTCAGCAATGATATTTATGCCCAAGTGGCAATGATAACCTTAATTGCTTTGGCTGCTAAGAACGCTATTTTGATCGTAGAATTCGCAAAAGAAGCTCGTGAAAATGGTATGGATGTTATAAAAAGCGCAATTGAAGGATCAAGAACTCGTTTCAGGGCAGTTATGATGACTGCTATTGCTGCTTGTGCTGGGTTTATCCCTCTTATAATAGCCTCAGGAGCAGGAGCAAACAGCCGTTTTGTTGTAGGCATCACTCTATTCTTTGGTATGGCAACAGCTACGGCTATTGGTATTTTCTTAATTCCAATGCTATACATCGTATTCCAAAGGAGAAGGGAAAAATTCCACCTGAATCTAAATGGTAATTAATTATACCATTATATCCAAACGAAATCCTCTGATTTATCTCAGGGGATTTTTTTCATAGTAAGATGCTTTAAGATTAGATTAGATTAGATTAGATTAGATTAGATTAGATTAGATTAGATTAGATT
>CAYJES010000043.1:0-10148 GCA_964369365.1 uncultured Lactobacillales bacterium | reverse complement strand
GAACCGATATAAAAGGATTTGCAGTCCTCTGCATAAGCCATTCTGCCATTCGGCCGTTATTTCCAGCACGTTGCCTTTATATTAACAAGAGGTATTATATGAAAAAAAAATATCATAGTCAAGACTTTTTTATTAAAAAAATATAGAAATTTTGTTTTATAATGATTTTTTTAGAAATTTTGCTAGAGATTTATGCAAAATTCTGTTAAAACAGAATAAAATTAGCGGAGAAATTTTATGAAAATATACAAATTTTTTATTTTTGGTTTTTTATTACTTATAAATAGTAATGTAATGGCGCAGGATTTATATTCTGTATTAGCCTTTACTTATGAAAATAACCCTACGATTTTAGGTCAAAGAATTTATTTAAAATCGTTAGACGAGAATATGGCATTAGCTATGAGCGGATATAGACCGACTGCATCTGCGCAAGCTGCTGTTTCAGTAGACGATGAAAGCACTCCTTATGGTGGGCAAATATCGGCTAATCAAAATTTATTTAAAGGTTTTAATACTGTTGCTAGTGTTAAATCGGCTGAAAATCAAATCCAAGCAGGCAGACACCAATTATCAACCATAGAACAATCTGTTTTATTAGAAGCTGCGTCTGCATATGTTGATGTTTTGCGTGATCAATCAGTTTTAGAATTACAAATTAAAAATGAACAAGTGTTGGAACGTGATTTGGAAACAAATCGTAATCGGTTCGAAGTAGGCGAAATAACAAAAACGGATTTATCTCAATCAGAAGCTCAGCTTGCTGGTGCAAGAGCATCGAGAATAGCAGCAGAGGGCGATTTAAAAGCAAGTAGAGCAAATTACTTAGCTGTTATTGGGATGATGCCAGAAAATTTATCTGTGCCTCAACCTCTTGATATGTTAATGCCTTTAAATTTTGCAGAAGCGAAAGAAATAGCACTATCTACTAATCCACAAATAATATCTGCAAAATATATTCAAAGAAGTTTAAATGATAATGTGATGGTTGAAAAATCTGCTTTATTACCTTCACTAGATATTCAAGCTTTGGCTGATAAAAGATGGAATACAGGCGGGGTTGAAGATGATACAGATGAAATCACAGCAGGTCTTGTTCTTACTATTCCTCTTTATGATGCTGGTGCAAATCGTGCGAAAATTAGAAATGCAAAACAACTTTCTAATCAAGCAAAAATCGATATAGTACAAGTTGAAAGAAATATATTAAAAGAGTTGGAAGCAAACTGGGAACAGTTAAAATCAAGTAAGGCTCAAATCATTTCTATTCAATCACAAATAAGCGCATCTGAACTTGCTCTTAATGGTGTAAAGCAAGAGTTTTTAGTGGGTTCAAGAACGGTTTTAGATGTTCTTAATGCTGAACAAGCGTTGCTTGATTCAAGAGTGGCATTGGTGCAGGCTGTGCATGCTGAAACCATCGCATCTTTTGCAGTTTTAACGAATTTAGGCAGAATGAATTATGCTTATCTTGGTCTTGATGTAAAACCTTATAATCCTCAAATAAACTATGATGATACTAAATACAAGTGGATAGGTACAGGAGTTGAATAAAAATGGGCAAATATGTAAATCAAAATTTAGGAGCAGGCGAAGAAGTTTTATTTGAAACTCATCTTAACTATATAATGTTATGGATAACTGTTTTAATTATGATGCCTATTGGTTTCTTTCTGTCATCATATTTGCTTTATGTTTTTATTGCTTTGTTTCCTATTTTATTTCTGTATTATCATCTTAGTGTTAAAACTAGTGAATTTGTCGTTACAAATAAAAAAGTTTTTATTAAATATGGAATAATATCGATTACTAGCCTCGAAATTAATCTTGATAAAATCGAATCAATTGGTGTTAATCAAGATATTTTGGGCAGAATTTGTGGTTACGGGACTATTATTGTTTCTGGAACTGGCGGAACTCAGCAATTTTTTAATTTTATTGACAATCCGATAGAATTCCGTAAAAGTGTATCAGAGGCAATTGATAAACTTGTTAATAAAAAATAGTTGTTAAAATGATTTTGAAATGCTAAAGTATGTATTATTGTAATAATTTTTTTAAAGAGTGGTAGGTAAATGAGCGATCCTTCAATGGAAGATATACTAGCTTCAATCAGAAAAATACTTGCTGATGAAACAGTAGCCGAAGAAAATCAGGCAGAAGAGCCTCAAGTTGAAATGCAACCAGAGCCAGCACCAGCACCTGTTGTTGAACCTGTTGTTCAAGCAACACCAGATGATGATGTGTTTGATCTGTCAAATGCTCAGATCGTGACTCCCGCACCAGCTCCAGCACCTACTCTTGTTGCACAGCCAGTAGCAAAAGCTTCTGCTTGCACTTTGTCATATCTTGCCCAAATGATTGCAGAAGATAAGAAATCTTCTATCGGTAACGGCGGACTTACAATTGAAGAGATTGTCAAAGAAACCATTCGTCCTATTATTAAAGAATGGCTTAATCAAAACCTTTACGATATGGTAGAACGCCTTGTTCGTAAAGAAATTGAAAAAGTAGCAGATAAAGTAGACGTTTAATCTATATCTTATAAGTCTATTTCCATCCATACAGGTGTATGATCTGATGGTTTTTCTATTTGTCTTGGTTCTGTGTCAATTCCTGATTTTTTGACCTTTTGCGCAAGTAATGGAGTAGTTAAAATATGGTCGATTAATACACCTTTATTTTGATTAAAAGCATTGAAGCGATAACTCCACCAAGAATATAAATCTTTGCTATTTTGACCAATTGTTGATTTTATAATATTTACAAGTCCAATGTTTTCTATTTTACGATACATTGCTCGGACTTCTGGTAAAAATAAAGCGTCCTTTTCAAATGATTTAGGGTTGTATACGTCTTTTTCTTCGATTATTATATTCCAATCACCTAAAATTATAATTTGTTTTCCAGTTTCTATAAGATTTTTTAAATGAATTCTTAGATGTTCAAACCATTCCAGTTTAAAATTTAATTTTGCAACACTGGTAGGGTCTTTTTCTGGCGGGTTGCCGTTGGGTGCATAGATATTTATTAGAACAATATTTTCATCCATGTCTGCTTGCATAAAGCGAGATTGTTCAGATTTAAAATTTGGAATATCTGTTATAATATTTGATAACTCTTTTTTTGATAAAATTGCAACGCCGTTATATGCTTTTTGCCCATGAATATGGCAGTGATAGCCAGCATCATTAAAATCAGATAATGGAAATTTTATATTTTCGCATTTTAACTCTTGAAGACAAACAATGTCAGGCGCATTTTTTTTAAGCCAAGAAAGCATAATTTCTTTTCTTGCTATTACTGAATTGACATTAAATGAGCATATTTTTAACATTTTTTGTTTCCTATTTAAAATAAAACCAAGTATATTATAAAAAAAATTAAAAGGATATCGCTTTTTGAAAAAAATAATTTTAATATTATCGTTGGTATTGCTTTGTAACCCTGTATATGCAGCATGTTCAGGATACAAAAATAATATTGAAATAGAAGTGATAAAGGATTACGGCGAAATTGTTTTTAACGATACTTTATCAAGTGAGGAATTTGGAAATTATACAGGAAAGCTGTACAACAGATATCACGATACAATGGGTTTGACCGTTGCTTCATTTAATATGAGTGTCGAAAGCACTGGGACTCAAGTTTATTACCCTGATAGTGATTTTGCATGCGTATATCTTGATAAAGTGAAACTATATCTTAGTTATGACGATATATATGTTTTAATAGATAAAAAATATAAAAAGGGTTCATGCCAATATAATGTGATTTTAAAACATGAAAAAAAACATGTAGCAGTTCATAAAAAATCACTTGATTACTATACACCTTATATTAGAGAAGCTCTTATTAAAGCTGCTAAAGAAATGGAGCCTAGAGTCATGACAAATGATGAAAATGTAGAAGATGTGCTTTCATTATTATCATCTGACTTAATGGATAGCGTGGCAGAAACTTTAGATTTTTTTGAAGAAGAAAGAATAAGAGCAAATGCAGAACTTGATACAGAAGAAAATTATGAAAAGGAGCGACAACAATGCGATTCATGGTAATGTTTTTAATTTTGTGTGGAATTACTTTTAATGCAAATGCAAAAGAAGATATATTAAGAAATTCTATGGTGAAAGATTTGGTGAACGTGACAGTTACCAAAGATTTTGGACGTGTCGTTTATGACCATTCTAAATCCAGATCTCAATTTTCTACTATGACTAAAAAGCCAGTATCTAAAGATACATTAGGACTTACTCTTGCTAATTTGCAAATTGAAGTAGCAACAAAAGTATCGACAAGTAAGGTTGCTGGTGGATATCTTGCATACCTTTCTGATGTCAATGTAAAAATGTACTATGGTGATATTATTGTACTAATAGATAAAAAGTATAAAAGAGGAACATGTCAATATGAAGTTATTGCCGCGCATGAAGATAAACATGTAGAAATCAGCAGAACTGTAATGAACTTTTATGCTCCTTATATTCAAAAAGAAATAGAAAAAATTATTAAAAATATAGAGCCGGAAGTTATAAGAAATCCGGCTAATGCTAGTAGTCTTAATATAAAATATAGTAGAATAATTCAAAATGGATTAAATCCAATGCTTGCGTTAATAGAAGAACAGCTAGATAAAGGAAATTCTAAGCTTGATACTCCAGAAGAGTATAAAAAAGAATCTGCAAAATGCGATAGCTGGTAATAATAAAAAGCTTAATTAATAAAAAATTGTGCTATTTACTCTTTTTTAATTAAAAATGTTGAAAATATTATAGAAATACTGATTGTTTTTATTAAAAATAAGATCAATATAAATTTTATAGGAGTGATAAAATGGCAGAAGATAAAAAGTCAACTTTAGATGATGAAAATACAGATTTTTATGATGAATTTAAGGACAGAATGCGTCAAGAGCCGCTTAGATCTGTTTTGTCGCAAAAGTCTCAGCCATCAAAGCCATTAGGTGGAATTGTCACAGTATTGTTAGGTGTTTTCCTTGGGGCTTTGGTGCTTTGGTATATTATTGGAAAATATTTTATAGCTAATGATAATATAGAATCTGTTGAAGCTCCGATTATAACAGCAGATATTGATCCAGTAAAAGATCGCCCAGATAATGTAGGTGGGATGGAAATACTTGGTAAAGATAAATCTGTTTATGATAGGTTGAGTGATGATAATGAAGGAACTTCTGAAAAAATAATTTCAAGGATAGAAGATCCAATTCCTCTCCCTGCTCCTTCTGAACCTGAAGTTGTTGAAGAAGTTAAAATTGGTGTAAAAGCAAATAATACAAATATAGAAAATGTGCAAGTTGTTAATCCATCACTTCCAAAAGTATTGGAAAATCTTCCTTTAGAAAAAAAGGAACCAGAAAAATTAGTAACAAATGATGTTATTAAAGAAGTAAAAACAGAAACAGAAGTTGTAGTTAAGGCAAAAGAAGAGATTAAACAAGTTAATCAAACCGCCAAAGTAGAGGCAAAGCCTGCTGTTGTTGAGAAAATAAAAACGGTTTCTAAAAACACATGGAAAGTACAAATACTTTCTTCTCGTGATGAAGCTGGCGTAATCAAATCGTGGGAGAGATTAAAAGGAACACATAAAGATTTATTAAACGATGTAGCATATGAAATCATAGCCGCAGATTTGGGCGCCAAAGGAACGTTTTACAGATTAAGGGTTGGCAGTTTTGAAGAACGCAAAATGGCTGATGATTTATGCAGCAAGCTTAAATCTAGAAAACTTGATTGCTTCGTAGTAAAATAAACTATTTTTTAAAATCAGGATGAGTATGTTCGTATTTTTTCACGCTTGAAGAGCTAGGCTTCTTAGGCGTGAAAAGTATATCTGTAACCCTTTTTGTTTCTGTTAGTAATGTATCTGTTGGTTTGTTCATATTCTTTCTATATTCAAGAACTGCTTTTTTGGAATCATCCATTCTTTTTTCTTGATCGATGAATGATTTTTCCCATTTGCTTGTCATCTTGTCATCACTTTTTTGAAGTTCTTTAGTTATGATTTCGCTGTTTGTAAGGCCTGTCTCTCTATCGATTAGAACAGAATAAAATGGAGATCCGTCGGCCTCTACTAATGGAACAATGATATTAGAATTATATACGGAAACTTTTGCTATATTTATTTTTCTTGTAGAATCTAAATCAGTAAGTTTTTTTGAAACGTCTGCGATTATCCTTGCTTTTAATTCTTCATTAGTTATAGGACGTTCTTTATTTGTTTTTTTATCAACAATAGTATTTAAATTTTCAAATGGTCCAAGGTCAAAAGGTGATATCTCTTGTGCAAAAGATATTGATGAAGTTAAAACGCTAGCAGCAATAATAAACGATAATTTTTTCATGTTTTATTCCTTAACAATTAAATATTAAAATTGATTCTACTCTTTATTGTAATAATTTTCTAGTAAATAATATATTTTATTTATAGTATTATTTAAAAAACATATGAATACAAAGGAAAAAAATAATGGATTTTTCTATAGATGATTTTTTGGGTGGAAAGATAAAGCTAAAACAATTATTAAATGGATATAGAGCAACAAGTGATGCTGTTACTCTTAGTGCAGCTGTGAATAAGTTAAAAAACAACGCAACAATTCTTGATGTAGGTTCTGGGACAGGTGCTGTTTCTTTATGTCTTGCGGCTAGGTTTAAAAATATAAAAATTACTGGAATAGAATTGCAAAATGAAAATGTGGAAATTGCAAATGAAAATTCTGAACTAAATAATTTTTCTGACAGAGTCAAATTTTTTCAAGGAAATATTTTTGATAATAATAATGTTTTTGCAAAGCAAGGGTTTGACTGTGTTATATCCAACCCGCCATTCATGGATAGATCTGATTATGCTTCACCAAATAGTAACAGAGATTTAACAAGACGTGAAGAAAATTTAAAAGAATGGATAGAATTTTGCGTTAAAAGAGCAAATGATAATGGAAAAATTTATATCATTGCAAAACCTGATAAACTAGGCGAAATTTTACAAGTGATGATGATAAAAACTGGTGCAATAAAACTATATCCAATTTATTCTAAAATAAATAATATAGCAAAAAAAATAATTATAGAAGCAACGAAATCATCAAAAGGAAAACTAGAAATAATGCCTGCAATAAGCCTTCATAGCGATGACGGAAAAATAAATAGTGTAGCAAAAAAAATTCAAAAAGAAGGAAAAACTTTGCAAGAAATTTTTAATAATGAAGATTAAAAATAAATTATTTAAAATATGGTTCTCTTAAAATAGTATGATTCAATAGTGATTCAAGAAAAGAAAAAAAATGAATTTGCATTTTTTTTTATAAAAAATTAACTTAAATATATGATAATGCTTGCATTAAAACTAAAAATAAATAATAATTTTTATAAGAAATAAATTTTTTTAGAAAAATATGATTTGCTGAAAAGGGCATAATTGACATAGATACAACGTAATTGATTTTTAAAATAAAATAATTTTAAAATTTGATTTTTGATTTATGAAAGGAAAAAAAATATGCATAAATGGGTTTATAAATTCGGTAAAGGAATTTCAGAAGGCAAAGCGTCAATGAAAAATTTATTAGGGGGTAAAGGCGCAAATTTGGCAGAAATGGCAAATATTGGGGTGCCTGTTCCTCCTGGATTTACTATTACTACAGAAGTTTGTTCTTATTATTATAATAATGGAAAAAAATATCCAAGAGAATTAGAAAAACAAGTTTTAGATGCAGTAAAAATTTGTGAAAAAGTAATGGATAAAAAATTCGGTGATGAAAAAAATCCATTATTATTTTCGGTAAGATCAGGGGCGAGAGCTTCTATGCCTGGTATGATGGACACAGTTTTGAATTTAGGTTTGAATGATAAAACGGTAAAAGCTCTTGCAAAAATTTCTAATGATGAAAGATTTGCGTATGATAGTTACAGAAGATTTATTCAAATGTATGGTGATGTTGTATTGGGTGTTGATCATGATTTATTTGAACATGCATTTGACAAGAAAAAATATAGAAAAGGTTACACACAAGATACTCAATTAACTGCAAAAGATTTAAAAGAATTAGTAGAAGATTATAAAGCAATTTGTGTAAAAGCAAAAAAACCATTGCCACAAGATCCAATGAAACAACTTTGGGGCGGAATAGGAGCCGTATTTAATTCTTGGATGATTAAAAGAGCGATCACTTATCGTAAATTAAATAACATCCCTGAAAGTTGGGGAACCGCTGTAAACGTGCAATGCATGGTGTTTGGGAATGCTGGTGATGATTGTGCAACAGGTGTTTGTTTTTCTCGTGACCCTGCAACTGGTGTTAATGAATTTTATGGTGAATATTTAAAAAATGCACAAGGAGAAGATGTTGTTGCAGGTATAAGAACTCCACAATCACTTACTAAGAAAGGTAAAAAGGCTACTAAGAGCGACCTTCCTTGTATGGAAGATGAAATGCCAAAACTTTATAAAGAGTTAGTTGGACACAGAAATAAACTTGAAAAGCACTATAAAGATATGCAAGACATGGAGTTTACTATTGAACGTGGTAAATTATGGATGTTGCAAACGCGAAGCGGAAAGCGAACAGTTAATGCAGCCCTTAAAATTGCAGTTGATATGGTAAATGAAAAATTAATTGATAAGCGTACTGCGGTTACAAGAGTCGATGCAAAAAGTTTAGATCAAGTATTACATCCTACACTTGATCCAAAAGCAAAAAAAGAACAAATTGCTTCTGGGCTTCCTGCTTCTCCTGGTGCTGCTAGTGGGCGTGTTGTATTTTCTGCTGATACTGCTGAGGCATGGGCTAAAAAAGGTGAAAAAGTTATTTTGGTCAGAGTTGAAACATCTCCTGAAGATATTGGAGGTATGCATGTTTCGGAAGCTATTCTTACTTCTCGTGGTGGAATGACATCTCATGCGGCAGTAGTGGCGCGCGGTATGGGAACTCCTGCTGTTTGTGGTGCTGGCGACATTCATATTGATTATGGAAAATCAAAATTCAATGTAGGTCATTATACAATTCGTGAAGGCGATGTTATTACGTTAGATGGCGGTAAAGGGGCTGTTTATATAGGCGATGTGCCTAAGATAAAAGCTGCTTTGACTGGTGATTTTGGTAAATTTATGGTTTGGGTAGATGAAATAAGAACGCTAGGAATAAGAACGAATGCTGATACTCCTAATGATTCACAAGTAGCAATTGATTTTGGTGCAGAAGGAATAGGTTTATGTCGTACAGAACATATGTTCTTTGATCCAAAACGTATTAATCATGTAAGAGCAATGATACTTTCAAACACTTCGGAAGAGCGCAAAAAAGCTTTAGCTCATATATTGCCTTATCAAAAACAAGATTTCTATGACATATTTATGGTTATGAAAAATTTACCAGTGACTATTCGTTTACTTGATCCTCCGTTGCACGAATTTTTACCAACAAGGGATGAAGATTTGCAAAAAGTAGCAAGAGAATTAAAAGTTTCATTTAATGTAGTTAGAACTAGGGTTTCACAATTACATGAAGCAAATCCTATGCTTGGACATCGTGGATGTAGGGTTGGTATATCACATCCAGAAGTTTATGCAATGCAAGCGCAAGCAATATTTGAAGCAGCGTTGCAAGCATCTAAAGATTTGCATAGAAATGTAAGACCTGAAATTATGATTCCTCTTATTGGTACGCAAAAAGAATTTGAATTAATGCGTCAAGTAGTAATCGAAGAGGGTGAAAAAGCATTTAAAAAAGCTGGCAAAAAAATTGATTATTTAATTGGAACAATGATTGAAATTCCTCGCGCTTGTTTGGTTGCAGATAAAATTGCAGAAACAGCAGAATTTTTCAGTTTTGGAACAAACGATTTAACGCAAACGGCTCTTGGTATGTCACGTGATGATTCAGGACCGTTTATAGAAGTTTATATGAATAAAAATATATATAGCCAAGATCCTTTTGCATCGATTGATGTAGAGGGAGTTGGTGAAATGATGAAAATTGCGACCGAAAAAGGAAGGTCTACAAGAAATACTCTGAAATTAGGTATTTGTGGAGAGCACGGGGGTGATCCTGATTCAATAACTCTGTGCCACGAATTAGGACTTGATTATGTTTCATGTTCTCCATTCAGAGTACCCATAGCACGTCTTGC
>CAYJES010000042.1:0-10270 GCA_964369365.1 uncultured Lactobacillales bacterium | reverse complement strand
TTGCTGCGTACTGGCTTAACATATTTGGAATGGTGGAATTGTTATAACCACTAGCGATTGCACTTGCTGTATTATTTGCAATCTGATTAATATAGGGATTGGAATTTAAATACGCTCCTGTTGCTGTGCTATAGCCTATATCAGTGTTTGCGCCCAATATGGCAGAATCATAAGCACCACCCCACATATTTTGGTTGGCGTTCATCTGCGCTTGATTATATTGAGTTGTTGCTTGGTTGTATTCCCGCAAATATGCAGGGGTTTCGACCGAGCCGGTGAAGAAATCTAGAATACTCATATATATTTACTCCTTTCGTTTAAAAATCTATATAACGGGCAACTAATACAGAAATAGTGGACAAACCCCTTCGGTCATGTATCTTTTGTACACTCCCTTGGGGTTTTCCTTATTTCTTATTATTTGCCTCGTTCTATAGATTTTTTGGTTGTTTGTTTCTGTTTGTTTGTTTTTTGGTTGATTTAAAAAATGGGGGAAGGTTAATCCCCCCACCGTTGTTGTTATCGACACATAACGTCATGCCGTGCTACGACACGGCATCTCATGGTGGTGAGCGTGAATGGATTCCGGGTCAAGCCCGGAATGACAAAAAGCCCCATAACGTCATGTCGTGCTGCGGCACGAAATCCAGTTGGGGTGAGCGTAAATGGATTCCGGATCAAGTCCGGAATGACAAAACTACGGCACACCCCCGAAAAATTCAGAGAGTGAGGGGAGTAATAAGAAATAAGGAAAACCCCGATGGAGTGTAGTTTAACCTACATGACCGAAGGGGTTTATCCGCTATTTCTGCATTAATCGCTCATTATATGAATTTTCATACCCACTATATGTCTTTTTAGTTTAGGTCAAAGACCGCCCCTGACGACGCCTCATTCCTAGCTTCTAATGTGATTTCTGAAACTAGTTGGAATTTGTCGCTGTCGCCTGTTTTTGCGATGTCTACGAATTGAAGTTCACGTAAAACTGCCATGCCCCAGTATTCTGGATCGATGATGTAAACTTTATCTTCGTTGTTTAGGGCTGCTGTGGCTGATTTCATTACGCGGTTTGGTACTACGTCTAAAAGACCGAAATCTGATTGATAAACTTCTACCACATTTCCAGTTGTTACAGAATCTTGCGAACGGAAAGTTGTTACTTTGTCGCCTGTTCCGCCGAATGTATCAGAAATAAAGCCTTTTTTGCTAGGCGATACCATAATCATATTAGGATTGCCGCCGGCTTCGTAACATTTTTGGATTACGTCTTTTAACATTTTTTCGGTGAAATCACGTTTAGTACCTGCGGTTGCAGCTGCTGAGGCTGTTCCTGCTTTGAAACCTGTTCCTGAATCTATGTTTGTGCTAATCCAACCTGCTAGTGGGCGAAGTTTCCTTGCTGTTGTTGCTGAACCTGCGCTTGGTGCTTGGTTGCCTATTAAGGCTAGTTCCATGTCTTTTTTGATTTCTACCAATCTTTTTGAAAGTTGGTATTGAAGCTCACTCCTACGCCCTTTTTTGCCTACGATTTCTTGGGTACCTGATACTGCGCCATTTTTCGTGAAAATTTGCGTGTGGTTGGCAAGACGTTTAGTAGCAGTGGCAGCGGCCATAGTTGCGTCCTCTCCTTCTACTGCTGCGTTTGTGGTTGGCGCTGCGAATTCGTCAGTTTGCCATTCGTGTTTCGTACCAGTGGCAACAGTTGCGCCAATCGCACTAAGAAACGGTGTATCTTGTGGCGATACGTTGTAAATTACATCAGATAAACTTTCTGTGTTACCGATTGCGTTATATGTTGTTTGAGTTGTTACTGTCATTGTTTTAAATTCCTTTCTTTATAAAAATCTATATAACGGATAAATATTATTTACCTAATTATCTAGATTTTTGGGTTTTGTTTGTTTGTGTTTTTTGTTTTAGTTGTTATCCACACTACGTCATGCCGGACAACGATCCGCATCCAGTTGAGGTGAGCGTAAATGGATTCCGGGTCAAGCCCGGAATGACAAAATACGGCGTCCGGAATGACACCACATTCTCGGAAGTTTAGAGAGTGAGGGGATTAATAGGATAATCAAGTAATTGCGACAGGAGTGTAGATTAGCCTACATGACTTAGCAATTGCGAGACTTATCCGCAGTAATCACCCACTATATGAATTTTGATGCTAGTATTGTCATCAGCTCTTCTTTCGTAGCTGGTGCCCTTTCGCCTCTTGATTTTACTTGGCGTAAGGTTTTGTCTGCTAGGGATTTTTTCGAAATGCCTGCAGAGCTTTCTTTTATTCCGTCATTGCTTAGTCGGTTTTTTTGCTTGATGACAGATTTTTTTGGCAGCTTGTTGGTTTGATAGTCGTTGCCTATCATAGCATCGTGTAATATCATAAAATCTAGATGGTTTACAAGATTGCTTAGGACTGCTTCGACCTTGTCTTCGCCAAGTCTGTTTTTTAAATATGAAGTCATTTTTTCCCTGATTTCCTTGCGTTTTGTTTCGTCCGCAAAATCTGGTAAAAGTTGTTCTAGTTTTTGTTTTTCTTCGATACGCATTTGTTCTTTATGAGCTTCGCTTTCTTGTTTCATAATTTCGCGCATTTTTTCCATGTTTTTATAATACTTGTCGTTTTCGTTTTTAACACGTTCGTAATCAAGTTTTATTTTAATCACTTCGCCCATTTCTTCTGCTGATACTTTGTCCCAATTCACGTTGTCGAGAATTTGTTTAAGCCTTGCTTCTTCATGTCTGTGGCGAGGGTTTTGGAGTTCATTATTAAACGCTTTCATACTAAGTTCTGCTGTTTTTAGAGATTTGACGTAGGTGTCTTTTAATCCTGCTAGTTCTTGAGTTTTCTTAGTATAATCGGAATGCATCATGTATCCGTTTTTAAGTTCTTTTAGGGGAATTTGTTGTTCTTTACCGTCGATTTTCACCAAAACCATAGTGTCGTCAGTGAACGGAGTTTCAGAAGTTTCAGTTTCAACATCAATTTCTTCGTCGGTTTCGATTTCGATTTTGGTGTCGAGTTCGTCTTTGATTTCGGTTTCAAATTCTTGCTCAGTTTCGGTTTCTGGTTCTTCCTCTTTTCGTTTTTTAGAATATCTTTTGCGATATTCAGGGTCATAGCTGGATAAACTTTTTAACCCAGATATTAATTCAATTTCTTTATTTTTTTCCATTTTTAATTATCCTTTCATTAATTTTCTTGTTCGGCGGTGTACACCAATTTAGCAAGCTCTTGCGCGATATTATCGATTAGCACATAGCTTTTATAAATATCTTCTCGCTTATCCTTTTCATTTGGGCGAGTTGATATAAATTCTTGCAACAAACTTTCTTGCAGGCTTTCTTTTGCGGTTTGGAATGCGTCGTCTTCTAGTAACCGTAGCGCGCCTGAGGCAATGGTTTTGCGGTTATGACCTAAGCACCATGATTTTAATTTAGCAAACATTAATTAGTCCTCCTTTCATGTTAAAAATCTATATAACGAGCAACTAATACAGAAATAGCGGGTAAACCCCTTCGGTCATGTAGCTTTTGTACACTCCCTTGGGGTTTTCCTTATTTCTTATTATTTGCCACGTTCTATTGATTTTTAGTTGTCGTTTGATTTTTTCATTGCTAGTTCCGACATTTTCAAATCATAATTTGTTTTGTTCTTGATAAGTTCCAGCTGGGCTTTTGTATCGATGTCGTACATTTTTACCTTAGCATCCATTTCCAGTTTGTTTTTGTCATGAGTAGCCTGAATAAGCGCTAGTTCTTCGACCGTTGGTTTAGGTTTTTGCATTGGTTTAGGCGGCATAACGGCTGGGTTAGTTATAAACGCGTCAATGTCTTTATAACCCGATAGCGCTATCATTTTTGCGAAAGTGTTATAAATATGGCTGTGATTTACCATGCCGGTTGCAAGCATTTCTTTTTGATATGCCAGCAATTTTTCCAGTTGCGATAACTTTATCCGACTGGACGCAGTTCCTAGCCCTACGTTAATTATCACGTCGACCTTGTCTTGCCAATTCGATGCGTCAACAGTTATCCATTTGTTGCGAAGTCTTATCGTTTTTGGAATGTCTTGATGTTTTATGACAAGTCCATACAAACCTTTGAACAGCCTTTTTACCCCAGTTTCAGCAAACACTCGGACGATTAAATCTTGTAATTGTCTGCCTGCGTCCATGGTTTCAATAACACCAGTTGCGGTTTTGTTTATCGCATTAGGGTCCAAACCTTGATTAATTTCCATAACGCCTGTTCTGCGGTCTTTCATATCCTTTAGCCTGTCCAGCATTGAAAAAGCTTCTGGTTGTAGAGGCGTGGTTATAATCGGTGTGATTGAGCCTGTTCGTCTTGTTCTGACTAAACCGCCCGGAGTTCTTCTTAGTGCGTCGTTCATGTTGGTTATTGAATTTTCTTCAACTTCCCACATTGGATTGTTGGCAAGATAGATGTAATCCAAAATCTGACGCCACAAGGTTGTGTTTATCCTTTGAAGGTCTTTAGTATAATCGACCATAGAATTACCAAAGAAGGAATGAGGTTTTAAAAACGGCGTAAGTGGGACTATTGGAATATCGTCGACTATATCATCTTCTAGTATCACCAAAGAATTTTCGCCGCAAACTATGTAACGGTGCAATTCGTCAATACCGTCGTCGTTAGTGTCTATCCTAACATAACATTCGATGATTTCGATTAAGTCGGAATTAAAGCTGTCCAAACTACCGTTTACAGAATTCCTAGCTCCACTTTCATTAGTAGGAGCAACCGCAGCAGTAACCGGCAAACTTTCAATTAAATCCCTGTCATATCCCATTTTGATTAAATCGGAACGTGTTTTATAATAAACCAAACCAATGAACCTAGTATCATCTATGTTGGTTGCACCGCTGTCTACCAGTACTCTTTCCGGTGGGATGTTTTCGATGTAATATCTAGGCTTTTTAGATGTCCTTACTAACTTAACATTATAACAAGGAATGGTTGCCCCAGGGTTATTAGGAACGTCAAGAGATTTTACGTCTTCTTCGACCTCTAATACTTCGCATTCTGGGTTGTCCATAATTTTAATCAGGCTCATCTCGTCTATGCCAGTGTAGAGTTCTTCTTTTATAGATTTAACCTCTTCAAAGCCATATTTGACATAGCCATTTTTACATTGCAACGCGTCTAAAAACCAATTATGAAAAATCGTAAAGCTGTCGTTTTCTTGCATTATTAAGTAGTTTATAAAGTCTGTTTGTTGTTCTGCCTCGCCTTCCTTGCCTGCCGAAGTTGGTAGGAATTCAACAATCTTATCGGTGGATAAAAAAGTCTTCATAATCGACGGCAACAACCACATAATCGTGTCACGACATTCGGTTGTGATTACTTGCGACCGACCTGCTTTTTCATCGCCATAAGGCATAGCGTGATACCTGCGCAGGTTGTCGGCTCTTTCATTTGATATAGTATCGCCATTTCTGCCAATACTAGATTTTATCAAAGACCCGATGTGGGACTTTAATTCATGTTCTTCCATTGTTTTCTTCTCCTTTGAATAAAAATCAAGATAATGCGGGGATTAATAAGATAATCGAGAAATTGCGACAGGAGTGTAGCCAAACCTACATGACTTAGCGATTTCGATGGTTATCTGCATTAATCACCCATTATATTGATTTTTGGTTTGTTTGTTTTATCCGATTACTATGTACGAATAAGCTCGGGCGACATCAACCGCATCATGACCTAATGTAAAGGTTTTTGAGCCTCTATTTTTTATATAAATATTACTAATCAGCGAATTTTCATCTAGTCCGATTAAATTAATAAAGCTATTACTACCTACATTTTGATTGATTATAATCGTTTCATTCGTATTAGGTAAAATAGTTAAATCATAAACTACATTCATTTTACCACTTAAGATATTATTTGAAAGTCGCCTGATGTCGTCATAGCTGTTCGTGCTTTGTTTTTCTGGTAGTCCTTTGAATATTATTGTCATTGCTGTTCTCCTATCATTGTGTTTCTCCTTTTACAAAAGTTACGTCAAAGCCTTTTGCAGACGACCAGCTGCCATTAAATTGGAAAGTAAAGCTGTGGTATCTACCGGATTTTCTTTCGGTAAAATCGCCTAGCCTGCTTAGTGCGCAATCCCTGCCGTAAATGTCTAGTGTGCTTAGGCTGGGTTTGGCGGACAGGGTCATAATGTGGTCAGAGCCTCCCTCAACAATAGGGCGAATACGTTGGGTATATGCCATTTGGCTGTCGTTGCCACAAAGCCCAATGTCGCCAGTTATAATCGTTCCAGATAAGTTTTCGTTACTTTCAAGATATAAAACTCCGTCTTTGCCTAGACCTGCTACTGATGGGATACCGCCTTTATAAAAGTTTGAATCCATTGGAAATGGCAAGTCTTCTATATTAGTTGTGATATCGTCCAACTCCTCTAGGGTATAGCCTTTGCTTAGGAATTGCGAAAAGTGTGATACATTGCAATCGGCCTCGCTCCAGCGGTTTGAAATAGCACTGAATATCAACATTTTATTAGGATTTTCGTACTCGCCTTTTTCAGGATAGCCAAAGTAAACCACTTTTTTAACCACATCAAAAGCCGATATAATCAAATTCCCAGACGCTTGTTCGACGTTATTAAAAAACCAGTTGTCAATCCGACCAGCGCTAAGCGACATAGAGCTTGACCCATTCCATAAATAAAAGCCATCTTGGGCAACAAAGTATATGTTGGCGCCGTCGCTGGCAAAGGCCTCTATCCCTACTGTACCCCTGTCGGTTTGGACGGTTTCAATACTGAATGCAAGCGGAGAGCCTATGAAATTCATCCGAATTATCGCATCACGCATCATAACTGTACCATACGAACCGCCTACGATGCCTACACAATACGAGCCTACTTGAATGTCTTGGTAATCACAAAGCGTAGCAGAGCTAGGCACCCAATCGCCAAAAGGATTAGCAATAGGCGACCACCAAATGCGATTAGGACGTTCGCTATCAATGCTATCCACAGTATTTACCAATACCAAAAATTCGTTTACAATCGCCATGTCTTTACATCTTGGTGCGGTTGGGCTCATGTCATCAAAGGTTGTTTCACTGCCTATTTGCCAAGCTTGGATAGGATCATTAAAGTTAGTTGCCAGTATATAATCGCCCCACATCGCAAATCGCCATACTTGACCTGTGCCATTGTAACCGCCTTGCTTTGATATGTTTTCCCAACTTGAACCCCTATTGACATATAGGTTGGTTTCGTCGCCGGCTATGGTTACTATGACCCCGTTTCTGTCGATAAAACTAGCCGAGCCAGAGGACTTTGTCGACATCGGAGCAGTCGAAGGTACTAGCTTTTTTAATGGAGAATAGCTGACCCCATTCGCATAAACTTGATACGCTTTTTTAAGGCTGTCTGCGCCCACCGTTGTTTCGTCTGGTTTCCATTCGCCAAAAGGTATATAAACCATTATTGCCCCCTTATATAATCTATATCAGCCGCCATAACAAGTTGCGAGCCTGATACCGCCATTGCAACGCTGTTGATGTTGGCTTCGTTTAATGCTTCTTCAAAATTCGCAGTGTGAAGTTGCCCCATAGTGCTGTCCTTTGCCCATAAAGCCGCTTCTTTTAACACTCCTGATAAATATAAATCTGGATAGTTTGCGCTAACCTCGTTTTCAGAATTTTCACTAGTCAAAGGCGTTATCTTGCGGTTGTATTCAATCGTAACCGCTTGATTTCCCAAATTTCCGCTGATGTACATGCGGTTGTTTTTTATCGTGAAATATCCACTTGTGTCCCTCTTTTCCTCATAAGATTGCGGAGGCTGGTATTGCAAAATAAAATCGCCGTCGCCTATCTTTGTTATCGTGCCTTGCTTAAAATCGCTCGGCAACTCTACTGACCCGTCTTCTATCGTCGTTCTGTATACCGTGTAATCGCCGCAACTTGTCAACCTTGCGTTTAATTTCTTTTCAACTATCCGCAACCACACGTCAAACAAACCAAACGATATGTCATCACGCGCCAAATAATCCAACACATTATTGTATAAATTTTGATAATTCATAAATTAACCTCCATTACTCTGAAAACCTTGTTATTAGGGTCGTTCAGCCTTTCTCTTTTTTCTTTTTCACTGGCCTTGAACCAATCAAAACCTTCGGATTGACGCCAGTGTTCTATCAATTCCAAAGGCAGCGAAGCAACGTGATACAAATCTTTGCCCCTTGCTGCATGCTCACGATTATGCGCAATACAAGCCAGAGCATTTTTCATGTCGTATTCCCTAGCAACCGTTACCATTCCGTCGGCATCGATATACGTCTTTTCGATTGTGTCGCTGTCTATTCTTTTTATTTCTCTTAAATTCATTTGCTTTTTTCCTTTTAAAAGTTTAATGTTTGTTATGATTAAAGATGTAGTAAAAGCTATCAATTCAGGCAAAATCATTGCCTTTCCCACCGAAACCGTCTATGGTTTAGGGTGTGACGGGACTTGCTATGCTGCGGTTAAAAAAATCTATCAATTAAAAAATCGAGAAAACAAGCCACTAGCAATTATGGTGCGTGATGTGAAAATGGCTATGGAATATGCCCAATTTTCGCCTTTGGAAATGGAAATCGCCAACAAATATTGGCCAGGCGAACTAACCATGATTTTAACAAAAAAACCCAGCAAACTAGCCAGCAACGTTACTAATTCCAACTTTATAGGGATAAGGATTCCTAATCACCCTTTTATGCTAGAGCTATTAAAAAACCTGGACGTGCCACTTGTTGCCACCAGTGTTAACATCAGCGGCGAACCACCTATGGACTATCCCCAAATAGTTGAAAATTTCGCCGGCAAAATCGATTTAATCGTTCCTGATGATAATCCCCAAAACAAAAGTGGAGAATCTTCTACGGTTGTTAAAATAGAAAATGGCAAAGTCATAACCCTCCGTCAGGGGAAAATCCATATAACGGTTTAAAACTCATATAATGGCGGATTAATGCAGAAGAAATCCTATTTTACTAAGTCATGTAGTCGCACCTACACTCCTGTCGTAAAATACGATTTTTCTTATTACTCCACTCATTATCTGAATTTTGTTTTTTGTGTGTTGTCCATTATACCCCCAGAAAATTTATAGAATGAGGCAAATAATAAGAAATTAGGAAAATCACAAGGGAGTGTACATAAACGTACATGACCGAAGGGGTTTATCCGCCATTTCTGCATTAGTTGTCCATTGTATGAATTTTCATAATTAAGGGAATTTCCTGGAAGTATGAAGAATTGAAATTACTTTTAAAAACTTGTCATCAACCATATAAACAATAATAAAAGGCGTATTTACAACATATAGTTCATAAGTTCCAGATACTCTGCCTTTTTTTCCTAATTCTGGAAATTCGACTAGTTTTTGGATAGCGATTTCTATTCGTTCAATAACTTTGATTGCTGATGTTGGGCTGTCTTTATAAATGTAATCATAGCTGTTATTTAAATCATCAATCGCAAGTTTAGTGTACTTAACCTTACGCATGTTTTTTCCATTTAGCAAAAGCAGACTTCACAGCTTTATCATCGGCAAATTCATTATTCTTTGCCTGTTTAACCCCAGCTTTTATATGTTCTATTTGCCAATCATTCAATGATATAAAATAATGAATGGCTTGATTAACAATAAAACTTCTGTCTCTGTTTTGTTGTTTTGCAATTGCATCAAGTTTATTTTTGACATCTTCTTCTGTTCTAAATGATATAGTTGTCATTTATGCCTCCTATATTACTTTGTATTATTTTGTATTATTTTGTAATATAGCATAATACATCTATAACATCAAGAAAAATCTTCACACCACCCATGATAAGTCGTAGGTTATTTCATCGACTGTTTCAGTTGTTGCATAACGTAACATCATCAGAGCGTATCTGGTGGCACTTATTAAATCGTCGCGTTCTTTTACTATTTTGCCGTTGTTGCGGTGATAGATTTCAAATTCGTCCCACCAATCTTTTAGGTGCGGCGCTATCTTTAATCCGCCTTTTTCCATACGTTCCAGCATCATTGCGATACCTGCCTCTACGCTGTTTGAACCGTCTTCAAACTTTGCCCTTTCGGTTAGCATATTTACGCCTTCCTCGCGGTAAATCTCAGCCAGCGGAGTACCAGAACCCATATCATGTTGCAAGCCATCATGAGGCCACGCAACCGGGATATAATCGCCCTTAGCCTTTATGGCTCTTGCGTGCCAGCTTACTTCTTTTTGTGATTGTTTAT
>CAYJES010000041.1:0-10460 GCA_964369365.1 uncultured Lactobacillales bacterium | reverse complement strand
ACTTCCGACCCCTTCCTTACCAAGGAAGTGCTCTACCACTGAGCTACAGCAGCATCTAAAAACTATCCTTAACATACCTATTTTTATTAAAACTTCAAGATATTTTTTTCATTTCGCCATATAAAACCCTTAATTTATCAATATTTTTTATTCATTTTCAAAAGGTTACATTGAAACCCTTGCAATATAATATTTTTGTATTAAAATTCCTTTCCTATGAACAATATTAATACAAAAAAAACAGATAAAGCCGCGGAACAACTGCGGAAAAATCTGGCCCGCCGAAAAAAACAGCAAGAAGACCTTGCGAAAGAAAAAGAAAATAAGTCTAATCAAAAAAAGGATAATTAATGTATAAATTAGTAGTCGAAGGAAACGGACCATTATTTGGTCAAGTAAACATCAGTGGCGCAAAGAATGCTGTACTTCCATTAATGACAGCAGCCCTTTTGACTGATGAAGAAGTTATACTTGAAAATGTACCAGATTTATCGGATGTCAGGACGATGGCAACCTTGCTCAAAAGCTTAGGAGCCAGCGTTGAATTTAAAAACAACACCCTTAAAATAAAAGCAGACAATATAACAAATCGTATAGCAGATTACGAAATCGTAAAAACGATGCGCGCATCTTATTATGTTTTAGGCCCGCTGCTTGCCCGTTTCGGTGATGCTAAGGTATCTCTTCCTGGTGGTTGCGTAATCGGGGTTCGCCCTATTGACATTCACCTTAAATCATTTGAAAAAATGGGGGCAAAGATAACAATTCGCGGTGGTTATATCAATGCAAAATCAACAAAAACTTTACAAGCTGCTGAAATAGGTACAGATATTTTTCATGCAGCATCTCATGGTGCTACCTGTAACGTACTTATGGCTGCGGTATTAGCAGAAGGCGTAACAACCATTGAAAACGCAGCAAAAGAACCTGAAATTGGCGATTTCATTAAATTGCTTAATAAAATGGGGGCAAAGATTAAAGGTATTGGTACTTCAACCTTGACTGTTACTGGGGTAAAAAAGCTTAAAGGTGCCACTCACCAAGTTATATCAGACAGGATAGAGGCAGGAACCTATGCCATAGCAGCCGCAATTACAAAAGGAAAAATAGACCTTATCAATGCAAATGTTTGTGATTTAAAAGTACCGCTTGAAATTTTAAAACGTATGGGTGTGATAATAGAAGAAACTGAAAATGGTTTTTCTGTTGATGCGACCCTTGGCGTTTTACTTCCTCAAAACATAGCAACCGAATATTTCCCAGGATTTCCAACAGATTTACAAGCCCAATTTGTGGCACTTTTAACCCTTGCAAAAGGTGAGTCTTTTATTAAGGAAAAGATTTGGGAAAACCGTTTTATGCACGTTCCTGAATTAAATCGTATGGGCGCAGATATTACAGTAACCAGCGATCACACTGCTGTTATTAATGGTGTCGAAGAATTATCAGGTGCAAAAGTAATGGCTACTGATTTACGTGCTTCTGTTGCGCTTGTTTTGGCTGGATTGTCTGCAAAAGGCACAACCCATGTTGGCAGGATATACCATTTAGACAGAGGTTATGAAAAACTGGAACAAAAACTTCGCGCTTGTGGTGCTAAGATTAAAAGGGTGAAGGATACCGATACCGAACAAGAATAATTTTTAAAAGGATAATTTGATGTCATTTATAATTTTTGATACAGAATTCACATCTTGGAAAGGATGCTTAGAGAATGGGCGTGCTGAATGGCAAAAAGAAGAACTAGTCCAAATAGCAGCATTAAAAGTTGAATTATCCTCGTTTAAAGTTGTTGATGAATTTAATACATATATAAAACCAGTTTTAAATCCTGTTTTATCTGATTACTTCATTGAACTTACCGGCATTACCAATGAAAAAATTGCAAAAGAAGGCATCGATTTCAAAGATGCTTATAATGATTTTTATGAATTTTCTAAAACTATGGCTTGCTTTTCTCATGGCTGGGGTAATTTTTATGAAGATGAAATATCTGAAAATATGAAAATTAGTGACGGGGTTATAATCAACAAAAATCTTGAATTTAATAACATGGTCGAAGATTTCCATTTTAATTACAAAAACATCGCATTTTGGTTCAAAAAAATGTATATTAAGCACGGCATAAAGGTGGAATGTCAAGCATCAGGAGAAATTGCATCTATTCTTGGTGTTGAAAATAATATTGAAAAACTAGGAATTGGACCTCATAACGCACTTTATGACGTATATTCTATATTAGAAGGAATAAAGCATTTCAAAGGCGAAGGTTTGGAAGATTATCTATAATCAATAAAGTACTTTACAATTAAAAAATAATAACATACACTTATGATTATACGTTATAAAGGATAAATATATGGTAATCACTAATTATACTATTAAATTAAAAAGCGCACGAGCCAGTTAATAACTGACTTTAATCTATTTTACATTTAATTTTATAATTCAGTGAGGACAATATGAAAACAATCAAAAAATCAGATAAATTTAATGGTGTGCGTTATGATTTAAGGGGCGAAATTGCAAGAGTTGCAAGCGAACTTGAACTTGATGGGCATAATATTTTAAAACTAAACCTAGGAAATCCGGCAAGCTTTGGTTTTGCAACTCCGCATGAAATGGTGCATGACATCATAATGAATATGCACAATGCTGATGGATATTGTGATTCAAAAGGCATATTCCCAGCAAGAAAAGCTATAATGCAATATTGCCAAGAATTAAAAATCCCAGAAGTAGATATTAACGATATTTATATTGGAAACGGGGTCAGTGAACTTATTTTAATGTCGATGCAAAGCTTGCTTAACAATGATGATGAAGTGCTTGTTCCTATGCCTGATTATCCGCTTTGGACTGCTTCGGTTGCTTTTTCTGGGGGTAATCCGGTTCATTATATGTGTAATGAAGAAGAAAATTGGTATCCCGATATAAATGATATCAAAAGCAAAATAACAAACAAAACAAAAGCAATTGTTATAATAAATCCAAACAATCCAACAGGTGCAGTATATCCAGAAGAAATTTTAAAACAAATCATAAAATTGGCAGAAGAGCACAAATTAATTATCTTTGCCGATGAAATATATGACAAGATTTTATATGATAATGCAAAACACACTAGTATTGCTAGTATTGGAGGAGATACCCTTTTTGTTACCTTTAACGGACTTTCAAAAAACTATCGTGCTTGCGGATATCGTGCAGGCTGGATGGTCCTAAGTGGCAGAAAAGACATCGCAAAAGATTATATCGATGGGCTTGATATCATGTCTAATATGCGTCTTTGCGCGAATGTTCCTGCGCAATATGCGATTCAAACTGCGCTTGGTGGCTATCAAAGTATAACCGACTTGGTCAAAGACGGCGGCAGATTAAAGCAACAACGTGATTTATGTTATGAAATGCTAAACAATATCGATGGAATAAGCTGTGTCAAACCACAAGGGGCACTTTATATGTTTCCTAAGATTGACATAGAAAAGTTCAACATCAAAAATGACCAACAATTTGTTTTGGACTTTTTAAAAGAAAAACAAGTTTTGATTGTTCATGGGTCTGGATTTAATTGGAAAACTCCTGATCATTTTAGGATAGTATTCCTCCCAAATATAGAAGATTTAACCCAAGCCTTAACAAAACTTGATGATTTTATGGCAACATATAAACAAAAATAATCTTATTTAAATCTAGAAAGCTTACTTAATCTGAGGTTAAGTAAAAACATAAAAGATGAAATAAAGATAAGAATTGCTGAGAAATATTTAAGTCCGATATTTTCCAATAAAAAACCAACAAATGGAACAAACAAAACCATCATAATTCCTGCTGTTCCGATTTGTATTCCCATTAGCTTATCTGCTATATGTGATTTAAATCTTTTATGGGTTTCAGAAACTGTACAAGGACAAACCCCAGCAAAAGCAATACCTAATATAGCAAACATATAATAGAAATCTAACCAGATTAAGAACATTATTGTTATAGAAGATATAATACTTGTTACAATAATTATTGAATTTGAAACCCACTTTGTTATATATCCGATTAAAAACCTTCCCAATGTGAAAAATCCCCAATATAAAGAAATTATTATCCCAGCTTTTACAGCAGATATTTCCTTATATTCAACTAGATAGGAATATAAAAACAAAGCAACTGATGCTTCTAATACTGCATTTAATCCATAAAATAATGAACTTATAATAATATCAAAATTTAATTTAAACTTATCTGAAACGGTTTTTGGTATATTACTAGTATTTTCTATCCAACAACTTCTTGTTTTAATGAAGGTAAAAAATAGTATCAACAATATGGAAAAAACAACAATATATCCTATTCTCCAATTCATATTAAATGCATATATAGCTGTTAAAATCAATGATCCAGTCATAGACCCAACACCCCAAAAACCATGCAACCAATTAACATGGCGAGAGTTAAGGTTTTTTGCGGAATAATTATTCAAACCACAATTAAGAAGCCCACTTCCAAGCCCAAAAAACATGGCTGATAGCAAAATAAATATCCATTGATTCGCCATAACATAGCCGCAAATTCCAATCAACATTAAAATAGACCCAAGAATGATAATACTAGATATTTTTATTTTTGTTAGCAGATATGATGTTGTATAACTTGAAAAAGAAGAACTTAATGTAACAATTGCTATAATAAACCCTAACTTATCCAAAGATTGGTTAAAATCCAACCTCATATTAGGCCAAACAATACCAAGCATAGCACTAGGCAAACCAAGTGTTAAAAATCCTAAATATAATAAAATTACAGTTGTATTAATTTTCACAGTTACATTTTTTCTTTTTAATTGAAAGTTTTCTTAATCTTATATCTATTAATAATAATGAAAAAGCAAGTATAATAAATATAGAAATCAGATGTTGCAGACCGAACTTTTCAGATAAAAATCCTATAAATGGAACAAGCACGACCAAAGCAAGATAAGATGTGCCAATTTGTTGACCCATTAATATATCGGCTATTTTAGGTTTAAATCTTTTGTGGGTTTCATTAACCATACAAGGATAAATTCCTGCAAGTGCAAATCCAATAGCAACCACCGCAATATAATAATCAAACATAACAAAAACCAATAATATAATACTCATAATGATACTAGCAGTTATAATAAACCTATCTGAAAACCATTTAGTCAGGTAACCAATCACAAACCTACCAATTGTGAAAACAGCCCAATATCCAGAAATTATACTTCCAGCAAACACTACTGATAAATCTTTATAATCTATAAGGTAAGAATAATACCAAAGGCCAATAGCAGTTTCCAAAGAAACATAAATCCCAAAAAATAGAGAACTTAAAAAAGTATTTAATGAAATGATTGATTTTTTATAAATTTCTTTTTCAACTTTAACCTCACGCACTTGCCAGATATCTTTTGTAACCAAGAATGTGAATAATAATAAAGATTGAATAGCAATAATTATTAAAAACCCAATTCTCCAACTTAAATCAAGAGCATAAACACCGGTTAGTATCATCGGACCAAGAGTAGCCCCAACTCCCCAAAAACCATGCAACCAATTTATATGCCTAGAGTATAGATTTTTCGCTGCATAATTATTTAAAACACAATCAATAGCACCCAAACCAAACCCCATAGGAACAGCAGAAACAAGGACAAAAGCCCAATGACCACTTAATACATAACCACCCATACCTATAATTATTAATACTGTGCCGTAAATAATTATTTTAGCGATATCAAACCTTGACGTAATATATGATCCCATATATCCAGCAACAGCCGAAGCAAAGGTTAATAAAGCAACAAGCACCCCTGCTTTATCTAAAGATTGATTAAAATCCAATCTCATATTAGGCCAAGCAACGCCCAATACTTGATCAGACAACCCTGTACTGATAAAGGTTACGTATAATATTAATAAGACAAAACATTGTTTCATAATGACACATTTTATAGATAAAAAAATCCCCGCGCAGCCTAAACATGGCCAAAGCGGGGAGAAATTAATAAGCTACAATCCTAATTCTAATGATTTCGCAGCTACTTCGCTTTTTACTGTTTTGATAAAGTCATCTAGCGAGATGTCATTTATCTGTTTATTATCCCTTGTTCTAACTGAAATCGTGCCATTAGCTGCTTCGTTATCGCCTAGCACTATCATATAAGGAATTTTTCTTAACTGAGCATTACGGATTCGTTTTTGCATACTTTCCGCGGCATAGTCACGTTCAGTAACGAAACTAGCGCCCAATTCATTTTTTAATTTATCAAAAACTTTATCGCCATATTCTTTTTGATTATCAGAAATAGGAATTATCACAGAATGAACAGGAGATAACCACAAAGGCAATTTCCCAGCAAAATGTTCAATCAAAATCCCTAAAAATCTTTCAATAGAACCAAATAAAGCTCTATGTAACATAACAGGTCTGTGTTTTCCGCCATCTTCACCGATATATGAAATATCAAATCTCTCCGGCAAGTTCATATCAACTTGGATAGTTCCACATTGCCAATAACGTCCCAATGCATCTTTTAAAGAAAACTCTAACTTAGGACCATAAAAAGCGCCCTCGCCTTCATTAATTTCGTACTCATAGCCATTTTTTTCAAGAGCAGACATCAAAGATTTTTCGCTGATATCCCAAATTTCATCGCTACCAATTCTTTGTTCAGGTCTAGTAGACAGGTAAATTTTAACATTTTCAAATCCGAAATCTCTATAGATATCAAGGATAAGTTTTAAAGTTTCTATACATTCACTTTCAAGTTGTTCCGGAGTACAATAAATATGCGCATCATCTTGAGTAAATTCGCGCACCCTCATAATCCCAGCCAAAGAACCACTAGTTTCATAACGGTGTACTTTACCAAATTCAGCGATTCGCATAGGCAATTCACGATAAGATTTAATACCTTGTTTAAATACCAAAACCCCACCCGGACAGTTCATAGGTTTGATACAAAACACCCTACCATCTTCAGTTTCGCCTGAATAGTTGTGCGCACCATATTTTTCCCAGTGACCAGAAGTCTCCCACAAAACCCTGTCCATAACCGCAGGAGTAGCAATCTCAGTATAATTATTTTCTTCTTGACGTTCCCTGATATAACTTATCATTTTGCGGTAAATTTTATAACCTTTATCGTGCCAAAATACAGACCCAGCAGCGTATTCAGGTTCAAAATGAAATAAATCCATTTCTTTACCAATCTTTCTGTGGTCACGTTTTTTAGCTTCTTCCAACATATGTAAATAATTTGCAAGATCTTCCTTAGAAGCAAAAGCAGTTCCATAAATCCTAGTAAGCATTTTATTATTTGAATCACCGCGCCAATAAGCACCAGCAACGTTCATAAGCTTCACTGCTTTTATTTCTGAAAGCTTTTCAACATGGGGACCCATACATAAATCAACAAATTTATCATCAGTCCAATAAACAGTTGCGTTTTCGCCCCTTGCGTCGATTTCATCAAGCCATTCTTGTTTGTATTCATTGTCTTTGAATAATAATCTAGCTTCTTCTATGCTCATGTCAACTTTGCGTAGCTCGTAACCTTTTTTGATGATTTCCTTCATCTTTTTTTCGATTTTAGGTAAATCTTCGCTGGAAATTGAAACCCCTGCTGGAAATTCGAAATCGCCGTAAAATCCGTCATCAGTCGCAGGACCCATAGCCATCTTAACCCCAGGGTATAATTCATAAACAGCCTGAGCCAAAACATGCTCAGCCGAGTGTCTCATTTTGTGTAAAATATCTTTGTCTTGTTGCATTGTAACCACCTTAAAATAATTGAATTGAATTGTTGTAAATCTATATAAAAATTAAGCAAAATGTAATACCCCTAAGGGGTTGTTGTGGTGGTCGTGATAAATTTTGCTATAAATACAATCATAAAAACAATATAATCATTTTAAACGTTACTGTCAAGATGTTTTAAAAAAGTAATTTAAAACCTTATTGTTCCAAACAATTCTTAACCGCCATTAATGCTGTTTCATAATCAGGTTCATGGGTCAACTCGTGAACGTACTCTTTATAACAAAGTTCGCCTTTTTTATCCACAACAAAAACAGCCCTACCCAACAATCTTAACTCTTCAATCACAAGCCCATATTTCATACCGAAATCTAAATCCTTATAATCTGACAAAGTTTTAATGTTATAAATCCCCTCAGCAGCACAATAACGGTCTAAGGCAAAAGGCAAATCAACACTGATTGATAAAATTATCACATCATCAAATTTATCAACTTCTGTATTAAACTTGCTTACTTGAATATTGCAAACAGGCGTATCAATCGAAGGAACGGCATTTATAACCACAACTTTTCCTAAAAAATCCGATAATTTAACCGGCTTTAATTCAGTATCAACAACAGTAAAATCAGGTGCTTGATAACCCAACTCTTGTTCTTTACCCAATAACATCAATGGATTATTGTTCATATAAACTTTTCTCATAAAACTTCTCCTAATTAAATTTACAATAAAATAATTTACAACACTTTTCCACAAATGAAAATAGATAATAAGTTTTCTTTTTTTTGTAATAATAATAAATTATTATTTTTTTTATCTATTCTTCTCTACTCTTTCTCTTCTCTTTATCACCAAAATGGAAATTTTCTGCCTCCAAGATTTTTATAAACTGTTTGTTTTGTATGGTATCTTTCTTTTTCATTATGCCTTTTACTTTTAACTTTTTCTATTTGATTTTCAATAAATTCTCTCATTAATTCTTTATTATTTTGCAAAAAAACTATCTGCTTCTTAGTAAAACTATGTGATAACTGTTTCATGTTTGGTTCTTCTTCAAGCTTGCTATATAATGCTTGATATTTTATCAAAGTAATTAATTCATGGTCTTTAAACCTAGAAAACATAATGTCATTAATCGGTATCTTTATCCAATCCATTTTATTCTTCTTCCTTCCTTTATTTATTTATAAAAAAAAGGACTTGCTAAAGAGCAAATCCTTATTTCAACATAACCACAATTCCTGCGATTATACTATTTTATATACCACAAAAACCTCAAAATATGAAGATTTAAGATGTGCACCGGTTTTTTGTTTAAAATCAAATAGATATTTTAAAAATCCACATCCACCCCCGAAACAATCCTCACAAACCCACAAAAATTATTTTTATTGCAAACTATCCAATTTTATTTTTATTTCACAATTAAAATATCTTGATACTCTTTTTATAGTTTCAATATCAATATCCAAACTACCCATTTCCAATTTTTCAATTTTTATTCTTTTTTTCTTTATTTTACAAGCCAATTCATCAATACTTATTTGATGTTTTTGCCTTAACAAAAATACTTGTCTACCTAAATTTTCCATTGATTTTTTAAAATTCATTTTAAGCTCCTAATGTTTAAATTAAAACAAAGCCACCTAAAAAAGGTGGCGGAGCTTCAAAACTGTGTAAGCACAGACGCTTGTTTTTCGAGCAAAGCCTTATATACAAGCACTCCGCCCAAAAAAAAGCAGAGTTACTTACAAGATGTTTTGAAGACACCACAACCACTAGGTTGCAAAATCAATATAGTTATTTTTTATTTATTTGTAAACAACTATTTCCTTACAAATCTTTCGTAAAGGGTGATAGCTGTTGCATTGGATAGGTTAAGGCTTTCCATATTATCGCTCATCGAAAGTTTCACGATATAATCGCAATTTTCTCGGGTAAATTTTCGCATCCCTTCCCCTTCCGAACCGAATACGAAAACGGTTTTTTTAGGAAATTCAAAATCGTCCATAGTTTTTTCGGTATGAGCATCAAGCCCAACACACCAATAACCATTCTTTTTAAGTTTTTCCATAGCTTGAGAAATATTTGTAACTTGGACCAAAGGCACAACTTCCAACGCACCGCAAGCAGCCTTAGCCATTTGTCCATTTTCATTAGGCGCATTATTTGATGGTATAATTACGGCATCAACATTAAATGCGGCACTAGAACGCAAAATCGCGCCAACATTATGAATATCAGAAACTTGGTCCAACACAACAACGGTTGAAAATTCTTTTTCTTCTATCTCTTCTAATATATCTTCTAGTATATGTTCAGAACGAGCAACATTAAGGGCAAGCCCTTGATGAATAGCGTTTGTTGGTAGTATTTTTTCAATTTCTTCTTTACCAACGATTCTAGGACTATATTTAGTGAATTCGCCCGCAGCTCCTTTAACAGCAAGGAATTGATTAACGATTCGATTCGGATTTTTAAGTGCAGCAGCCACTGCATGATATCCAAACATCCAAAAACTATTCCTATCACCCAACTTACCACGAGTATTTTTATTACGATTTGACATTATTTTTTCCTTTAAAATCAATAAAAAAGATAAAAAAATATTATTTTTAAATTTTTAGTGTTGACAATTAGCAATAAAATATAGATACTCTATCCCTAGAAAATCTGCAAGC
>CAYJES010000040.1:0-10563 GCA_964369365.1 uncultured Lactobacillales bacterium | reverse complement strand
TCGGTTATGAGCCGACTGCTCTAACCAACTGAGCTACAGACCCCTTACCATTAATACTTGTTTTTCACAAGTCATAATTATTTACATCATTTCTTTTAATATTGCAATACTTTTTTATAAAAAAAATAAAAAAAAGAGACACCATTTATGATGTCTCTTTTTTTATATAATCAGCAAGTATTAGAATTTAACTTGCATAGATGCTGATAAAATGTGGCTGTATGGTTCAAATGTACCGGTAATAGTGCCTAATGTAAAAGTTTCATCAAAATTTGTCGCAGTATGATCCATATCTGCATCTTCCATATGTAGATACATATAACCTAAGTCGAAAGAAACATTTTCATTCATTTTCCAACTTGCACCTATACCATATTGCCATCTGTTGTTATCAGGAATACGAGGAGTTCTGAATTCTTCTGATTTAATTGGACCTCTGTCATAACCGATACCAACACGGAATGTCCAATCTGGGCTTGCGTAATAATCTACGCCAAAACCAAGGCTCCACGTATCTCTCCAATTTTCTGTAGTTCTTGTATCAGGTGCATCAACTGACAATACTGTCAATTCTTCAAATCTTGACCAGTTTGTCCATCTGAAAGTTGTACTTAATCCAAATTTTTCGTTAAGTTTATGAAACCCTGACAATGTAACAGTTTCAGGAAGGGTTATATCAGCAGTAGTGCCACCATCATTGCCTGTTGCTGTTGTATATGTGTCGCCTTCTACATCATGATCCATTTTTGAACGATAAGAAAGTCCAATTCTTGTGTCTTTTACTGGTTCAAACATTACACCAAAGTTGTAACCATAAGCCCAAGAATCGCCGTCTACTTTGAAATAATCAGAGCCAAGTACGTTGTTGCTGGTTAATGTTGCAGCAAGATACTGAGCGCTTAACCCTAAGCCAACAGACCATTGATCAGTTACTTTATAGCTGATTGTTGGATTGACGTCGATAGTCATAACATAAGAGCGAACGCCCATAAAAGCGCCTGCCCAATCTCTGTCATAATCTGTCTCCAACCCAAAAGGAGTATGAATACCAAGGCCGATGTTTACTTTATCATTTACTTTTCCAACCACATAAGTGTGTGGAACAGCAGACAAAGTTGATGGATTTTCACTTACATTTGAAATGGTAGGTGGTGTAGGTGGTAGTGAATTCCTAGTTACAGTTCCGGTGAAATCTGCATTAACGTCAACAAGGGCAACACCAACTTGCCCACCCATAGTGCCATTAAACAAGCTCATCCCCGCTGGGTTAAGCGCAATAGCTGATAAGTCATCGCCAACCACACCGGCACCCGCAAATGCACGTCCGATTGCAATCGAGCTGTTTTCACCAAGTTGAAATCCTGCTGCCTTTGCATCAAACGATGTTAATGCCAATATTGAAACAGCTGATAGTAAAATTTTCTTATTCATTTTTCCTCCACATTAAAATTATGTAATTCAATAGTTTTATAAAAACTTCAAGTATTATTACAAAATATTTCAGAAAAGGGAAGGAAAAAATAAAATTAATTTGTTATAAAAAAAACGCCGTTAAATCAACGACGTTTTCTTGTAATATTTACTATATTCCTGTGGATTATTTTTGTTTAAAAATAGCTTTTCCTGGAAATAGTGCAGTTTCTGCAAGTTCTTCTTCAATTCTGATTAATTGGTTATATTTTGCCAATCTGTCTGAACGAGAAAGTGAACCTGTTTTGATTTGACCACAGTTAGTAGCAACCGCAAGATGCGCAATTGTTGCGTCTTCTGTTTCACCAGAACGGTGAGACATTACACAAGTGTAACCAGCACGGTGAGCCAATGCAACCGCTTTTAATGTTTCAGTCAAAGTTCCGATTTGGTTAACCTTAATCAAAATAGAGTTAGCACAGTTTTCTTCGATACCTCTTGCCAATCTTTTTGGATTGGTTACAAATAAATCGTCGCCTACTAGTTGGATTTTTGAACCAAGAGCTTGGCGCATTGCTGCCCAACCAGTCCAATCGTCTTCTGCTAAACCATCTTCGATAGAACGGATAGGGTAGTTATTAACTAGTTCTTCGTAATATTTAATCATACCTTCGTGATCTAGTACTTTGCCTTCGCCTTCCATATTATATTTGCCGTCTTTGAAAAATTCAGTAGAAGCAGCATCAAGAGCCAATACAACATCTTCGCCTGGTTTGTAACCAGCAGTTTCGATAGATTGCATGATAACGTCTAAACCTTCTTTAGCACTTCTGAGGTTAGGAGCGAATCCACCTTCGTCACCTACGTTTGTGTTAAGACCTTGTTTTTTAAGATTTCCTTTTAATGCTTGGAAAATTTCTGCACCCATACGGATTGATTCACGTACGCTAGGAGCAGAAACAGGCATAATCATAAATTCTTGGATATCAATTGGATTATCAGCATGTTTACCACCATTGATGATGTTCATCATAGGAACAGGTAAAACGTGAGAGCCAACACCACCAACATAACGGTAAAGTGGAAGACCAGTAGCATCAGCAGCAGCTTTTGCAACAGCCAAAGAAACGCCCAAGATAGCATTTGCACCCAGTCTGCCTTTATTTTCTGTACCGTCTAGTTCAATCATAGCAAGGTCGATTGCTACTTGATCAACCGCATCCATACCACAAAGATTGTCATAGATTTCGCCATTAACAGCTTTTACAGCTTTTAATACGCCATTACCATTGTAACGTTTTTTGTCGCCATCACGAAGTTCAACCGCTTCATGCGCACCTGTTGATGCACCAGAAGGAACAGCAGCTCTTCCATATTCTCCGCCTTCTAATGTTACTTCTACTTCGATAGTAGGAGTTCCTCTAGAATCTAGGATTTCTCTTGCGTGTATATCAATTATTGTTGACATGTTTTTTTCTCCTTTGTCTTTATTATTTAATTTTTTTAGCTATTTTATCAAATTCCATAAGATTTGCAATTACATCAGGCATATCTTTTAGATATATCATATTAGGTCCGTCACAAAGTGCAACTTCTGGGTTATCATGGGTTTCAATAAATACCCCAGCAATCCCCATAGCAACAGCAGCATAAGCAAGTGGTGGTGCAAATTCACGTTGACCGCCTGAACATCCGCCTTGGCCGCTTGGTAATTGTACCGAATGGGTCGCGTCAAATATCACAGGATAGCCAGTGTTTTGTTGCATTACAAGTAAGCTTCTCATATCAACGACTAAATTATTATAACCAAAAGTTGCGCCACGTTCAGTTAACATAATATTGTGGTTACCCGTACTTTCAACCTTAGCAGAAGATTGTCCCATGTCCCAAGGTGCCATAAATTGACCTTTTTTAATGTTGATTACTTTTCCAGTTTTGCCTGCTTCTACCAATAAATCTGTTTGGCGAGATAAAAATGCAGGAATTTGCAAAATATCAACAACATCAGCAACAGGACCGCATTGTTCTTTTTCATGAACGTCTGTAACAATAGGCAGTCCAAGTGTTTCTTTTATTTCAGCGAAAACAGAAATTGCTTCTTTGAACCCTACGCCGCGGTTTCCTTTTACAGAAGTGCGGTTTGCCTTGTCAAATGATGTTTTAAAAACATAATTAATGCCTGCTTTTTCAGTAATTTTTTTAAGTTCAGTTGCCATCATAAGCGCGTGTTCCTTGCTTTCCATGGCGCAAGGTCCAGCAATCAAGGTTAATGGTAAATTATTAGCAACCGAAAAATTACCAACTTTTACTTCTTTTTGCATGATATATCCTTTTCTTTATAAAATTTTATGTAAAATGATTGTAATTATTTATATATTATTTAGTGTTTTTGTCAATCGTAAAAAAGGCTTTCAATTTATGAAAGCCTTTTGTTTTGTTATCTAGATTTAGAATGATTTTTTAATATGCTATCTGTAATATCTTTTTTTGATATTTCTTGCATTAATGATACTCTTTCTTTAAAGGTTTTTTGGAATTGCTCTTTGCTGTATCCTACAAGATCTCCGCCTTTTACTTTATTTTCAACAATCCCTGAAATAATGTTGTATTTTGTCATTACAAAATCATTGATGTATTTTTTTGCTTCTGGGAAAAATTCATCAGGATTTTTGGTATATAATTCTTGAGTCATTTTTATAAATTCAATTCTATCACGTTCAAAATTCGCAATAGTTGGCGTTGATGTTATACTATCGCTTCTTTTATAAAAATTATAAAAAACTTCAGGATTAGCAGTTACTTTTGAATCTTTGAATAATAAAGTAGCGGTTGCAGGAAAATCTTCACATACTTTTAAATCAGGAGCAAATTCAGGCAACATATTAATATATTTTTTAAACATATCTCCTTTATATACTTTTGTCCATGCCATAGTGTCTGCATCAATAATATGAGGAGCTGTTCTGATATTAACTGAATTTTTTTCAGAGCCCAATCTTGCTACTAAATCAAGATGTTTTTTGCCTGCATCTGGTTGAAGAATGAATTTTTCATCTCCTGTAAATTCCATTCCAATTATACAAAGATTAGCATCTGTTTCTTTCATTCTGTTAATAGTAGAAGATACAGCTGTTTGTTTAGTATAAGAATCGTCACTGTCTAAAAAGAATACATAATCTTTATCATCACATCTTTTAAGAGTTTCTTTCGCAATTGAAATAAATGTACCAGCTGGACCTTTATTTTCTTGTTTTACATAAGATATTTTAGAATTGTTATAAGATTTAACAATATCAGCAGTTTTATCAGTTGAACCATCATCAAGAACGATTATGTTTATATTTTCATAATCTTGATTTATAGCTGAATCAATAGCTTTTTCGATTGTTTTTTCCGCGTTATATGCTCGCATTAAAATGTATGCATTATCCATAAATTTTCTCCTTATTTAGTTTTATACTTTTTGATTTTGTGATGCTTGATTAACCTTATAATTTAATACTTGTTGATTATTAAGGTTTGATTGTTCAGCTGTTTTAGAACATAGCTGTTTCATTGCTATTTCTTTTAAAATGGCTTGTTTCATATTTTTATAGTCTGTTATTACTTGTACATTTTCAGGGAAAACTCTTTTTGTTCTGTTTTCAAAATCACAACCAACAAAAACGCTATTAGAATATACGTTAACTGCTCTCATCTCTGTCATTGCATCACCAATTCCTATAATTAATACAGGTTTATTAGAAATATTTTCTTTCTTTAAAATTTCTTTGATATTTTCAGCTTTATTTTTTGGTGCGCCATAAACGCCTTTGAACATGTGAGACATTTCTTTTTTATCAAAATTTTGTGAAACTATATCAGTTTCCATCCCCGTTAAAATATATAAAGTTGCTCCATCATTTTTTAATTCTGCGTAAAATTCTTTTGCACCTTCATAAACTGGTCTTGAAAAATATGTAGGTTTGATAAATTCATTTAATCTGTCTGTGATTTCTTGACCTTTATCAAAAGATATATCTGTGCCGTGTAATCTTTTTGCAATTTCAACAAAAATTTCTGCCATTGGTTTGCCATGCATTTCATGGTGAATATGATTGTATGCATCATCGCCTAAGTCTGAATTAAACTCTTTGCGACAAAAATTACCTAAATCAATATCTTTAACTACATTTGTGTCTGTTATTGTTCCATCTGCATCTGCTAAGACTATAACGTGATAGTCTTTTAATATATTTTTCAATAGTTTTCTCCTTTAGTTAAATAAATAATGTACAAAAATAATATCATGCATCTCCGCTTATGTCAATAATTTTTTTGAATTATGTTGTAAAAAAAGCTACAGGATTGTTGCCTGTAGCTTTTAATTAGAATGAAATTGTTTTATTCTTTAGAAATTGGAGCTGCTACTGGTTTAGCTTCAGCTTCGGTTTCTGGTTTAGCTTCTTCTTCTGTTTTTTCTTCTTCTTTATCGTCAGAAGCTTCCTCAGTTACCTGAGGTCTATCTTCTTCGATAATTGCAGATGCGTGTGAAGTTCCTTTTGTAATAAACGCAAGTGAAAGGCTGGTAATAATAAATAAAACCGCCAAAATAGAAGTGGTCTTAGTTAAGAAGTTGCCTGTTGATCTGCCACTTAAAAAATTCATGTTATCGCCACCGCCAAGCGCGCCCAATGCTCCGCCTTCTGGTTTTTGAATTAATATCATGCCAATCAAAGCGATTGCCAAAAATACGTGAATTACTAATACTATACTATACAACATAAAAAAAATGTCCTTTTCATAAAATAAATTGTTTAAATCCAATGTCCGATAATTGTCCAGAAATCGTCAGCTTTTAGGCTTGCTCCGCCGATTAAAGCGCCGTCAACGTCTTCTAGTGACAATAATTCTTTTGAATTGCTAGGGTTCACAGAACCACCATATAAAATTCTCATACTATCTGCTAAATCTTGAGATTTAATGTGGGCAAGGTGTGAACGAATTTCTTTGTGAACTTCTGCTACATCATCAGTAGTGGCTGTTTTGCCAGTTCCAATAGCCCAAACTGGTTCATAGGCGATAACGCAATTATCAGCAGTAGCATTAGCAGGAATAGAGCCAGTAAGTTGGCTGTTTACCACGTCCAAAGTTTTGCCTGTTTCGCGTTCGCCTTCTGTTTCGCCTACGCAAATGATAACTTTTAATCCTTTTTCAATAGCAAGTTCTGCTTTTTGACGGACTAGCTCGTCGCTTTCACCATGGTTTGTACGGCGTTCAGAGTGACCAAGAATAACATAATCACAACCAATATCTTTTAACATAACTGGGCTGATGTCGCCTGTGTGCGCGCCTGATGCTTCGAAATGGCAATCTTGCGCACTTAATAGTACTTCTGAATTACCCAATGCATTTTTTATTGTGCTAAGCAAAGTGAATGGAGGAGCCATCAAAACATCACAATTTGAACTTGATGCTTCCCTCAATTTGCCAGCAATCGCAGTTGCAAGAGCTGTGCCGTCTGTGGTTAAACAGTTCATTTTCCAGTTGCCAGCGATTAAAATTCTTCTATTACTCATAATAAAATCTCCTTAGTTTAAAATTTCAATAATAGTTATTAACACACTAATGAAATATTTTCCACAAAAAACATCATGAAAATAAAAAAAATTTGCTAAATTTTGGCTTTTAATCGTAAATCTTGTCCAAAGTGTTCATGATGAACAAGCAACGAGCTTCATCGAATTTCCACCTTTTGCCAGTAAATTCGGGATATTTTGAATTAGGCATTATGTTTTCCCTTGCAAAATTTCTTGCATCAGGAATTTTACCTGCTTTAGAGTCAAATTCTTGTGCCATTGCAGCCCAATCACAACACATTTCAATTATATCAATGTCATTCATTTTATTAACAGCCTCAGGATTTCCTAGTATATTAATATAATGTTCTGGATGGTGTTGTTCTTTATCATAATGCAGTTTTAATGCTTTTTTAAGTTCTTCTTGCCATTCTTTTGGCATTTCTTGTTTGTTACGGCGATAGTAATCGCAAACAGCAAGCGGGACTAATATATCCCTATCATATAGTTTGCTTTTATCATGCCTTTTAAAGAAATACCCAAGTTTGCCTGATATTGTTCTTAAAATTTCAATGTGTCTTCTTACCTTAGCCGAATAACCAGAAACGCAAATTAGAATATCTTGTTCTTCGAAAGTACATTTTTTATTAGATAGCTTTATGCCATTGAAACGGTCGTTACCACATATAATGTGATCAACAACCTGAACTTCTGTTGAAAGTGCCATGCTTTTTCTCTATTTAATATTTATATGATTTTTTCGTAATTACGTTCCAGCTACGCTACAAATGCATAGTAGATTGAAGATGTGATTTTGTAAGACATTATTTTTCTCCTTTAAAGATATTTTTTACCCTTACATAAATGCGAGTCTACTATATTTTGTGTTTTTTGTCAAATTTGGCAGAAAATATAGGGTTGCATAGAGTTTTTTTTAATAAAATTTTAAGGATTTTATATAAAAAAGTTCTATTATTTCTTTTCGAATTTTGCCATATAAAAACTGTCTGTATTGTTTTTATAAGGAGATAGGAATTTTTCATCAATTAAAGAGTACGAAGGGTTGTTCTTAAGGAAAAATTCGACTTGTTTTTCATTTTCGTCGGAAATAAAAGAGCAGGTGGAATATATAATTTTATCTGAGAACTTAGCAGAATTTTGCAGGATTTCAGCTTGGATAGGTAAAATTTCTTGTAAATATTTATCGGTTATTTTCCATTTTTTATCTGGATTTCTGCGGATTGTGCCGGATCCAGTGCAAGGAGCATCAACCAATACCAAATCGAATTTTTTATCTATGAACGGCTTTGTATTTATAATGGTTATGCCACTTCTGTCCGCTCTTGGCATTAAATCTTGCATGCGTCTTTTGTGAATGTCGTGGGCAGTTATAAATCCTTTATTATTCATTAGTATTGCCAAAGTCAAACTTTTCCCACCTGCGCCTGAGCATATATCGAGGATGCTGTCACCTGATTTAGCATCGCAAAATTCACAAATTAATTGCGAGCCTTCGTCTTGTATATCCACCAAACCTTTTTTATAAGCATCAGTCTGGGTGATATTAAAGTTTTGTTCAAAGTATAGCCCTAGTTTGGAAAGCGGTGATTTTATTGCCTTTGTTTCATCTTTAATTACTTCAAGACTTGCTTTTAAAGTATTTGCGCGTATGTCAAATCTTGCATGATTGTTAAATGACTCTAGTTCATTTTCCCAACTGTCTTTAAAAGTTTGCTTTAATTTCCCCAATAAAAAATCAGGCATTTCAGGAGGCGGCGGGGAGTTATCAAAATCTAACTCTTCTTTTGTAACAGGATGAGGAGCGTATTTGTCGCCAGTGAAAAGTAAATCTAAATCGTTATCACTGTCCAAAAAAGCGATTACCATTTTTCTTGCATTTTTTGATTTAGCCTTATGTTCCAAAGCATATCTTTTGCGCAAAATAGCCCATAACATGTCACTTAAAAATCTGCGGTCTTTCGAGCCAATAAAGCGGTTGTCACGAAAGAAACCCTTTAAAATATTATCAACTGGTGCATATCCATTGATAGATTTATCAACAAGCTCTATCAGTGTTGCAATTCGTGCATCACTTCTCATCTAGTTGTTGCCTTTGAAACCAGTAGCAAGAACATAAAATTCAGAGCTGTCTTGGCGGCTGGCTTTTGGTTTTACGTGAATTACTTTTTTAAATGCGCGTTTCATGTCGGCAAGTAGTGTGTTTTCTGTACCACCTTGGAAGACTTTTCCTACAAAAGTGCCGTCTTTAGTTAATACTTCTTTGGCAAATTCAAAAGCATATTCCAATAATATCATAATTCTTTGGTGGTCGATATCGTGCATACCAGTAGTGTTCGCAGCCATGTCACTTAGAACAACATCAGCGGTACCTTGCATAATTTCTTTTAACGCGTCTGGGGCTTTATCATCCAAAAAATCCATCTGTAAAAGTTTTGCATTATCGATTGGTTGAATGGCTAGTAAATCAAGACCAAAAACCTTAATATTATCAGGGGTAGATCCTACTTTATCTGCTGCTATTTGGCTCCATCCTCCTGGGGCAGCTCCAAGGTCAACTACTCTTTGTCCTTTTTTGAAAATGCCATAACGTTCGTCAATTTCAAGTAATTTAAAAGCTGCACGGGAACGTAAATTCATATCTTTTGCCATTTTTACATATGGGTCATTTAATTGACGTTGTAACCATTTTGTAGATGAATTAGAACGGAATTTAGCAGTTTTTACACGTTGTTTTAAATATCTAGTCATTTTTTATTTTCTCGTACTTTACTCGTTCGCTGTCTTGTTGCATTAAGTCCATTAAAACGCCTTCGCGCAATCCTCTGTCAGAAACTGTTAATTCCCCCACAGGCCAAAAATTAAGCAAGGTGTCTAAAATTGCAAACCCTGCCATTACTAAATCAGAACGTCTTTCCCCGATGCATGGGTGTTTTATACGCTCTTTAATAGGCATTTTTTCAAACTTGCGTTGTACTTTTGATATTTCAGCAAAGCTTAAATTCATGCCGTCAACCGCTGATTTTACATAGTTTTGCAAATTTAAGTGAAAAGCAGCAATAGTTGTTACAGTGCCAGAGGTGCCAATCATTTGGACTTGGTTTTTTGCGATATAATCGCTGATCTTATATTTTTTTTCAAATTCTTTAAGTAGTGGCATCATCCTAGAGGCAATTACTTTATAATCTTTTGGTGTGATTTCATAACCAAAGAAACCCTCAGAAACTGTTACAACCCCCATAGGAATTGATGTGTACCCTTCTATTTTCACAGCCCCATTACTGTCGACATGAGCCCATGAAATTTGTGTGGAGCCGCCACCAATATCAAATACTAGAGTTCTTGATACTTGGCGATTTAATAATGGTACACATGCCACAACAGCAAGTCTTGCTTCTTCTTTTTCAGAAATTATTTCAAGATTAATCCCAGTTAATTTAGATACTAGGTTTATAAATTCTTGTCCGTTAAGAGCTCTTCTGCATGCTGCTGTTGCAACAAACCTTGCCTTTACAATTGGATGTTTTTTTAATTTTACAGCGCATTTTTCCATAGCTGTTATGGTTTTTTCTGCTGC
>CAYJES010000039.1:0-10678 GCA_964369365.1 uncultured Lactobacillales bacterium | reverse complement strand
AACCGCTGAATGCATCTAAGCGGGAAGCCTCCCTCAAAACAAGGTATCTCCATTAGGATCGTGGTAGACTACCACGTCGATAGGCCAGGTGTGTAAGTGTGGCAACACATTGAGCTAACTGGTACTAATAATCCGATTGACTTGATTTTCCATATGTATAATAAGCATATGTGAAATATACAAAAATGACATATAATACTTGGTTGTTTTTAAAGATACTCACAAGATTTTAAATTAAATAATTATCCCAAAATGTAGGTTTTTGATGGGTTGGTGAATATAGCAGTTTGTGAACCACCTGATCCCATCTCGAACTCAGAAGTGAAACCAAACAACGCCAATGGTACTTTGGCTTAAGTCACGGGAGAGTAGGTCATCGCCAACCCTTCAAAAACCTATATTATAAACTATTCATCATCATCTATAATTTAATATATAATAGATAAACCTCCTAAATCCCACTAACCCTCCAGTAAGTGGGATTTTTTTTGATTGATATGGAAAATATGTGGCGGGTTAAAAGTGCGGAGGGAATGTATATAGCGGACGGTATTACGTACCATTTTTTTGATTATGTATTCAGTGAAATTTTTTTATGTAGGAAATGACATGTGTTGTAATTATGAAATGCTTTAATAAAAATAGCATGGAAAACCAAAAAATTATGCGGCGGTGTATAAACAATACATGTGAATTATGACATCATATTGCAATGTTACAATTTTTGTGATTATCCGTGGATTAACTCTTTTATCCATTAGATGTAGGTGAAATATCAAAAATGTAAGGTATAAATCCAGAAATCTTTATCTAATATAATTATGAAGCTCTCAACCTCTTTAAAATTAATAAAATTGTCCAGAGATCCACTTTTATACCTATGGAAAAGTTAAATTGTAAACTCTTGCTTTTATGTTACAATAATACTATATTTTTACGTTAAGGACTACACTGCTAAAGCTTTATATAGGACAATGCTGTGTGATGACGATGTGCATAGTGAAATTATCATCGTTATAAAACTCTACAATTTTAATATTTTTAAAAATACATAAAAAAAATTTAAATATAAAATAATATGGATAATAGTACATATAAACTTATATTGAATTTAATCTTTTCTTTTCTTTTTTATGAATTATTTAACCTAAACATAGCTATAATGTAGTTTAAAGGGTAAATATTATGATCAATCAATAGATAAATAGCATTATGTGATAGATGCACTTGAGATATAGAGAATTTCGGTGTTTTATTGTTTGGTAGGTATGAATATAAAGATTTTTTCGTATACGATGTTTTGTAACATGTATGTGTTGCATCAGTGGGTGCTAATTTGTTTGGTTTAGGAATAAACTTTTTAGAAATGGTTATAAATGGTAATATAAAATGACAACGTATCCCTTTAGATGATAATTATACTTTTGTATTTATGGATATTTTTAAATCATTTAAAATATAACATGAAAAATATAGACTTTTGTTTCGAGATAATATAATGAAAAAAATTTTAATATACAATGATGTGGGAGCAGAAGGGGTAGATATTCTTAATTTTGAAATTTCAGATTATTTTTTAAAAAATGGAATGAAAATAGAATATGCAAATTCTTTTGATATACTAGAAAATGGAATTTTAAATAAAGATATCTATGCTTTTTTTATGCCTGGAGGTGCAGCAAACCCATATGAAGATAAGCTTGGCAAAAAAGGTAATACGCTTATAAAAAGTTATGTTAAAAATGGAGGAATGTATTTGGGGATTTGTGCGGGGGCATATTATGCATGTGAAAATACTATATTTGAAAAAAATTTAGAAGATTTAGAAGTAATAAAAAAATACGGGCTTAATCTTATCAAAGCTGATGCAATAGGAAGTCTTTACAAGGAATTAAATATAACACCTTATTCAAAAGATTTTAAATCTGTTGCTGTTGTTGATATCGAATGGATGGAAAATAAAATAAAAAAATTTGCTGCTTATTATCATGGTGGTCCCTATTTCAAATTAAAATGTGGGGCAGGGCATAAGATATTGGCGAGGTATAAAAATATAAAAAATAAACCGCCAGCTATTGTAGCAAGAAAAGTAGGAAAAGGCTTTGTCATAGTATCAGGAGTGCATTTTGAATATGATTTAACAAATTTAATAGAAAAGTTAGATGTTATAATTGATAAAGATTATGTGCCTCGTTATAGTAAAGAAGAAATAATAAAAAAAGAGCAGTTTAGGAAAGCGCTGTTTATGAAAATAGCAGATTTTGTTAAACAAAATTAATAATTAAAGGAAAAAATGAAAGAAATTAATTTTATAACTAGTAATACAGGAAAGGTAGAAACATTGAAGAATGTTTTTTCGGTGTTTGGTTTTGATGTGAAAATAATTCAATTAGATCTGGATATAATAGAGCCACAAATAGACAGTATAAAAGAAATATCTAGAAGCAAAGCGTTACAAGCTTTTGATATATTAAAAAAGCCTGTATTGGTTGAAGACGGCGGATTGGAAATAAAAAGTTTAAATAACTTTCCATCAGCATACACTAAATATATCACAGAAAGTATAGGTGTTGATGGTATATTAAAGCTTATGCAGGATATTGAAGATAGAAGTGGAGTTTTCACGAGTTGGGCAACTTTTATCAATGAAAAAGGCGAAATTTTCCAATTTGAAAAAGATAGATATGAATTTACTATAACCACAGAAAAATCAGGAATCGAATCAGAATTTGCTTGGTCGGAGTTATGGCAAGTTATCTATTTTCCTGAATACCAAAAAACTTTATCAGAAATGAATAAGCATGAGCTTGACGATTACTATGAAAAGATAAAAGATAAAGGTAGTATTCAAAAATTTGCTAAATGGTATGTTGATAATTATCAATAGTAAAATGCTCTAGTTATTTGTAAGGATCTTCTTTATTTAAATAGTTTACAACATAATCTTTTATACCTTGTTCCAAAGTCATCATAGATTTATCATAACCAAGTTTTCTTAGTTTTGATATGTCTGCTCTTGTGTAATATTGGTATTTGCCTTTTAATTCTTCTGGCATATCTTTGAAGCCTATTTTTTCATCTTTACCGAGTGCATTAAAAGTTGCTTTTGCTAAATCATAAAAAGAACGAGGAGTGCCAGTACCAACATTAAATAATCCGCTTACTTTTGGGTTTTCAAGTAACCATAAGATAACATCAACACAATCTTTTACATAAACGAAATCACGCAACTGTTCACCATCTTTATAATCTTTGTGATAAGATTTAAATAACTTAACTTCATTATTTTTTTGAGCGTCTGGAAAAATATGTGCGACTACGCTTTTTTGTCCGCCTTTATGATATTCGTTAGGACCATAAACATTGAAGAATTTTAGCCCCGCAAATTGCTTTGGTGTTTTTCTTTTTTCTAAAAGCTCTCTTGCTATTTTACGATCAAAGAAAGCTTTGCTCCAACCATAAGGATTAAGAGGTCTTAAGCTGTTTAAAAATGAAATTTCATCGTTGTCGTCGAATCCAAGAGAGCCATCGCCATAAGTTGCGGCAGACGAAGAATAAATAAATTGTTTATTGTAATCTCGACAAAAACACCATAATTCCCAACTTAATGTATTATTAGAGGCGTTTATTAAATCAACATCAGTTTCAGTAGTAGCAGAAATTGCGCCCATGTGAATGATTGCTTTTATTTCTTTTTTGTGTTGGTGTAAAAAGTTTGTAGCATCTTCTGGGTTTACAACAGCAAAAAGTTCTCGTTTAGCAATATTTTTATATTTATCATCATGCCCAAGCCAATCAAAAACAACCAAATCTTTATAACCTCTGTCTTGAAGTTCTGCTATAATATTAGATCCTATAAATCCTGCTCCGCCTGTTACGATTATCATAATGCCTCCATTACATTTTTGTAGTTACCATTAAATAAAAAGTTTTTGCCTATTCCTGAATTTTTCCCGGCTATAATGTCTCTTTCTTTATCCCCAAGTGAAATAGAATTAGCCATATCAATATTATGTTTTTCTTTTGCCTTTATAAACATTCCAGAATTTGGCTTCCTGTCTTCGCTTTTAAGAAAAGGGCAGAAAAAAACATCAGTTATTGTTATATTATTTTTTGAAAATTCATTCAACATATATTCGTTAAGCTTGTGAAAATCTTCTGTTGTGTAATATCCTCGCTCTATGCCAGATTGATTTGTTATAATTATTATTTTGTAATCTTTGTTAATAGCAGTCTTGCAAAGTTTGAAAATTCCATCAATAAAAGTGAATTTGGATATTTCGTAAACATAGCCATAATCAATATTTATTGTGCCGTCTCGGTCTAGGAATAAGGCCTTATTCATTTACTAGCTCTTTTTCTGTTATTTCGCACAATAAATGACCAATTGCTATATGCATTTCTTGAATTCTGTTTGTTATTTGAGCTGGAACATTTATTATATAATCTGATAATTCTTTCATTTTGCCTCCATTTTGCCCAGTAAAAGCTATGGTTGTTATTCCTATTTCTTTTGCTTTATGAAACGCTTTTATTATGTTTTGGCTGTTGCCGCTAGTGGAAAGACCTATGATGATGTCGCCATGTTTACCTATTCCTTCAACTTGTCTGGCAAAAATTTCATCATAGCCATAGTCGTTCCCAATAGCAGTTAAAATAGAAGTATCTGTTGTTAAAGCAACAGCATTAAAGGACTTTCTTTCCATTTTATAACGACCAACTAATTCTGCTGCTAGGTGTTGAGAATCGGCTGCCGATCCTCCGTTGCCACAAAACATAATCTTGTCCCCATTTTTTAGGCAGTTAATCCAAGCATCAGCAACAGTTTCAATTTTTGATGAAATTTCTTTTAAGCGTATGAAATTATCGGCAATGTCTTGAAATTCAGAACATAAAAATTTTTGCATAACGTTAGTCTTTCATTTTTAAAATAGTAGAAGATGTAGAGTATCCATCAAGTTTTGGCAATGTAATTGCCTTGCCACCATAAGATATTACTTTTTTAGCTTCTGGCCAGTTTTCTATCTCATATCCTTCTTTTGCTATTATATTTGGTTTAATTTCTTCAATTAATGAAAGGGCAGTGTCATCATCAAAAACAATTACATAATCGACATATTCAAGCGAGCTAACCAATAATGATCTGGTTTTTTCGTCTTGAATAGGGCGATCTTCACCCTTATATTTCTTAACTGATTTGTCAGAATTAATACCGACAAACAAAATATCACAATTGCTTTTTGCTTCTATAAAAGAATGTAAATGCCCCAGATGCATTAAATCAAAACATCCATTTGTAAATCCTACGGTTTTTCCTTGTTTTTGTAGAGATTGAGAGATTTCGCTAGCTTGTTTAGCTGTTATTATTTTTTTATGCTTTATATCGTTTGGATTTTTTGAATTAATAGCATTTTCAAGTTCTTGCTTTGTGGTTGTGGCAGTTCCTAGTTTACCGACAACTATGCCTGATGCTATGTTAGCAAGTTTCATCGCGTCTTCGATATTAGCATTTGCAGCTGTTGAAACGCCAAGTGTGGCAAGAGAAGTATCCCCTGCGCCAGAAACATCAAAAACTTCCTTTGCTACGGTTGGAATTTTTACTATATTATTATCAGAGTTGGATAATAATATCATTCCATGTTCGCTTAATGTTATGATAATATTTTCTATTTTATAATCGTTGAAAAACTTGAGAGATGCTTTTTTTATTTTATCATTAAAATCTTCTGATTTAGGGTCTAAAGATAATCCTGTTGCTTGTCCAAATTCTTTTAAATTAGGCTTTATCAAGGTTGCACCTTTATATTTTGTATAATCAGAGCCCTTTGGATCTATGAACACTTTTTTATTATGTTTATTACAAAGATTTATTATAAAGGGTGTGCTTTCGTCTGTAAAAGTTCCTTTTGCATAATCTGATAATAAAACAATATCGGAATTTTTAATTGCTGCTTCTAATGGTTTTTGAGCCTTTAATAAAATTTCTTTATCATATGATAAAATTTCTTCTTTATCTACTCTTAAAATATGGTTGTTATTGGCTATAAGTCTGGTTTTTAATATAGTCGGGTGATTTTTGACCTTTAAAATTTTACTTTTACAACCTATCTTTGAAAGCAAAGAAATAATGTGCTTGCCATTATCATCATTACCTACATAACCTAAAAAAGTTGCCTCAGCTCCTAATGATATAATGTTTGCAAGGACGTTTCCTGCTCCACCTAGCATATATTTTTCATCTTTTGGGGAAAAAATGGAAACAGGAGCTTCAGGCGAAACTCTATCAACCTTACCAGAAATAAAACAATCTAACATAATATCACCAATACAAAGTATTTTTGTATTGGAAAAGTGTTGAATATGTGATGAAAGGTGTTGCATTAAATCTCCTTTGGTTGTAATTTAGCAACATATATGCGATTTTGCAAGTTTTTTTGGAAAAGAAATAGTATGGCAAAAAAAATATTAGTAATTAAGTTAGGCGCTTTAGGTGATTTTGTTTTAGCAACAGGAAGATTGTTTGCGATAAGAAAAAGGTTTAAAGATGCTAGGATTGATTTATTGACCGGTTCTGGGCTTGTTCAAATGGCGCAACAGATGGAAATTTTTGATAATGTTTTTATAGATGACAGAAATAAGTTTGATATTTTTTTATGGTATAGAGTATGCAAAAAAATTATTGCTGATGGAAATTATGATATAGTTTTTGATATGCAAGGATCGATAAGAACTCTTAAGAAATATCAGCCATTGTCTAATTTTTTTGCTGGGAAAAAATTAAATTGGCAAAGAAGTTTTGGAAAGTATGTTGATGAAGTCGAAGAGCTGCCAGCTACCTTAGAATTTTGTAAAGGAGATGAAAAAAATTTTCATTTATTGCCTGAAAAATATGTGCTTTTAATTCCTGGGTGTTCCCCTTCAAATGAACATAAAAGATGGTCAAAAGAAAAATATGCAAATATTGCAAAAAAACTAGCAAAGGAAAATATATATTCAGTTGTTCTTGGAACAAAAGCAGAGCAAATTGAAATAGATTTTATAGCAAATTCCACTAAATATGCGATTAATTTCATGGGAAAAGCATCTCTTCTTGATATTCCTAATGTTGCTAAGCGCGCGATGTGCGTTATTGGAAATGATTCAGGTCCTACACATATGGCATCTTTGGTAGGAACAAAAACTATTGTGTTGTTTTGTGAAAGAACTAAAAATTCAGCAAATAATTTTGAAAATGTAATTAATTTATTTGGTGGAAATATCAACGATATAACAGAGCAAGAAGTTCTTGAAAAAATAAAATGAAAATTTTTGTAATAGGTAAAGAAAATTTTATGAAATGGCCAGAGCAAATTGCTGATGCTTTTTCTGAAAATCATGAAACAAAACTTTTTTTATATAATAAATTAACATTAGGTTACATTTTAATAAAATTAATTTTGGGAAAAAGAAAATTATTTAAATTTTTAGCCTATAAAATGAAAAAGAAAATTGAAGCTTTTAATCCAGATTTAATTTTATTTATAGCACCTTTTCATGCAAATAAATTATTATGTTTAGAATTAAAAAAAATTAAAAATATTAAAAAAGCGGCATGGATAGGCGATTTTTATAATGATTTAGAGAAAGAAAAGGCTGATTGTTTTGATGTTTTATTTATTACAGATACAGGGTTTAAAAAAGATTGTAATATAGAACAAGTATACCTTCCCCTTTGTGGAGATGATAAAAAATTTAAAAATTTTAATGTTAAAAAAGATTTACCTCCTTTTTTTGTAGGAATTGCCAACAAAAAAAGAGAAGAATATTTACAAAATTGTACTGTGCCATGTCTTGTTTATGGTAAAAATTGGAACAAAAATAAACTACTTCATCATGAGGTAATAAATAAAATTATAAATCACGACAAAGTGGTAAGATATATAAACAGAAGCATTCTTCCTTTGAATCTTGCTTTTTCAAAAAACAATGTAAATGGTCTTAATTTTAGACCGTTTGAAATATCTTTATGTGGGGGATTAATATTAACGGACAATGCAAGTGATTTACGTTTGTGTTATGAAATAGGAACAGAGGCATTAGTATATAATGATGAAAAAGAATTTAATGCCATTGTAAATGATATTGTAGAAAGCCCTGAAAAGTATGAAAAAATAGCAATGGCGGGATATAAAAGAACCTTAAAAGATCATACTTTTAAGGTTAGGGCTAATCAAATAATTCAATATTGCTTTCATGATGTAAATTAATTTGTATTAACGTTGACCCAACCTGTTGTATGGGTTGCATCAGGTAAATAGATGACAAGGTCTTTGTCGCCAACAAAATCATAAGTGACTGAGGCCGGGACAACATTATCATTGCCACCAACATAGTGTAATTGTGGTATTTTCAAAAATTCATCACGATAGTCGGCAAGAGAAAGCGAATCGGATAAAGGTATAAGGCGTTTTTTGGTTGCCCATGCAACGTGGTCAAGATTGCCCGCGATTGTTATTATTTTTGTTGTTTTTATTTCTGGGTGCATGACCGCGACAAGACCAGCAATCTGTGCGCCACCGGAAAAACCGATTAGTTTTACATTTTTATTTGTGATAGATTTAATTGCCTCAGCCGAGCTATCTACTGCGTTTTTTGAAAATCTTCCCGTTGTCCAATCGGTTTGTACGCATACTTTATCGTCTACAAATTGGCAAGGGCGCGCCAAATAAATTACATTGGGATAGGTGTCAGCAAAGGCAATATTACGCAATGTTCCGCCACGAGGAGTAGGGTCAGAAGTAGGATGTCCGCGATGGGTAAAGGAATTTCCATCGCCTTCGATATAAATTTTGAAATCTTTATTAGCGTTTTCAATTTTTTGCCAGCTAGCCAAGGTGAAATGATTTGTTTTGATTTCTTTATAAACAAAAGATTGCGGCGGAGTGATAACATTGTTTCCTGCGCATCCTGTCGTAAAAATTAAAAATATAAGTAAAAGTTTTTTCATATAAAAAGTATAGCAAACTATATATTTTTATCAATAAAAAAGAGGACGATGAATTCACCGTCCCCTTTTGACATCTAGCTTATACTAGCTTGATATAATCAATTCTAAATGAATTAGAATGACAACATCATACCAGTGATAGCAGCCCAACCGTCATTTTTAGCATTGCCGATTTCGTAATCACCAAAACCAACAGTTGCGAATGCATCAACACCAGCAGCCATGTTATATTTACCAGAGAATAACAATGTGCTGTTTGTGTCATCTTCGTTGCCTTCTACTTCACCAGCGATGTAAGCAACACTCATTGCATAAGGGCCAGTTTCGTACATCATACCAACGTCGAATACTTTGCTGTCAGCTGTAGCGTTTTGTGGTTCGATAGATTTGAACGCAGCAGAAACAGTTAAGCCTTTGAACATTACGCGACCGCCAATGTTGTATTGGTCTAAATCGTTAGAGTTACCGTGAGCTTCGTTGAAAGCATAACCAGCAGAAATTGCAAAACCTACGTTTTCAACAGTTGATGAGTAAACAGCAGAAAGAACTGTTGAATCATAGTTACCACTCAAGTTGCCTGCTACGTCGTCTTTAGTAGTACCACCAGCAGGAGCATAAGTTACACCAGCTTGGAAACCATTCCATACAGGAGAGATGTAAGAAAGTTTAGTTAATTCAGCATCTGTTGTGAAATAAGTAGTTTTCAAAGCAACTTCATTGTTTGAAGGAATTACGAATCTAGTGAATTCAGTTTCTTGGATGTCCATAGCACCAACATCAGTAGCATGTACAGAAAGTTGTTTGTTCACGTTGTCGTGACGACCAACCATTACTTTACCATATTTGTTTTGCATATACATATAAGTTTGGTCAATGTTGCCAGCTTCATTAGTAGTATCAGTAATCAATTGAGCAGTTGCACCAACTTTAAGACCGTTTTTCAAAGCAGCTTCGAAATTGAAGTGAACTTCTGCATCACCCATAACGTCAAATTCGTTTTTTTGTGCACTTACGTCGTTATCAGCATAACCAACGAACCAGTTAGCATAACCACCAACAGTTGCTTTTAATACAGATGGACCCATCATGTCGTTGTTTTGTAGGTAACGAGTAGATTCGATAGAAGTTACAGATTTAGTAGCAACTTTTTTCTTAGTTTGAGCTTGAGCATCAGCAGCAACCAAAGTTGCAGCAACCAAAGCAGTAGTTGTAAAAAGAATTTTTTTCATTTAAAATTTTTCCTTTAATATTGTTAAACATATATACAAAAGATTTCTTTTGCATAAATCACAAAATAACGCAGTTTTAATATGAGTCAATGCGATTTTTATAAAATAAGCGTATTTTTATTGTTGGTGTTGCATTTTTGCAACAGTCTGTTAATTGTTTTTTAATTTAAATCAACAAAAAAAGAGGACGATGAATTCACCGTCCCCTTTTGATATCTAGCTTATACCAGCTTGATATAATCAATTCTAAATGAATTAGAATGATAACATCATACCAGTGATAACAGCCCAACCGTCGTTGTTAGTGCCAACTTCGTAGTCACCGAAACCAACAGTTGCGAATGCGTCAACACCAGCAGCCATGCTATATTTACCAGAGAATAACAATGTGCTGTTTGTGTCATCGTTGTTGCCTTCTACTTCACCAGCGATGTAAGCAACACTCATTGCATAAGGGCCAGTT
>CAYJES010000038.1:0-11000 GCA_964369365.1 uncultured Lactobacillales bacterium | reverse complement strand
TTCGTATTGATGGTAGGGATACTAAAACAGTTCGTCCTATCACTTGTGAAGTTGGTGTGTTGCCAAGAGTACACGGAAGTGCATTATTCACACGTGGTGAAACTCAGGCATTGGTTGTAACAACTTTGGGTACTGGTCAAGATGAGCAAATTATTGATGATTTAGCAGGCGAATATAAACGCAGATTTATGTTGCATTATAATTTCCCTTCATACTCAGTTAATGAAGTAAGACGTGCGGGTTCTCCTGGTCGTCGTGAAATTGGGCATGGTAAACTTGCTTGGCGCGCTATTCACCCGATGTTGCCTGAACATGAAAAATTCCCATACACTCTTCGTGTGGTTTCTGAAATTATGGAATCAAATGGGTCTTCTTCTATGGCTTCTGTTTGTGGATCATCTTTATCTTTGATGGATGCTGGTGTTCCTATGCAAAAACCAGTTGCTGGTATTGCTATGGGATTGATTAAAGAAGGTGAAAAATTCGCAGTTCTTACAGATATTCTTGGTGATGAAGATCATCTTGGCGATATGGATTTCAAAGTAGCAGGTACAAAAGAAGGCATTACTGCGCTGCAAATGGATATCAAAATCACTTCGATCACTCATGAAATTATGAAAGTGGCTTTGGAACAAGCTCATGATGGAAGAGTTCACATCTTAGGCAAAATGGCAGAAGCGTTAACAGAAGCAAGACCTTCGATTAACAAATATGCTCCTAAAATTATGAGCCTTACTATTCCTAAGGATAAAATCCGTGAAGTAATCGGAACAGGCGGTAAAGTTATACGTGATATCGTTGAAAAATCAGGTGCTAAAATCGACATAGATGATGAAGGTGTTGTAAATATCGCTTCTGTAAATAGCGAAGAAGGTGACATCGCTCTTAAAATGATTCAAGATATCGTAGCTGAGCCAGAAGTTGGCAAAATTTACGAAGGTAAAGTTGTAAAAGTTATGGACTTTGGTGCTTTTGTTAATTTCTTAGGCGCTAATGACGGTCTTGTTCATATTTCTGAACTTGCTGCTGAAAGAGTAGAAAAGGTAACTGATGTTGTTAATGAAGGTGATATCGTAAAAGTTAAATGTTTAGGTATTGACAACAAGGGTAAAGTTAAGTTATCTATTAAACAAGTAAGTGACGAAGAATAAAATTTATAAATAAGGGGATGAGTTAGATGAAAAAGTTGATGATATCAGGCAAAGAAGTATTGCCTTTAATCGAAGGCGGCAAAGGTGTTGCCGTTTCTGATGGGGCTTCAGCTGGCGCATGGGCAGAAGCTGGCGCTGTTGGTACTATTTCAGGTGTTTTGGCTGATATAAAAGACAGTTTCGGTAACATCATCCCTAAAATTTATGAAACTAAAAATCGTTTAGATAGGCAACAAGAAATGATTGCTCAATCTATTAAAGGTATTATTTCGCAAGCAAAAATTGCTTATGAAAAATCAAAAGGCAATGGCCGTATCCACCTTAACGTAATGTGGGAAATGGGCGGAGCTCAACAAATTCTTGAAGGTGCTTTAAAAGGTGCAAAAGGATTAATTAACGGGATAACTTGCGGTGCTGGAATGCCTTTTAAGTTAGGCGAAATAGCAGCAAAGCATAAAGTTTTTTATTATCCTATCGTTTCTTCTGGCAGGGCATTTAAAGCTTTATGGTCACGTGCTTATAAAAATTCAAGTGAATTTTTAGGTGGTGTGGTTTATGAAGATCCTTGGAAAGCTGGCGGTCATGACGGATTTTCAAGTTCGGATACCCCTGATAATCCTGTATCTGCTTATGAAAAAGTAAAAGAATTACGTAAAGTTTTGCGCGATGTTGGAATGGGTTTAATTCCTATTATCGTTGCTGGTGGGGTTTGGTCTTTGACTGAATTTAAAACTTGGATAGGTGATCCAGAAGTTGGTCCAATTGCATTTCAACTTGGTACTCGTCCTCTTTTAACCCAAGAAAGCCCTATTGCAGAAGCATGGAAAGAAAAATTGATGTCGGTAAAAGAAGGTGACATTAAAATCCAACAATTCAGCCCAACAGGTTTTCATTCATCTGCGGTTAATAATAAATTTTTAGATAATATGTTTGCAAGACTTGAAACTGAAATGCCTTATGCTAGTTCTGCTGAGGGTGATTTTGTAAAAGAATTGAAAAACGGAATTTTTGTATCTGAAAATGATGCGAACCGTGCAAATGGTTTTATTTCTGGTGGTCGTACTGATATTCATAAAACCCCAGATAATACAGTTGTTTTTGTTACTCCAGAAGAAAGTGCAGAAATGAAAATAGCGCGTGCTAATTGCATTGGTTGTATTTCTCAATGTCGTTTTTCTTCATTTTCACAATACTCGGAAACTGGAAATACAGGAAAACTTCCTGATCCACGTTCATTTTGTATAAGTGATAGCTTATTTAAAATGGCTCATGGTGGCGATATTGAAGAAGGTATCATGTTCTCTGGTTCTAATGGGTATAAATTTGCCAATGACGAATTGTTAAAAGATGGTAAAATTCCAACGGTAAGAGAGCTTATAGCTGATTTGGAAAAAGATTTAGCTTAATATAGATGATTTAAAAATGAAAAATAAAAAATTTATTTCTGGCATTTCTTTAATAGAAAAGGTAGACGCAAAATCAATCGGCGCAAAGATAATTCCAGTTTCATCAGATGTGAAAGCAAAGGTAAATAGCAAAGCTTTGACTTCTATTAATCAGAATGCAAGAGAGCAAATGTTAAGTGTCATCGTTTGTGAAAATCTTGTAATAAATCGTTAATTTAATTGTTTGAAGAAATCATAAAAAATGCTTGCTTTTTTTTGAAAAAGGAGTATGTTCTTCTGCGAGATTTTAATTTAATGTTTAAGGAGAAAATTTATGAACATTAGTAATCACGTAGACACAAGAAATCCTGAAAAAACTGAACAAAGAATTACTGAAGGAAACGAAAAATTCCAAAAAGGTATTCTTGATGGTACTCAAAAAGATTTATCAGAAAGACGTATTGATACATCTGATAACGGGCAATTCCCAATTTTTTGTGGCGTAAGTTCAAGTAAAGGTGAAATTGACATTCACAATATTTTAAATTTCGGACACGGCGAAGCTTTTGCCGTTCGTAATGCAAATGTAGAATGCAATAAAGAAATGTTGAGTTCTGTGCTTTATGCTGTTGAACATTTGCACGTTCCTTATGTAGGTGTGTTTGGTGATAAAGAAGATTTGGCAAAAGCAAAAGATAGTGCGGAAGCAATAATTGAACATCCTTCTGTTAAACCTTTTATTGAATCTGGGAAGCTTGTTGTAAAAGTTATGGATTATGATATCGAATCTGGTGCAGTTACAAAATATGACATAAATAGTACAGAATTATCAACTAAAATCGCTGAATATGGCGAATGTAAAGTTGAATATACTCCATTTGAAAGAGCTGTAAAAAATACTAATGAAATTATTAAAACTCTGGAAATGGCAGCAAGTAGAGCGCAAAAAGGCGAAACTTATTTGCCGTCTCCTGAAAAAGTTGTTGAAAAAAGAAAAGAAATAGCAAAATTTGGTCCAAACAAAGATGTGCTTTTTGTAGGATGTTCTGATTCAAGAATGCCTGTTGTTTCTCAATATTTTGGTCTTGACTATGGTTCTTATGACTCTATTGCTGTTGCAGGTGCTTTTTACACTGATTCAATGAAGAGCTCTGTACTTGAAGCTGTTGAACATGGTGCTAAAGTATTTGTTGTTGGTGATCATACTAAATGTGGTGCGGTTACTGCTGCTGCTACTGGTCATGAAGAAGCTGATTTAGACGGATTTTTGAATCCTTTAAACACTTTTGGAATTAAAAATATGGAACCAGATATCGCTGCGATTAAAGTTGCGGCTACGTCTGCTGAAAAAATTGCTGAAATTCCTGAAATAAAAGATTTGTTGGCAAATGATGAATTAAAAATTTGTGTTACTAACTATAACATCAAATCAGGTGCAACGCAATTTTGTTCAATTAAAGAAGCAAAGGCTATGGTTGCTGATTTTGAAAAAAAAAATAATAATAGATTAAATATTAATACTATTATGAAACAAAATATTCACGAATAATTTTGAATATTGAATGAAAAATATTAAAGAGCCCTTGATAAAACCAGGGGCTTTTTTTTCTATGCATTATTATCTAGGGAAATTAATTGAAAATAAAAGGATAATAGGATATTATTTTTGTAATTAATCAATAAAAAGCGAGGTGAATTATGTTTGAAGACGTGGTTGCGTTATTTTCCGTATTGATGGTAGTTGCAATGTTGTGTCAATGGTTGGGTTGGTTTTTAAAATTGCCTGCTTTGGTATTATTGTCAATTAGTGGAATTTTATTGGGTCCAGTTTTTGGAGTGATTAATCCTGTCACACAATTTGGTTCAGAAAATTTAGGAATGTTTATATCTCTTGGGGTCGGAATAATATTATTTGAAGGCGGACTTTTATTAAAATTTGCGGAACTTAAAAAGAACCCAAAATCGATATTAAGAATGATATTTCCAGGAGCGTTTATAAGTTGGTTTATACTTGCAGTAGGAGCACACTATATCGCCGGTTTTTCATTAGCAGTTTCCATATTTATTGGTGGATTGTTGGTGGTGACTGGTCCTACCGTCATAATTCCTATGTTAAGGCAATCTAAGCCATCAGCTAAGACTGCGTCTGTGCTTAAGTGGGAAGGGATTATAAATGACCCAATTGGTGCATTGATGGCAACCATTGCAGCGCTTTATTTTTCATATAAACATTTTCAAGACCATACATTAGAACATAGTATGATAATAACGGCTGCGATTTTTGGAATAATTATTATATCACTTGGGCTTGGTTGGTTGCTAGGATTTTTGTTCCGACATGGTAGAGTGTCGGAACTTTTAAAGCCACCGATACTTTTATCGTTTGTTATGGTAGCATACGTTATTGGTAATGCATTGCAAAAAGAGGGCGGACTTGTTGCGGTTACTGTGCTGGGTGTGTTTTTGGCAAATACAAAAAATATGCGTCACGAAAATATGCATAAATTTCTTGAATACATTGCTTTGATTTTGGTTTCATTAATATTTATTATTGTAACTGCAACATTAAAAGAAAGTGATATAGGCAAAATAAATTGGCAGATGATTTTGTTTGTTGCTGCGCTTATTTTTGTTTTGCGTCCTTTGACAGTTATTGTTTCAACAATTGGAACCGAACTTTCGTTTAAAGAAAAATTGTTTGTAGGGCTTGTAGGTCCTCGTGGTGTGGTGTGTGTGGCGGTTGCGGGATTATTCGCTCCAATGTTGATAAAGGCAGGATATGCAGATGCCAATTTATTAATCCCATGTATATTTTTAATAGTATTTTCTACGGTTTTATTTAGCGGTTTTTTTATGAAACCAATTGGCAAAATGTTAGGAGTGATTACTCCACATGAGAATGAATTATTGTTCGTTGGGGCTAACCGTTTTTCGATTGCACTTGCAACCACTTTAAAACAAAATGGCATTTCGGTAAGGATGATAGATCATACTTGGCGCAGGCTTAAACCAGCTAGACAGGCAGATATTCAAACCCATTATGGAGAAGTTTTATCTCATAGTGCCGATCATAAATTTGAATTTGATGATGTTACCCATGTTTTTGCAAGTTCAGGAAATTCTGCTTATAATTCATTAGTGTGTTCTTATTTTGCGCATGATTTAGGTGAGCAAAGCATTATCCAACTTGCCCCAGAAAAAGGCGAGAACGAAGCATGGTCATATCAAGATGATTTTAAAGGAAAAACATTGGTAAGTGATGAGTGGAATTTTGATAAATTGCAAGGGCTTATTAATGAAGGGTGGAAATTTTCAGCAACAAAATTAAGTGATAAATTTACATTCGAAGATTATATGGCTAAAAATATCGAAGCAGTGCCAATCATGAAAATTTCAGAAAAAGGTATATTTAAGTTTGCAATTTCTAATACGGAATTTTCAGCAAAAGAAGGCGATTTATTAATTGCATTTATTAAAGAATAATTTTTTAAAAAAGCTGTTGACTTTTTGAAGTTACATTTCTATATTATTGGAAATATGGAAATGTAAAAGGAGAATACAATGGTTAAGAATATTATTATTGCAATGGTTGTTATGTTTGGTTTTGCAGGTGGTGTAAAGGCTGAGCAAAATCAAAATTATGATTTATATTATTTTTATAATAATACAAGGTGTGGAAACTGTGTCGCTTTTGAAAAAATGACAACAGAAGTTGCGCCAACATTGCCGGTTAACTTTAAATTGATAAATGTGCAAGAGCCAGGCAATCAACATTATTTGAAAGATTTTAAATTATATACTAAGGCAGTTGTAATTGCGGATGATAAAGGCAATTATAAGAACCTTGATAAAATTTGGAATTATGTTCGTGATGAAGCTAAATACAAACAATATATTACCGATGAGGTTAATAAGTTTGTAAAAGGCAATAAATAGTGTTGATAATTTCTTCGTTATGGTTGGGGATTTTGACTTCGATTAGTCCTTGTCCTTTGGCAACCAACATTGCTGCGGTTTCGTTTCTAGGAAAAAGAGTGGATAGTCCGTTTTATGTTTTATTAAGTGGGCTTATGTATGTATTAGGCAGGACAGTTTTTTACACTGGACTAGGTTTAATATTATTTAAAACGATAGATAGTATTCCTATGGTTTCACATTTTTTACAGACTGAAATGATGTTGGTGGTGGCGCCACTTATGATTTTGGTGGGATTGATTGTTTTAAAGATTATTCCATTAAAACTTCCTAATTTACAAATGGGACAACAAAAATCTGAAAAACTGGCAAAATTAGGATTAATTGGTGCTTTTTCGCTGGGATTTATTTTTGCGTCAGCTTTGTGTGCAGTTTCTGCTGCCTTGTTCTTTTCAAACTTGATTAATTCTGATGGCTCTTTTTCTGCAATGCTTGCTTATGGAATCGGTACAGGGCTGCCAGTTATGGGATTTGCATTTGTGCTTGCGTTTTCTATAAACAAAATAGGCAAGGTTTATCAAATAACAGGAATCGTTGAAAAATATGCAAGAATTTTAACCGGAATTTTATTTGTTTTTATAGGATTATATTATGTATGGAGTATGTTATGAGAAATGAAAAAGTATGTGAAGTTTTTGATGCTTTAAGTCAGCCTAATCGGCTAAAAATATTTAAAATTTTAGTGAAGTATTGTGAAAAAGGCATTACGCCTACTGAAATTGCTAAAAAAATGGGAAATATGCCAAGAAATACACTGTCGTTTCATTTGTCATTGTTGGCTAGTTCTGGGCTTTGTGTTTCTGAAAAGCAAGGAAAGCAAGTGATTTATAAGGCTAAGTGCGAATTAATAAAAAAAATAGCGGCCTTTTTATTGAAAGATTGTTGTGATAAAGGAGATTATATATGTTAGAAATTTTTACGCATATTGCGGATTGGTGTATTTTAAAAATGGGATTGGATAAAGCAACCCATCTTGGGTCTGCGGTTCATTTTTTTATAGAAGATTCATTGAAAATTTTTGTGCTTATTTACGTTTTGATATTTGTTATATCTTTGTTTAGATCGCAATTATCACCTGAAAAAGTTAGAGATTATTTGTCAGGTAAATCAAGATGGTATGGATATGTGTTGGCAGTGTTTTTGGGTATTGTAACTCCGTTTTGTTCTTGTTCTTCTATACCGATGTTTATGGGATTTATAGTGGCAGGCGTTCCTTTTGGGGTGTCGATGGCATTTTTAGTGGCATCGCCTTTGGTGTCCGAAATTGCAGCAATTATGTTGGTTGCCCTTGATGGTGCTGGTCCTTATGTTGCTTTTATTTATGTAATAACAGGTTGTATCATAGCAATAATAGCAGGTTATCTTTGTGATTTATTGGGACTTGAAAAATATTTGAAATTTAAACCAGAAGGAATTAATCCTCCTGCTAACAATAACTTGCAATCAATGAAAATTCGTATCAAATCACTAATTGCTTATGCTCATAATTTTTCATACGAGACTGTGAAAAGTATTGGAATTTATATTTTACTTGGACTTTTATTTGGAGCATGGATGCATGGGTATGTGCCAGAAGAATTTTTTATAACTTATCTAGGTCGTGATAATCCATGGGCTGTTCCATTTGCTTCGGTTGCTGGGGCTCCGCTTTATGCTAGTCACGGAGGAGTTGTTCCAGTTATTCAAGTATTAATGATGAAAGGTGTGCCTATTGGGACAGCTTTGGTTTTCTTGATGTCTATTACAGCGATTTCATTGCCTGAGTTAATGATGCTTTCAAAAATTTTGAAAACTAAAATGCTTGCTATATTTACATTGTTTTTAATCTTTGCTTTTATCTGCACAGGTTATTTGTTAAACTATATTATATAAAGGAGAAAAATATGGAAATTAAAATTTTTGGAACTGGTTGTTGTGCAAGTTGCGGAACTGCTTTTGATGATGTTAATGAAATTGTTAAAGAGCTTGGTATTGATGCTAATGTATCAAAAGTAAACGATATGATGGAAATGGTGCAAGCTGGTATTATGAGTACCCCTGCGGTTATGATTGATGGTAAAATAGTGCATGCGGGAAGCGAACCAACAAAAGATCAAATTAGAGAATGGCTTAAGTAAAATATGTATGAACTTATAGAGCTTGCACACGATTGTTACTATATTGAAAGTCCTGCCAAGATAGGGCTGATAAAACTTTCTGATAATGATGTATGTATAATTGATAGTGGTAGCGATAAAGAAGCAGGGCGAAAAGTTCGTAAAATTCTTGATGAAAAAGGGTGGAATTTAAAAGCTATATATAATACTCATGCAAATGCAGACCATATAGGGGGTAATAAATATTTACAAAACCAAACAAGGTGTAAAATTTTTATTCCTCCTATGAATGAAGGGTTTGCAAAATTTCCTGTTTTAGAACCTGCGTTTTTATATGGTGGATATCCTTTTTCAGAACTTCGCAATAAGTTTTTAATGGCTAGTGAAAGTGATGTCGAAACACTCACAACAGAAGTTGTTTTAGATAAAATATCAGCTATACCTCTTTCTGGTCACTTTTTTGATATGGTAGGATTTAAAACAGAATCTGGTGTTAACTTTATTGCTGATTGTTTGTTCAGTAAACATATTTTGGATAAATATAAAATTCCGCTTGTTTACGATGTTGCGAAATACATTGAAACATTAGAAAATCTTAAAGATATGAATGGGATTTTTGTTCCTGCTCATGCTGAAGTAACCGATAATATTATACCCCTTGCCCAATATAATATTGATAAAATTTACGAAATATCAGATGTAATTTGTGGTATTTGTAAAAGTCCTATTGGGGGTGATGATATATTGCAACAAGTATTTAACAATTTCGAGCTTAAAATGGATTTTAATCAATATGTATTAGTAGGTAGCACAGTTCGTTCATTCTTATCTTGGTTAAAAGATAATGGAAAAATATCAGCAGAATTTTCTGGCAATAAACTGTTTTGGAAAAAAATGATTTAGTTTTTTATAAAAATGTTATAGAAAGGCTTTATTACCATTACTATTATAATGGCAACGTAAATATACCAACTAAAACTTACTAATACAGGGAAAAAACAAGCAAAAGTTAATGCAAAGAAGAAACAACAAAGAAAAGTTAAGGCTTGTCTTGTTGGGGTGTTATTGTTTAAGTATTGTTTTAAACATTCTTTAAGTGTGCCCTTATAACTTGCAAGCTCTAGGATTAACGGAAGCCCTGCAATAACCGTTAATCCCATATAAAACCAAAAAGATAATCCAAGTAAGGTGTGATATATAGAGCCAACAAGCAAACCAATAACAGTATAAATTGTTTCAGTCATTATGTAATCAGCTATAGAAAGGTTTCTTAACTTGTCTGATAAGGTTTGGTATATACTCATTTAAAGTTTTTCTTATTTTTCTTGGATACAGTTATCGTGAATATATTTGAGATATGTTTTATACTCACAATCTTTTAAGCTATTAATAATTTCCATTAATTGTGCTTTATCTATCCATCTTTTTTTGAATGCAATTTCTTCTATGCATCCGATTTTTATGCCTTGCCTTTTTTCCACAACATGGACGAAGTGGCTAGATTCCATAAGGCTGTCTGGTGTTCCCGCATCAAGCCATGCGTTACCTTTATGCATTGCTACAACATTCATACGGTCTTCATCGAGATAAAGGTTATTGATATCTGTTATCTCCATTTCCCCGCGAGGTGATGGCTTTAAGTTTGTTGCTTTTTTTACAATATCACCTGGATAAAAATATAATCCAACAGAAGCGTAATTAGATTTAGGTTGTTTTGGTTTTTCTTCGATAGAAAGGACTTTGAAATTTTCATCGAATTCTACTACCCCAAAACGATGAGGGTCTTGGACATGATATACAAAAATAGTTGCATTTTTACCTTTATTTTTAGCAACCTCTTCTTTGAATACTGATATTTCTTCGTTCATATAAAATACGTTGTCGCCCAATATTAAACATACGTCATCTTCACCAACAAAATCTTGACCAATCAAAAATGCATTTGCAATTCCTTTTGGTTCGTGTTCTAACGCATATGAAATTTTCATTCCGTACTTGCCACCGTCGCCAAATAATTTTTCAATGTTAGGAGCTTGGGCTGGGGTTGTTATAATTAAAACTTCTTTAATGTCAAATTGCATTAATGTTGCCAAAGGGTAATAAATCATAGGTTTGTCATAAACCGGCAAAAGTTGTTTTAATGTATGTGCTGTTAGAGGGTAGAGGCGGCTTCCTAATCCTCCGGCTAAAATAATACCTTTCATTATTAATTCCTTTCAAAATTTTTAATTATTATAGGAGGAATTCTTGAAATTATCCCTCCTTTGAAAATATTGTAACATAAATGAAATAAAACACAAACGCAAATAATGCAAAAAATAAAAAAATTTCCTAGTTTTCTCTTTATTTAAAAGGACTGATTTGGTGTCTTTTTTGCAATAAAAATTTATTAT
>CAYJES010000037.1:0-11873 GCA_964369365.1 uncultured Lactobacillales bacterium | reverse complement strand
GCTTTTACAACTTCTTCTAATTCTTCGAATTCAAGTTGTCTTGCTTTTCTTCTATCTTCTACTTTAATAATATGCCAGCCAAAACCAGTTTTAACAGGTTTTTCAGAAAACTTTCCTTTTTTAATGTCAAAAGCTGCGTCTGCAAACTCACTTACCATTGTGTCTTTTGTAAACCATCCCAAATCACCGCCATCATTAGCCCCTTTATCTTGTGATACTTCATTTGCAATTTCTGCAAAATCAGCTCCTTTTTTAAGTTTTTCTATAATATTTTTTGCTTGTGCTTCTTCTTCCACTAATATATGTCTTGCCTTTATTTCTTCGCCAGGAGGATTTTCTTTTACATATTTGCGGTACTGCTCACGAAGTTTGGCTTCAGTAATTTCATCGATTACTTTCTTTTTCAAATAATACATCGCAACCAAACGTTTTTTTATTATTTCAAATTCTTTTTGAAATTCCACATCGTTTTCAATATTTTCATCTTTTGCTGCTGATGCTATTACTTCTGTTAGAATTACATCCTCTAATAACTTGTCAAATATCATTTCAATAGGCATCGTTTGAAGGCTAGGGTTAGAATTATACATTGTCATAACATCAGAATGCATTATATTTTTACCATCTACCGTTGCTACTATATAATCCGTGTTAAGCACTTCTGTTTCGGGAGATACATTTGTTGTGTCTTCCTGAGCCATTGATTGAGGCGATAAAAATAAAAGACTAAATAGTGTTACCAGCGTAAATTTCATAAAAAAACTCCTAAAAAATATTAATAAAATATTGACATCAAGACAACATCGCACTAAATATATTAAACATTTTAATTTTAATCAAGGATATTTATATGATTTTTTCTCTTGCCCGCAAAATATTTGGATCTGCTAATGAAAGATATTTAAAAACATTAAGACCTATCATCGATAAAATAAACGAAATAGAACCGCAATTTATTGCACTTGATGATATTCAACTAAAAGCGAAAACAGAACAATTCAAAAAAAGAATCGCTGATGGAGAAACTCTTGATGATATTCTGCCAGAGGCATTTGCAACAGTTAGAGAAGCTGCAAAAAGAACGCTTGGTCAACGCCATTATGATGTTCAATTAATAGGTGGTATTGTTTTACATCAAAATAAAATATCAGAGATGAGAACCGGTGAAGGTAAAACCCTTGTTTCTACACTAGCTGCTTACCTTAATGCACTTACAGAAAAAGGTGTGCACATCGTAACAGTTAATGATTATTTGGCAAAACGTGATGCTGAATGGATGGGTAAAGTTTACGAATTTTTAGGATTAACCGTTGGCTGTATTACAGAAAATCTTAATAATATCGAAAGAAAAGCTGCATACAATTGCGATATTACTTATGCTACTAATAACCAACTTGGGTTTGATTATCTTCGTGATAATATGAAATTTAGAATCGAAGATATGGTTCATAGGCAAGAATTTAACTATGCTATTATCGATGAAGTTGATAGTATTTTAATTGATGAAGCAAGAACTCCTTTGATTATTTCTGGACCTGCTGAAGAAGCTGTTGAAAATTACGCCGTGGTAGACAGACTTATTCCTCAACTTAACGAAACTCACTATGAACTTGATGAAAAAAATAAATCTGCGACGTTGACAGAGGCTGGCAATATAGAAATTGAAAAACTTTTGATGTCTTCTGGATTAATCAAACAAGGTGGATTATTCGACATTGCAAATATTGGGCTCGTTCATTTTGTTAATAAAAGTTTACTTGCTCATAAAATGTATCAAAAAGATAAAGATTACATTGTCAATAATGGTGATATTGTAATCATTGATGAATTTACTGGACGTATGATGGCTGGCAGAAGATTTTCAAATGGATTACACCAAGCACTAGAAGCAAAAGAAAGAGTTAATATTCACGCTGAAAACCAAACCCTTGCCTCTATCACTTTCCAAAATTACTTCAGAATGTATCCGAAACTTGCCGGAATGACAGGTACTGCGATGACAGAAGTAGCTGAATTTATTGATATTTACGGTCTTGATGTCGTTGATATTCCTACAAACATACCAGTTTCAAGAAAAGATTTAGATGACGAAATCTATATGACTGCTGAAAATAAATATGATGAAATTATCAAATTAATTGAAGAATGTAACGCAAGAAAACAACCTGTTCTTGTCGGCACGGTTTCAATTGAAAAATCTGAATATATTGCAAAACTTTTAAAGAAAAAATCTAAAATAAAATTCGAAATATTAAATGCTAAACAACACGAACGTGAAGCATACATCATTATGCAAGCTGGTATGCCAGGTGCAGTTACAATTGCCACAAATATGGCAGGTCGTGGTACAGACATCCAATTAGGTGGTAATTTTGAAGCAATGTTAAAAGAAAGAATTGCAGGTGTTTCAAATCCTGAACAAATCGAAGAAATCGCAAAAGAAATCAAATATGAAATAGAAGAAAATCGCAAAATTGTACTTGAAGCTGGCGGTTTATATGTGGTTGGAACAGAACGACATGAAAGCAGACGTATTGACAACCAATTAAGAGGTCGTGCAGGACGTCAAGGCGATCCTGGTGGATCTAAGTTCTTCTTATCTCTTGAAGATGATTTGATGAGAATTTTCGGTGGCGAAAGATTAGATAAAATGTTAAGAACATTTGGGATAGAAGACGGTGAAGTTATTACCCATCCTTGGCTTACTAAATCTTTGCAAAAAGCTCAGGAAAAAGTTGAAGGCCATCATTATGAAATAAGAAAAAGCTTACTTCAATACGACAATGTAATGAATGAACAACGTAAGGTTATTTATGAAAAACGTCGCAAAGTCTTAGATAACGATGACATTTCAGATGTTGTTGCAGAAGCAAGAGAAAGTGCAATTGAAAACATAATATACTCTAATTTCAACTTTAGACACAAAATTTCAGAAAAAGATATTGAAAAAGCAACTGCAGACGCTCAAAACTTACTTAATGTAAAAATTGACTTTGCAAAATTAATTGAAGAAGTTGGTAAAAAAGAAGACAACGTTATTTCAACAGTTGTAAAAATTGCTGAAAGTCATACTAATAACCGTTTGGCTCAATATCCAAAACAAATGATTAATGATATTGAAAAACTATTATTCTTGCAAGTATTAGACCAACTATGGAAAAATCATTTACAAACCTTGGATGATGTACGTCATGGTGTTGCTCTGCGTTCATTTGGACAACGCGACCCACTTAATGAATATAAAAAAGAAGCGTTTACATTATTTAAAGATTTAACTTATTCTCTTGATGACAACTTTACAAAACTTATTTCACATGTGGAATTTAAATCAAATGAAAACCTTAGTTCTTTGATACCAAAAGAACCATCAGATACTCAGGAAGTTCATGATAAAATCCCTGCTATATCAGGAGAAGGAGTAAGTAAGGAACACCCAGAAACTTTCCGTCACGCAAATTTTGATAAAAATGATCCAAGAACATGGACAAGAACACCAAGAAATGCAATGTGCCCTTGTGGAAGTGGTAAAAAATATAAATATTGTCACGGTAAGATATAATTTAAAAATCATTCCTACACTATTAAATTGACAAAAATGCAAAACTGATATATTATAATATATATACGTAATATTTGTGCGAGTTTAATATGACTGAACTTCATTATACTGTCCCAACTGATGACAAAATCAAAAGAATTAAAGATTTTTTACCTAAATCTTTAACTGATGTAAAGAATCAAAATAACTTTTCGTCTGGAATTGAATATGTATCAGAACTGTTAGACTTTGCAAAAGAAACTATCTTTGATAAAGAAACACGTGAAATTCTTGATGATTTTATCGCTTCAGGTGGAAAATTCAGATTGGTTGAAAACACTAATGCATATGATGCAAAAGATAATGTCATACAAATTAATGCTTCTACTCTTTTAAAAGCCTTTGAACACAACAAAGAAAAAGAGATATATCCACGTCTTTTCATTCATGAACTTAACCACTATTCAGTAATAAAAAAAGAAGGGCTAAGAGAATATTACTCTTCTTTTGATAAGCCTTCTGTTGCTGTTATTAATGATGCTCTTGAAATTGCTGCTTTTAATAAAGAAATTGTATCGCATTTTGAAGCAGGAGGCGAACATTGGAAATATTATAAAAAAATGCAAATTATCCCTGAAAAAATGGAAAATTTTTTAAAAGAGCATAATGTGAATCCTGGCGATAATATTCCTAAACACTTACAATCTCCTATTGCTGATTTAGTGTTTACTGGATATAACAACTATAGCCTTACGAAGAACATTATTATTGGAGATAGATACAAATCATCATTATTAAAAAATATGATTACCAATCCTACAATTGGATCTGGTGAAAAATCAGTTAACCCTAAAGAATTTTTCCACAAAATCGGGTTGCCTATATCTTTTTCTGATGAAATTATAAAAGAAAATTTGTATTTTAATAAAGAAATGTTAATACAAATAGGATTCCCAAGTGGAACCAACAATCCTATATCAAATATAAGTAAACAGGAACGATTAGATAAAACAGAAAAAGCATTAGAAAAAAGTTTTAAAAACTCTCATAATCTCAATATATCCGCAATGGCTCAAGCTGCTTACGCCGCAAGATAAAATATAACTATGCATCACCTTCCATACTAGAATTATCAGTTGGAATAGCTATTAAATTACGTTCATATTGTCCTACATTTTGCATTCGTTCACTTTGAAAGCTAAGAGTGCTAGGGTTTATTAGGCTTGGATCAACGTGGAAAACTTTTTCTGGGAAAATTACACCGCGTTTTTTGGTAGGTTTATGGTTTTCTGCTCCACATATAAATCCTGTTACACCTTCATAATAATAAACTGTCGGAAACGGATTATCCGTCATGCTTCCCGTCATATTGCTTGCATTACTGCCTGTTATTGCACCAACTCCGTTTGCAGTCATACGTATTTCCATATATCTTTGTACTGCTTGGGTTGCATTATTATTTATTTTATTAACGGTTGTCATTTATAATTACATTTCTTTTTTGAATTAACTTAATTTTAATTATAATCATAAAAAATAAAATAAAACAAACAAAATAATTATTTAAAAAATTCTTCAATTATAGATTTTATTTCCTGATAAGAGTTTGAAGAATTAATTTTTCCTCTAAATTCTCTTGCTCCTGACACACCTATTGCATACCAACACATATGTTTTCTAGCTATGAATGCTCCTGCTTTTAATCCATAATAATTCATAATTTCATCAAGATGATAAAGCATTGTTTCTTTTATTTCAGATAGGGTTAAAGGTGCTTTTTCACTTCCCGTTTCAAGATAGTGGGTTATTTCTGATAAAAGCCAAGGTTTGCCCATCATTGCTCTGCCCACCATTAAGGCGTTAACAGATGAAAAATCTATCCTTTCTTTTGCAATAATTGAACTATTAATATCTCCATTTCCTATTACTGGAATTTTTAGAAGAGATTTTGCCTGTTTAATTAATTCCCAATCAGAAATTCCTGAATACATTTGTGATTTTGTCCTGCCATGAATTGTAATTGCTTTTGCGCCCTCTTCTTGTGCTATTTGGGCAAGCTCTATAACATTTATATTATTACTATCCCAACCAAGTCGCATTTTTACAGTAACCCCAATATCAACAGCTTTTACAACTTCTCTTATTATATTTGATGCCTGCTTTAAATCTTTCATAAGGGCGCTACCGCTGTTATTGCTGACAATCTTTTTAACAGGACAACCCATATTTATATCAACCCACCTACTGCCTTTATCTGCTACTATTTTACCGGCTTCAGCCATATTTTTAGGGTCTGAGCCCATTATTTGAATGACAACTGGCTGTTCTTCTTCATAGCAAGTGGAAAGTTTTATTGTTTCAGGGTGATTTCTTATCAATGCTTCTGATGCTATCATTTCCCCAAATAAAAGCTCATTTCCGAATCTGCGAACTGTTTTGCGAAAAGGAACATCGCCAACCCCAGCCATAGGAGCTAGTATAGCTTTTACTTTATCGTTGAAAAAATCATTAATATACAAAACTACCTCTATCCAATTATGCTATATAATCAAGTTGCTCTTGATTCTCATTTACAGCTTTTTGAGGTGACTTTTCGAGATAATTAAAAGTATCTTCATATCTAGACACATATTCTTCTATTTTATTATCCTCTAAACTTTTATCTCGTAATTCCAATTTAGCTTGAGCTTGAATAACTGCTGCTTTCATTGCTATTGAAATATCGCTAGGAGACGGATCAACAGGAGCTAATGCAGCCCTTCTTATAATCGCCATCTTAGCAATAGTAGCGGCAGGATTGTTTGCAACCTTTGATGTATCAATAGAAACAGACCCGGCAACAGCATATTGACGTCCATCTGGTCCTACTTCAAAATCATAAACAGGTGCAGATACATATATTCCACCAGCATTAACATGAGCTCTCTCATGTGTTTTTACTTTCGTATCTGTTGACTTTAAATCAGAAATCATAATTTGCATTGCAATCGTTTGTCTTAGTTTAATATCGCTTTCGCTAAGATATTCCAAAGCCTCTATTCCTGTTTCTGATTTTTCAGAATAAATAACAGCTTCACCAAACCGATCTTGTTTATGGGAAATATTATATTCTTGTGGCTTTTCATTGGTTTTTATATTTTGAATTGCTTTATATTCTAAAACAGCTTGTTTAGATGATATTTTATTTGTTTCTTCAGATGAATATTTGTCTTTTTTAACCTCTTTTTTAGAGGCAACAGACATTGACCCAGTTTTTTCTAGGGAAAAAAGTCGCGAGTCTGTATGTCCAATATTCATATGCACAAAACCTAATAATTAAAATTTCGTTAATTATATCAAAAAAATTCTATTTTTCAAGAAAAATTAACCAATTATTAAGTTTTATACAAAAAGTATTGTCAATTTTTAATAAAAGATTATAATTTATCCAACTTTTACTTATTGCCGGAGATTTTTCCATGAATAAAATATTAGTATTTTTACTGACTTTTTCAGTTTTTTCTAACATTGCTACTGCTCAAACCCCATCAGAAAATCCTGATTTCAACCCTATATTTGAATTGTACGATCAACAAACACCTATTGATGAAAAAAAACAAGGATACGCAGAACTTGAAATGAAATATATTTCTTATAAAAAGTCAGCTTATACCCCTTATTGGATTGAGTCAATACATCAAGCAAAAGGACACTTCTTTTTGATGGAAACAGAATACCCGCTTGCAGATGGATCTGTTTTAGTATTCTCTCAACTTCGTTCGAACCTAACTTGTGCCAATTTTGGAGAATATACTGAACCTTATCAAGGAAGTGAAAACTGCTTAACACGCTTTATTTTAATTGATAAAGATGGATTCAGATTTACTCAACTCGATAACATTTGGATGAATGCTAATAACGATAAAATATATGTAAAACCTGAAACTGGTAAAGAGCTTTTTGACATCTTAATCAATGAAAATTGGTACACTTATTCAAAAAAAGATAGTAAATATATAAAATCACAAAAAAATATATAATATCTGTGGATTATTTATCAAATTTATGGTAAATTATAAGTATTATTATATTCAAAAAAGGAAGCAATTATGTTACGAATTTTAATTTTGTTCACATTATTTTTCACATCAACACAAACCAATGCCGATGATTTGAAATTGCCAGATGGCTATACACCTTTTCAACTTACTTTTATTGAAAACAAAGATGAATTAAAAGTCATGGAAGAAATTTGGAGTGAAAATATAAAAGATGTTTTACCTGACGATAAAGGTAAATTTGATTTTTATAGCTATAAAGTGGACAGAGGCAATAACAAATACGACATTATATCTATGATGTACTCTCCTATGACTTGTGGAATACAAAATTGCCCGCTTAAAATAGTGACAAAAGAAATGGGTAAGTATAAAACTTTGCTGGATGTCTATGCCCCGTTGGCTATTGGATATGATTTTATGGCTTTAAGCCCTATTGATGATGGGAAAAATCGTAATATACTTTTTATGCTACCACAAGGTATATCAGTATGGTCATATGATGAAAAAACAAAAACTTATATAAGAGAAGAAAAATGAAAATAAAACTATTATTAATTTTGAGTATTATAATTTTTCCTTTTTATCTGTTAGCTCAAACAACACCTACTGAAGGTAGTTGCCCTCCTTGCTCAACAGAAGTTGTTGACGACATTACAAAGGATCCTATATATCAAAAGTATCTAGAAGAAGTTAGAAGAACTGAATCATCAGGAAGATACGGAATAGAAAATACTATTGGTTATCTAGGGGCATATCAATTTGGATGTCCAGCTCTTTCAACACTTGGATATGTTACAGCAGATAGCTGTAAAGGAAAAGATAGTAAAGAAAAATCTGACAACTACACATGGACTGCAAAAGCAAAAGCTTTAAATGTAGATAGTAAGGCTTCTTTTCTTTCGAACAAGGCAGCTCAAGAAAAAATTATGGAAGAATATACTAGAATGAACTGGAATGCTTTAAAGCGTAATGGTATGTCAAGTCTTCTTTGTACTCAAGTTTCTAATAAAGGAAGAAGTGGAGCTATTGATGCTCTAGGCTTTTTAAAAGGATCGCACCTTGGTGGTGTTAACGGAACATTAAAAGCTGTTAGAAAAGGAAACTCAGGATCTGTACAAGATATTTATGGTGGATCTATCGCAGGATATTTACTGGATGGTTCTTCTATAAAAAATGATTGTATTCCAACCGATGGTAAACCTCTATGTGGTGCTGGGAATTCTGGTGGAATGGGTTAACCCTTTTAAATAATTAATAAAATACAAGGTTTGATAAAATGGAAAAAAAGATAATAGATTTATTATTTCCAAGTACGCTTGCGACTGTGGAAGAATTGGAACGAAAATTTCCGCTAAGGAATTTAGAAGAAGGGGCTAAGGTTATGAGAGTTGCTCCCTCTCCTACTGGGTTTATGCATATTGGCACCCTTTATGCTGGGTTAATTTGTGAACGCGCTGCCCATCAATCCGGCGGAGTTTTTATGTTACGTTTAGAGGATACTGACAAAAAACGAGAAGTAGAAGGTGCAGTTGAACTTATCGTAAACGCGTTCAAAGACTATGAAATAAAAGTTGATGAAGGTTCAATATCAACAACTGAAGAAATTGGTAATTACGGCCCTTATACTCAAAGTATGCGTAGCGATATATATCAAGCATGCGTAAAACATTTGGTGCAAGAAGGAATGGCTTACCCTTGTTTTTGTACAGATGAAGACAGGGAAAACCTACATAAACAACAAGAATCAGCTGGATGCTTAAAAACTGGGTATTACGGTGAATGGGCTAAATGCAGACATCTTACCGAAGAACAAATCCTGAAAAATTTAGAGGAAGGTAAACCATTTACAATTCGTTATAAATCTCCTGGTAATGCTAATAAAACTATTATTGCAAGCGATGTTTTGCGTGGCAATATCGAATTCCCTGAATATATATTAGATGCAGTTATTTTAAAAGATAACAAACTTCCAACTTATCACTTTGCTATGGTGGTTGATGACCATTTTATGAGAACTACTATTATTTCAAGAGGTGATGAATGGCTTTCTTCTTACCCTTTACACATACAATTATTCAAAAGTATGGGTTGGAAATTGCCTAAATTTATGCATATTGCCCCTATTCAAAAACTTGATGAAGGCAACCGCAGAAAATTAAGCAAAAGAAAAGACCCAGAAGCAACGGTTACATATTATGAAGAAATTGGTTATCCTAAATTAGCACCAATTGAATATTTGATGAACCTTGCGAATTCAAATTTCGAAGATTGGAGAAGGCAAAATCCAACAACTGATTATAAAGAATTTCCATTCAATATTAAAAAATTAAATAACAGTGGCGCATTATTTGATTTCGTAAAACTTAATAATATCAGCAAAGAAATTATCGCTAAAATGGATGCTCAAACTTTATATAAAAATAGTCATAATTGGGCAGAAAAATTTGACACAGAACTTGCCGATGTGATGAAAAATAATAAAGAATACTGTTTGAAAATTATTGACATCGAACGAGGCGGAAGAGAAAAAGTTAGAAAAGATATAGTTCTTTATGCTGATTTAAAAAAAGAAATTTTGTTCTTCTTTGATGATAAATTCAATCTAACTAAAGATGAGGCTCTTTTGTCTCTGGAAGACATTGCCAAAGAAGATATTATAAGCATAATTAACGACTTTAAATCTTGGTATAATGAATCAGATACTAAAGAAGAATGGTTCAATAAGTTACAAGAAACTGGTACTAAGTTTGGGTTTGCTAAAAACGGCAAAGAATATAAAGCAAATCCAGAAAGCTTCAAAGGTGACGTTTCAAAAGTTGCTAAAATATTTAGGGTTATGCTCGCTGGACGTCCGCAAACTGCTGACTTACACGCTATAATGCAAGTAATGGGCAAGGAAAAAGTATTTAAACGACTTGATATTATATAACAAATCAGACATATAGACAAAAAAAAGCTGAGTTTTAATTCTCAGCTTTTTTTTATAATCCATTTTATTTTTTCTTAGAAGAAAAGGCTTTTCTCCACCGCATTTTAGCATAAAGTTGCATATCTGCCACTGTATCAGTTTCATCAACGATTTCTTCGCCTAATATAGTTTCAATAATATCTTCTAATGTAACAATTCCGATCCAATTGCCGTATTGATTATCCATAACCAACGCAATATGTTTTTTATTTTCTAACATAACAGCTAATATTTTATCTAATTTATCATCCGTATACACGTTTAATAATTCATTAGAAAAATCCTTTACTGTTTGATTGTCATCACTTTGAAATGAGCTTGATTTATGAATATATCCTAAAAATTCTTCGTTATTTTGATTAATTATTGGATATCTTGAAAAGGGTTGAGTAGCGATAAATTTATCAAATTCTTTTATTGTCATATCTGATTTAACATATTGAACAACAGTTTTAGGGGTCATAACATCTTCGATATTTACTTCTTTAAGCGATAATATGTTATTTATAACTTTATAATCAGTTTCTGGTATAGTTTTTTCTTCTCTACCTATTCTTGCAAGCACTTTTATTTCATCTTTTACATCAACCGAATCAGTTTTTGTTTTCAAAGGAGAAGTCAAAATATCAAAAAATACCAATAAAGGTTTTAGTATAAAAATCATAATCCCTAACATAAATGCGGTAAAAGGAGCCAATCTCTTAGCAAATTTAGCACCAATAGTCTTAGGGAAAATTTCAGTAAAAATCAAAATAACACCAGTCATAAGTGCTGATGCGATCCCCATATAACCATCACCCCAAATTATTGTAACTTGCGCTCCTACACCAATTGCGCCAACAGTATGAGCAATAGTATTAAGGGTTAAAATTGCACCTAAAGACGTATCAATATTTTCTTTATAGTGAAATAATTTTTTAAAAAGAGATGGATTTTTTTCTTCTAATCCAACAATATAAGATGGTGATAAAGACAGCAAAGCCGCTTCCATTATAGAACACAAGAATGAAATCGAAACCGACATCACAACAAAAACAATTAATAAAGTCATTTTAAATCCTAATTAAATTTCAATCACAGCATTATAATACATTATAATTAAAAATATATAAAAAAATGATAAATATTAACAAATAATTTTTAGAATAAAAAAGTAATTCTTATATAAAAAAATCATAAGATAATAAAACAAATATTTTAATTAAAAATTGCTAAAAAGTACAAAATTTTATAGTATTGAATCTATATTCCAAGATTTTTTTATTATTGATACCATATTATTTTATATTTAAATTTTTTTTATGTATTTTTAAAAATATTAAAATTG
>CAYJES010000036.1:0-12420 GCA_964369365.1 uncultured Lactobacillales bacterium | reverse complement strand
CCAAAAGTTGAAGTTGTGTTCTCTAAAACTAAATTGTTATCAGAGCTGGTGAACGAGTTAAAAATACCAACAAATACAGAATTTTCACTACCAACGTCAGAAGCAGAAAACAGTTGGTCCGATATTTCTGTTTTAATTTTGTCTGCATTAACACCTTTATTAACTAAATAAGCATTAACAGCGTGTGTTCTGTTATCAGCAAGTATTGAGGAAATAGAGCCAGTTTGATTACCAATAACAAATATGTTATTGGCTGGACCATCATCCTCTATCTCAAGTCTATCATGTAGCTTGCCACTTGCTTCATCCAAAAGATTTGCATAGGTCGGTGTTATGGCATATTTCCCATCCTCAAAATTCACAGTTAATGTTGCTTGTGAGGTTCCTGTGGTATATCCACCTGCTATTGCATTATTATTCCCATCGCCAAAGGTTATATTATTATCATTGGCAATTAACTTATTTCCACTAGCAACCGCAGAAGAGGTCGCATTTATAAAATTAAAAGAATGTATATTGTTTCCGCCAGACGTTTTTGCAAAAGTGTCAGGAGAAAGAATTGCCGTCCCGCCTGATACATAATTTTTGTTGCCCGCCGCAAGATTAAAAGTATTTGTATCTGAAGTTAATGTATTACCTGTTGATATAGCATCGCCATACGCACGGATTGAGGCATGGTAATAACTGGCATTATCAGCAAAAAGCCCAGCAGATGCAACGGTTTCATTTTCCCCCACGAACTTATCAAGGCTAACCGGGTCTACCATAATCAAATACTCATTTATAGCCCTAGCTCTTCTTTCAGCTAAGGCTAGATTAAATTCTTCGCTTGAATCATCTTGTGCATATCCTGTTAAATATATTTTTACATTTTCGCCATCATTTAGCAAAGTTGCTATATTTGAAAGTAATGTCACGTTTTCTGGTGTAAGGTTATAGGATGAAACAGCAAAATTAACAATACTATTAACTCCATTAGAAATCGCACTTCCCCCAGTAAGTGATGAAGTTAAATTTTGATTGCTTTGTTTATCGGTTTTGCCGGTAATTGTATCAACCCCAGCCATAGCATTGTTTGTTAAAGCCAAAGATAAAGCTATTGCACTTGTTGTGTATTTCAGTTTGTTCATAGTATAATTCCTTATTTCATTTTTTTTTATGATGGTATAGCAAAACCTGTAAAAGTCAAACCAAAGTTATATAATGATGAATGTGGGTTTTATAGAAATGAATTCTATAATTTTGATTTGTGGGTTATTTTGCACAATCTAAAAATCATACGTTAATGCTAAAGGATATGACTAGATTAATACTAATACTTCCATTTAGTTCTGTTGAAAGTATTGAAAAAGTGTTTAAATACAACAAATTAAAGAGTTGACCCTAAAAATTGTATTTAATTCCGAGTTGGCCGCCAAAGCCATCACGTCCCCCAAATAATCCAGAAAATTCAGCAAAGGCAGAAAAGTGCTCGGCAAGGTTTTTCCAAGCCCCAAGTTTTAATTCAGTATAAGGTTCAACTGTAAGGTCTGGTATCGCAATATTATCAATAATAATAGTCGATGTGTCAAAAAGATTCCAGTTATATGCAGCAGAAATATAAGGGGTGAACCCATTGTCTAAATGCGCTATGAGTTTAAGTTCTGGTTTTATTTGTAGCGCGTTAAAGTCTGCTCTATCAATATGTAAACTAGCAGCGTTAATATAGCTTGAAGTTTGCCCATAAATATACGAAGTTGTTATGCTTGGTTGGATTAGGATTTTTTCATTTACATATTTTTTTGTAAATCCTGTTTTATTTGAAATAGCAAATGTATAAGATTCAAATTCTTCATTTCCGTACATATTGGTACCTTCAGCAGAACTTATACCAAAGTTTGCGGTAAAACCTGTGAAAAATGAATCTTTGTTAAATAATGCTCGCGCCCCAAAAATGCCAGTATTTTGATTAATTGAAACATCTTCATATTCTTGCTCTGAATACAAATATGCCCCATAAACAGACACAATAAACTCTAAATCTTTATATTCATAAACGTTTGTGTCAATACCAATAATGGTTCCATATACATTATTATCTATAGTGATTGCATCTAGGTTGACATCTTCGTTTTTCCCATAAAATTTCGCCCATACGTTTGATTGTTCAATTTTGTCGCCTGATTCTTGGTTATTTTGTTGATACAACTTATGCGTATCCAAACTGTCCGTATCTAATAACACATATTCAGAAATGTCAGTAGACATTACAAAACTAGCATTACGACCAACTGTTGATGTTAATGAAGCAGGGTTATATCCAAGAGTTCCTATTGCCCTATCAAAAGTAAAATCACCAGATGATGTGTCATAAGAAACCATATATCTGTAAATAGGGGTAACTGCAATAGGGCTTTGTCCTGTATAGGCAATTAAACCAGCAAGGCTTGCTGTGTCGGTAAAGCTTATAACTGTCTTTTCATCAAGAGAATCATTGAACAAGTTAATATGGTTGATGTTTATTTTTCCATCGCCACTTGCCAAGGTTGCATTAATGGTATCCATCTTTTTGTCAAGTAAATCTACATCAATCGATATATCAGATATCCCTGATGCAGTGACATTGTTCAGCACTATTTTATCAATAGTATTGTTTTGTAATCCAAGAAGCTTTCCTCCGTTAAAATTAATAGAATTAAGAGTTGTTTGCGTCCCATCGTACAAATATTTTAAATCGCTATATTCAAGGGTTGAGTTGTTATTAAGTGTGTACGCTACACCATTATCATAATTTGAACGTTCTACTGTGCCATCAACATTAATCAAAGAGTTATTTATTGTTCCTGAGGCATCAAGCATAGTATCAACATTAATAGTTGAATCTGTTATGCTGCCGCTAGAGTTTAGAATGCCGTTAACATTAACAATAGAATTGGTTATAGAATTTGTGGAATTAACCATAGAATTTACGTTAAAGGTCAAATTTTCAGCCGTTCCATCAAAATCATAAGTCCCAGCACCCATCATGGTTAAGATATTGTTTTTGTCGTTTGATGTGAAATCTGCGTCAATATTAGTGTGGTTAAATATGAAAGCAGTATCCGCAACTAAACCATTTCGCATATCGAATGTTATATTATTATTGCCACTACCTATCATATCAAATGTGATGTCTACAACTTCGCTATTTGTATTAGTTTTATCAATCCAATGAACATTAGTTGAATAGAATGTTGAACCATCAATCAATGTCAATACAGCATCGGTAAGCAAACTTGTGGCATCGTCTGGGTCAATTCTTTGCCCAGAAGTAACGTTAAATCCATTGGACCCTCCTGCTAAACCGTTGACCTTCATTGCTTTTGATTGATATGATCCAGATAAGTCAAATCCGATAGTGTTGGTAATCACAGTTTCATTTCCATTATCAGTTCCATAGGTAGTTTTCATATCATATTGTGTGTCTACAGAATCAAAGCTTATAGCAGAATTTAAGTTGTAATTTTCGCCAAGGTTAACATCATAATTATATGCGCCTTTATTATCTGGATTTTGTGTAAGTTTAATAGTTTTTTCAAAATCAATAATAAAAACTTCTTTTTCAAGTAGTGTAAGATTAGGATTGGTTTCTTGATTATAAAAAATAGTGATAGATCCTTCGTCATCAGTATCTTTTACGTTAACAATGTTAACTAATACAATTCCTGTATCTGCCGTAACATTGCTAGTGTCTGCAAATGTAAAATTGTCTGCAGTTTCATTGCGAAGATTTAAATCCACGGCAAGGTTAGTGTCTGTAATATTGAAATCACCAGCAATTTGGTATGAAGAAACATATCCATTTATCATGTTAATTTCTCTTGTTTCTCCAGCACTTAAGGCAGCTGTTGCAATTAGAGTATCCAGTGTAGACCCTTTACTATATAAATTCGATAGAGTGGCTGTTTCGTGTCCTCCTGACGAGTTAACATATCGTCCCAAAGCAAGTACACCATTGTGAAAATTGATGGTGTTATCATAGATATTAGAGCTAAATTTTACGATACCATTGGATGATTGATTTATATTAATAATTCCTTTATCTGTTGTATCTCCGGTAATAGTATCAGAAATAGTAATTTGAAAATTGCCGCTTGCGTTAAGGTTAAGCGTTCCATTGTTATAAATAGCATTGTCTGTTGACGATGCAGTATTACCGTCAATAGTTACTGTTTCCATTTTTGAATTAATAGTTACTGTATTCGTATTATAAATTGCCCCAGCAATTCCAGATGTTCCTGCTTTGTTACCTGAAAAATTAACATCTGTAAGGGTTAGTGAGCCACTGTTATAAATTGCCCCACCATCACCGCCTGTGAGTTTTATTTCATTATCACTTATTTCAGAATTTACAATGGTCATGGTTCCTGTATTATAAATTGCCCCACCATCGCCATTAGCATTTACAGTATTAGATGTAAAGTCAGAGCCATTTAGCGTCATGGTGCCATCGTTCGCGATTGCCCCACCAAAATCTGTTGCGTTGCCGTTTTGCGTGAACGTAGCTGTAACTGAATTTATAATTCCTGCATTGTAAATAGCCCCTCCAAAATCTCCAGAACTTCTGTCTGTATTAGGCGAACTGCCACGGGCATAGTTACCGGAAAATAGTCCGCCTATATTATTTATGGTTGCGCCAATAGCATTATAAATTGCCCCACCATAAGAAGATGAGGTTTCCTTTACAAATACAGCATTTCTAAAAAAATCAGCATTAATGGTTTCGATTTGCCCAGCATTGTAAATAGCTCCACCAAAGTATGTGGATGAGCTGTTTTCAGTTGTATTAAAGCCATTTTCAGTAAATGTGCCTGAAATAGAAGCTATTTTGCTATCTACTTCATTGTAAATAGCCCCACCATAACCTTTTGTTGCAATATTTTTTGTAAAATTTGCATTGATATTGACAACGCTTTCCGATTTATTATAAATTGCCCCACCATTTTTAGATGATGAGTTGCTAGTAAAAGATGTCACGTCTTCGATGTTAAGTGTGTTTAAATTATAGATGGCGCCGCCGTTATCTTTAGACGTGTTAGATGAAAATTTAGAGTTAGTTATATGTGTATCCCCTTGTGTTAATATTGCTCCACCATATTTTTCGGCATTGTTTGTATTAAAAGTAGCATTGTTAACGTTTAACTCAGAAAATTTATCATTGTAAATAGCTCCGCCATAATATGCGCTATTGTTATTGAATGTTGTTGACGATGTTTCGCCTATATTGATATTGACTATGGCTTTATATCTGTTATCAATGTATTTATTATTGATTGCACCGGCTTTGCCACCGCCTGCCAAGTTACCACCTGGGTCTATTTTATTATTTACATAGTTTTGGAATGTAGACCCTGTGATAGTGACACTAGACAGGTTTCCAATGGAATTATCAAGATACGAAGTTATATTTAGGTCTTCCCCTCCGCCCAGAAAAAATGAATTTTCAATATAAACAGTCCCGTTATTTGAAATATCAGCTGATCCATATAGGCCGCCAGCGTTATACTGAAAAACAGAATTTTTAATTGTCATAACCCCAGATTCAGCATTTCGTAAAACCCCACCAGCAGATGTGACTTTGTTATAAGTAAACTTCGAATTTGTTATGTTAACAATAGCGTTTTTTGCAGTGAAAGAATATTTGCCGTTTAAAATAAATCCGCCATCACCAGATCGATAAAAGCCGGTTGCGTGCACGTTTTCTATATTTAAAGTTTGAGGTGGTGGTGATGCGCCAGAAACAGATGGAGTAACCAAAATTCCGCTTTTTGAATTGCCAGTTATTTCGATTAAGTTATTAGGATCGGCTTCTGCCCCGATAATGTCAAGTTTATTGCCACGCAATGTGCCAAGGTCTTTTTCAACATTTTCGGTGACAGTTAAGTCGTAAGTTTTATCGTTACTGTTTAATACGACTGTGTCTGCTAGGGTTGCAGATATAGCTTTATAAGGGTGGCAAAGTGAAAACAATAAGATTGAATTGAATACTAGTCTGCTGTATGTTTTTTTAGTGCAATGTTTCATAACGCCTCCATCATATTATATTAATAATAAATTATAGGTATATTTTATATCTGTCAATTTAAAATTACAGTATAAATTTTGCTGTATGCTATACTTAACAGCAGAATTGATAAAACAGAACAAATAATGTGCCATTCTATTGTATGTTGTTCAAAAATTATTTTTGTAATTACCGCAAACGAGAGGCTTTTTATCTCGCAACAATTTCGCTAAATTCCATCACAGAAATACTTACAATAAAATAATTATATAGGTAAATACATTAATGTTTTGAACGTATAAAAGAGTTGTTATAAATTATCATTTTATTAACTTATTTGTTTTATCATATGTCAAACATATGTATATTTAACAATATGGTGTATTTATAAATAGATGAATAAGTTTTTACTATTATTGTGCTTTTGTTATATATATTCTGCAACATTTGCGAATGCTGCTGGGGTGGCTAGCAGTGTCAATGATTTAACCATTACCACTATTGATAAGATAAAAGAAACAGCAACGGCAAAAGAACATACATTTCCCACTGACATTGCATTGATAGAGCATACAAGTGGCGCCATCGCCAGTGACGAAGTACTAATAGCAATAGGTTCAAAAGATTATGTATTTACAGCAACCAGCGACAAAGAACTATTACAGATACTAGCAAACAGCCCAGCCGCGGTTATAACAGATGATGGTGCTGGCGGATATATCCTTAACTTTGATCCAAGTTTATATCCAACAAGCAGTTATTCGTTAAGGGAGCTTGGCGCAAGCGAAAATGCGCCTTCTGAAATTACAAAATATTTAGAAGGAACCTCGAGCCTATCACCGGTAAGGTTTGCTGTTGAATTTAATGATGATTTTGGGCTAGCAAGCGGTCCTGAAACCCTATCGCTTTATTACAGTTGGGGGGATGATGTTCATGGCAACAGAACTGTTAATCCAACCAACGATCCAACTAATGCTGATATAACTTTTAATATGAAAACTATTTATGGTGATGATTTATCAGCAGGCAGTAATCCGAACCCAGTGACAAAATATTACAAGTGGGAGATTAATTCCGAAAATGAAAGAGTATTGGTAGAGATCGCCTCCCCATCGTCATCAATTGAATATGACTTTGTTGTAAGTTCAAAGGATAATACAAGATTAACTTCTATCCCTGCAAATAGCAACGTCAACAATAGTTTTGTTGGGTTAAGTCAAATTTACAACAATGGGGCGGCAATTTACAGCAATTGGGGAACAATAGGTTCTATCACAGGGGATTTTATTGCCAATTCTGTAAATAAAACTTATGGAACTTCTTATGGAGGAGCTGTTTTTAATAACAGTGGCACTATATCCTCAATCACAGGGGATTTTATAACCAACTCTGCGAGTTTAACTAGCACCTCTTCTTCAGGACATTCATACGGAGGAGCTATTTATAATAGCAGAGGTACTATAACCTCAATCAATGATAATTTTATCGGCAATTATACGAATGTTATTGCTGCTACTAATGCATTTTCTAATGGAGGAGCTATTTATAATAGCGGTGGCGCTATAAACTCAATCATTGGGGATTTTTTAAATAATTATACCGCATCCTCGACGTCGTCATCTTCCTCTGCTTATTCTATTTATTCTACAGGAGGAGCTATTTATAATAGTATTGGGGGAACTATAGATTCTATCGCTAGTGACTTTATTGGAAATTATGTGACTGCTACTTCTAATACTGCATCTATTGCGTTAGGAGGAGCTATATATAATGACAGCGGTACAATAGCTTCTATCGTTGGAGACTTCATAGGTAATTATGCTATTATATCTTCTTCGCGTATAGGCTATTATCCTTCTTCTGTTGGTGGAGGAGCTATTCATAACGCTAGCACTATAAATTCTATAGTTGGGAATTTTATAGGCAACTACGCTGTCGCTATTGAACTTAACCGCGGGGCTGGAGGAGCTATTAATAATAGTGTTGGGGGAACTATAGGTTCTATCACTGGGGATTTCATTGATAATTACACAGATTCTAATGGAGGAGCTATTTTTAATCAAGGAAATATATCTTTTATCACTGGGGATTTTTTAAATAATTATTCACATTCTTCTTATAGCTTGACTGTAGGAGGAGCTATTTTTATTTACACCGGACTAATAAACTCTATCACTGGGGATTTTATTGGTAATCATGCAGTTAATGGAGGAGCTGTTGCTAATCAAGGCGTTATAGATTCTATAGCTGGGGACTTTATCGGCAATTATGCAAGTGCTTTTTCTTTTAATAACTCTTTTGGAGGAGCTATTTATAATAGCGAAGTTGTTGCATATAACGCGGGCATCATAGGTTCTATCACAGGAGATTTTATCGGCAATTATACTACTGCCGTTTCCGGAAATTCGTACGGGGGAGCTATATATAATAATAGTGGTACAATAACTTCAATCATCGGAAATTTTATTGATAATGGTAAAGATGGCGCGGGAACAACAGTAACTGAACAAGGTGCGGCTATTTATAATATTATAGACATCTCCCCATCCTCTATTACTTTATCAGACTCCTCATTTATAACTAATGCTGCAGTTCAAGCAGGTGCTGCTATTTATAACTTTGCAGATTCAGACGATTCATCTGTCATTGCTGCTATTAATATTTATGGAAGCACCTTTGATGGCAACACTGCCCCATCAGGCGGAGCTATTTATAATACTAATATCATGTCATCCGGGGTAAGAAAATCATCAACTAACCTTTTAATTGGGGATGGTGTTGGTGGTGTTCGCACCGTCTTTAAAAATAACTCAGGTCAATTAGGTGGGGCTTTTTATAATGATTCATCATTAGGCACGATCACAATCGATGCTGACTTTATAGGTAATAAAGTCAACTCAATAACAGGTTCAAAAGGCGGAGCTGTTTATAATACAGCTGATGGAATTATAGCGTCTATTTCTGGGTCGTTTGAAGGAAATAATACGTTAGGTTCTGATATTACAATAGGTGACTATGGCGGAGCAATATATAATCTAGGCACCATATCTAATATATCGGCAACATTTTCTAACAATGGAGCCAATACTGAATATGGCGGAGCCATATATAATACAGGTACTATTAAAATAAATAATTCTTCTTTCACTAATAATGCTACTGACTTTGATTCATACGGAGGCGCAATATATAATGCAGGTGTTGACGCAAGTAATAAGGCAATTTTAAAGATAACTGACAGCAGCTTTATAAACAATTCGGCACAAGAGATTGATGGCGGTGGAGCTATTTATAATAACGAGTTTGGAGAGGTGACTATTGTTTCATCTCTTGTTGATGTATTAGTGTCAGACAATACATCAGGAGGTGTTGATAATGGTATACACAACCTTGGAATACTTAACTTAACCGCTGGTGCAACATCAATCACTATTAATGATGATGTCACAGGTGATGGAGTAATAAATATAGATGGAATAGGCAGTGTGTACTTAAACAATGATCTTTTATCAAGCACAATAAATTTTTCAAACGGCAAATTGATATTAGGCGAAGACCTCACAACAAGCATGAGTAATGGCTCATATAAAGGAATATCATTTGATAGCTTGATAACAACCAGTGGAATACTCAGCACAATTGATGGCGTCATCAGTACCTATAATTTAAATGCGCTTGATATGACAAATACCACTCTTGCAATAGATATAGATCTAACAGCAGAGTTAGCAGATAGCTTTACAATAGCAGGAGCAACAAAGGCTTTAACAGAAGTAATTTTAATTAACATCATAAACCCAATAACTACAGAATCTAGTGATGTAAAAGTTAATGTATTTAACAATCAAGCCACTAACTTAGATATCAGTCTAAGCAGTGGTGCACCGGTTGATATAGTAAATAATTTGCAAACTATAAACTTAAGAATAGATAATGATGTAGATAGAGGGGCATATTTTTACAGTGTAGGTATCATAAAAAATGATATTAATACGGCGATAGCAATGATCCCGACAAGTAATATATCATATGAGGGATATGCAACCCAATACGATATGAAGACTATTGACATGGGTGGGTATGGTGACGAACTTATTGATACTTCTTTTATAAGGTATGAAGAGGCGTTAAATCCTGGAGTATATAAACCAAAAGATATGAGGATAAATGGCTTAGACAATGGCAATAAAGGTTTTACAGTATATTCAGACACAGTTAAAAACGGTGGGGATGCAATATTAACTCTGGTAGAGGGCAGCACTTTATCCTCAACCAACGTCAATTGGGGATCTGATATAGATAAAACCGTATCTTATTTAGACGGTGTGGCTAATGTGGATATAGAGGCAGCTAATGTAAATTTCGATATGCAGGGTTCTGGGACTAACTCTATTACTTTTGGAATGTTAAACGGTTTTAACACAACAACACTGTATTCTGATTTTACTTCTAGTGATATAGATAACAAACTAATATTTAAAGACACAGGTACCTATAATTTAAATGGCGATGTGACAGACTTAACCATGCAGGTTAATTCTACTGTTAATGCATATGGAAAGATATCTAGATCTATTGTTGATGTTAGTGGTATATTAAATAAATTTAATTATGATGATGGCAATACAATTAATCTTAACACTAATGGCATAATTAAATATGATGACTTTAAATATTTATATGATCCAACAATGCATGATGCTGGGCTTGCTTTAAACTCAATTAATTTTAATGGTGGAACGCTTGCTATATCAGATGGTGCGATGCAAACAATAAAGCTAGATAAGATTACAATAACAAGTAATAGTAATCTTGCCCTAGACGTTGATTTAGAGAATGCAGATATGGATAGGATATCAGCAAACACAGTAATAAAGAATGCAAATTTAAATATAAACCATTTAATATTAACATCAGATTCAGATGATGTTGAAACTGAGATTAATTTTACAACTTCGTCTTTAAAGGATAATGTTAATTATACAGGGGCAACTAGCATAGCTTATTCACCAGTATATATTTATAATGTTGGTTATGACAGCGCAAGTGGTAACTTTACATTTACAAGGGGGGAAGCACCAAAGGAGAATCCTCAGGTGCAAGCCCCAGCAATAGGGTCATTAACAGTAGCAACTATTAATAGCGAACTATATTCCAAGGTATTGCCAGATACCTCTATGGGAGCAATAACAATTGAAGAATTAGAAGAAGATGCAAATGTTCGTGTTCTTAATCACCCTAGTGGAGATTACAATCAAGAACATAATTTTATGTGGGCAAAAGCTTTTGGTGCAGATGAGAAGTTAGATATTGAAAATGCACCTAAGGTTGATGCTAAGTTCACGGGTGTTATTGCAGGAATAACTGCAAGACGTGTTCATGAAAACTTTGCAATAGATGCTGACTATAATGTGTACACGGCTTATACTGATGGACATATGGAATTTGAAGGTAATAAGCTATATCAAGATGGATATTTTATCGGTGTTGGCGCTAATTATTATAAAAACAATTGGTTTACAGGTTTGACAGGTTCTGTTGGTATGGTAAGGACAGAAAATAAATTATCTTCAAATTCTAAATTCAATTCATACTTAGCAGGCATTGGGGCAAAGGCAGGGGTTGTGAATAATCTAAGTAATGGATATTCATTAACAACAGCCATGTTTGTAAGTTATATGTACACAAACGGCAATAGTTATAACAGCGCAAGCGGAGCAGTGGTAAGTTTTGATGGCTCGCATAATTTTGAATTATCGCCTGAATTAAAACTAACTAAGGATTTAGGCAATGGCTATAATGTTTATGGCAAGGCTAAATATGTCCATAGCTTTAACGACGGTCAACATGTGAATGCTAATGGTTTCATTCTTAATGAGGTAACATTAAAACCTTATGTAGAATATGGTATTGGATATGAAAAGATCCAAGGGACTTGGACAGGATTTGCTGAGGTAATGCGAAAAGATTTCGGTATCCAAGGATATGATGCGCTATTTGGTATTAAAATTTGTTTTTAATAAAGATCAGCAATAACCTATCAAATAAAAAACAAAAATAATATTATATTATTATGTAGGCTTGCTAGTATTTGGCCATAGAATTTAACGCAAAAAATGTTTATAAATTTAAAATATAAGAATTGTTTCATGATAGCATAGAAGATACCATAGTAATACATGATGATTAGTCTAATGAGTTTACTCCTGAAATATCAGAAATATGTTTAAGATTACAAAGATTGATAATGAATATATATTAGAGTATGAAGGACAATATTATAAGGAAATGCTAACCCAGTGGGGTGCTTTTATTTTATGGAGGAAGGGGAACCGCTTACGGGTAAATGCTTAATATTTCCATTTAGCTCCGGCTTGGATAGCATATCCTTGTCTTCC
>CAYJES010000035.1:0-14609 GCA_964369365.1 uncultured Lactobacillales bacterium | reverse complement strand
GAAAATGAAAACAGAATCAGCAAAATCTTTCGAGATCGAGCGCAAATGGTATCTTATTGATGCTGAAGGCTTGGTGCTAGGAAGACTTGCAACTACGGTTGCAAAAATATTAAGAGGTAAACACAAAACTAATTTTACTCCACACGTAGATTGTGGCGACTTTGTTGTAATTGTAAATGCGGATAAAGTTCACCTTACAGGTAAAAAATTAGAACAAAAAGTATATCACCATCACACAGGTTATGCTGGTGGTTTGAAATCAATCACAGCTGCAAAAGTAATGGAAGGTAAATTTCCAGAACGCGTAATTGAAAAAGCAGTTGAAAGAATGATTTCTAGAAATAAATTAGGTCGTTCTATGATGACTAAATTAAAAGTTTATGCAGGTGCATCTCATCCACACGAAGCTCAACAACCAGAAGTTTTAGACGTGGCAAGTATGAACCCTAAGAATGTAAAGAGAGGTAACTAATGGCTGATAAAGAAGAAAAAAAACCAGCAGCGAAAAAAGCAACTACTACTGCTAAAAAAACTACTACTGCTAAAAAAACTACTACAGCTAAGAAAGCTACTGCAACTAAAAAAGAAACTCCTAAAAAAGAAGTAGAAGTTGTTAAAAAAGCTACTCCAAAAACTAAAACAGTTCAAATGGAAGATCTTAAAGATGCTGTAAAAGAAGTTAAAATGGCTTCAGAAAAAGTTGTATCAGTAGAAATAAATGACCACTCGCCAAAGAAAAAAGAAAAAGATAAACTTGGCAGATTCTATTCAACTGGTAAACGTAAAGATGCTTGTGCAAGAGTTTGGTTGAAATCTGGAACTGGTAAAATTGTTATCAATGGCAAAGAATTGGAAAAATATTTCGTACGTCCAGTACTTCGCATGATTATTAACCAACCATTTGTTGTAACAAACAGAATTGGTCAATATGATGTTATGTGTACTGTATCTGGTGGCGGATTATCTGGTCAAGCAGGTGCTTTACGTCATGGTATCAGTCGTTGTTTAAATGATTTTGAACCTGAACTACGCAGTGCATTGAAACAAGCTGGCTTCTTAACACGTGATCCACGTTCTGTAGAACGTAAGAAATACGGTTTCGCAAAAGCTAGAAAACGTTATCAATTCTCTAAACGTTAATGTTTGGTTCAGCCCCTTTGGGATACAAGGGGCTTTTTTCAATGAAAGGATAAAAATAATGGCTCGTGTAACAGTAGAAGATTGTATTGATAAAATTTCAAATCGTTTTGATTTGGTACTTATCGCAGCGCAAAGAGCAAAAAATATCAGCATTGGTGCGCCTATTACCGTGGATAGAGATAACGATAAAAATGCAGTTGTATCGTTAAGAGAAATTGCAGACGAAACTATTGATTTTGAAGGTTTGCGTCAAAATCTTATTACTAATCTTCAAAAAGTAAGAGAAGTAAAAAGCCCAGAAGTTGAAGAACAAGATCTTATGGAAGCAATTCAAGAATTATCAATCGATGATGATGAATATAAATTCATAGCAGAAAGTGAAACTGATATTGCTATGACAAATGCGTTCGAAGTAACTGAGCAAGAACAAGAGTAATATTTTTTATATTGCAATATAATTATTTAAATGCTAGATTTAATAGTGTTATTTATTAATTTAAGGAGAAAATAAAATGACTTCAGTTGTTGATGATAAATGTGTAAAATGTTTGGCTTGTACAGATGTATGCCCTGTTGATGCATTCAAAGATGAAGGAAAAATGCTTGTAATTGATCCTGATACTTGCATCGATTGTGGTGTATGCATTCCAGAATGTCCAGAAACTGCTATTAAAGAAGAGTCTGAGGCAGATGCAACATGGACAGCATTTAATGCAGAAAAAGCTGCTACTAGTCCAGAAGTTACGAAATAATAGCTTTTTACAAAATAATAAAAAATAGCATCTATTAAAGATGCTATTTTTTTTATAAGATAATTGTAATAATTACTTAACAAGACCCATCCGATTAAGTTTCCATCTATCATGTATCCATAACCATTGTTCTGGGTTTTCAAGTATCCATTCTTCTATTATTTTATTTGTTTTAATTGTTATTTGTTCAACATCATAATGAAAATCACCAGTTTTTTCAGGTATAATATACGGCAATATAGAAATTTCGAAATTAACCCCTTTTGTTCGCTTAATAATAGCAGGAATAATAGGAACCCCAGTTTTTATAGCAAATAGACCACTTGAATCAGAAACTTTTGTGGGGTGATTTAAAAAATTCATTTCAAGTCCACTATTGATTTTTTGATCTATTAATATCCCTAAAAATTCTTTATTCTTTAAAGCTTGTAGAATTTGTTTAACTGTATTATTTGTTTTTGGGATCATAATTCCATTTTCAGATTTTTTATTTCTCATATTAAATAATGGATTAAGAAAATAGTTGTTTGGTTTTCTGAATATTATGTTTATTTTAACCCCAAAAGTAGATGCAATAAAACTTGCTAATTCCCAGTTACCAAAATGGGCAGATATAACAATTCCACCTTTATTCATAGCTATTAATTCATCAAGATGTTCACGTCCATTTATTTTTATTCTATCTTTATATTTATCGTTGAATTTATCAATATGGCAAAATTCTCCGATTATGCGTCCCAGATTATTCCACATTTTTTTAGTTATATGTTTTATTTCTTTTTCTGATTTTTCAGGAAATATAAATCTTAAATTTGCATTTGAAATTTTATTTTTATGTGAAAATCCACCTGCAAATTGTATTAATCTGCCGCTAAACCATGAAGCAAAATCAACAGGAAGTATTTTTAAAACAAGAAAAAAAGTATAAATAAACAAGGCTTGAAAAAAATAACCAATACCTTTTTGAATTTTGATTAAAACTCTTTTTGTTTTAAATATCAACGACATTTTTTAACATTTCCTTGACTTTTTCTGTGTCAAATTTCAAATCGATATCAAGGTATTTTACAATATTTTGATGAGATCTATCTAAGCGAACAAAATCTTTCTTAGTTGTAACCGTTATTGCATCAAGTTTGTTAGCCTGTTTTATTATAGCATCAATTTCTTTTTTTGAAAAATTATAATGATCTGGAAAATTTACTTTTCCTAAAACTCTTGCGCCTGTTTCACTAAGTGTTGTATAAAATTTTTCATGATTAGCAATCCCAGAAAAAGCAATAACATTTTGTGAAGCAAATTGTTTAATTTCACCAGGTTTAAGAACGATTTTACCGTCAATTACAGGAACATCTTTTAATTTTTTAATTTTATGTTTAAGGTTAAAGTCATCATTACCCATAATAACAACAGCATCAGCTCTTTTAATTCCATTTTTAAGGCTTTCACGCAGTGGGCCAGCAGGAAATATCATTCCATTACCTAATCCTTTTTGCCCATCAATCACTATGAAAGAAAAATCCTTATGAAGATATGGATTTTGAAATCCATCGTCCATAATTATAACTTCTGCGCCATTTTGCTTAGCTATTTCAGCGCCTTTTATTCTATCTGCAGCAATAACAACAGGAGCAACCTCAGATAGTAAAAGAGGTTCATCACCAACATCAATAGCAGTGTGTTCAGGGGATACTATTACATTTTTTAGTTTTGATTTATATCCACGGCTAAGGAAGAAAACGTTTTTTCCAGCATCTTTAAGCATTTTAGCAACTTCAAGAGCGATAGGAGTTTTGCCAACCCCGCCTACGTTAATATTACCAATACATATCACGGGAACATTAGATTTATGCGGAATTATTTTTTTAATTCTATATTTAGTTATTAAATCATATATAAAAGAAAATGGGATTAACACTTTGCCCATTATTGACTTTTTATTCCAAAATTCAGGAGCTTTCATATTTTTATACCTTTATTTCTGTTTCGATTCGTTTAAAAATAACATCAAGAACGTTGTTTTGGCTTTTGATAAATTTGTCTGCATTTTCTCTATGCATAGTCAAGAAATTATCATCTATTAAAAGGTTTTTCAGTGCTTCTTCAACACCTTCATCATTATCTTTTTGAATAACAGCATTTCCTTCGAGCGTAAGTTTCATTAACATTCTGAAATTATGCATATGAGGACCAGCAACAACAGCATCAGAAAAATGCAAGCATTCAAGGAAATTTTGCCCACCATGAGGAATTAAAGATCCACCAATGTAAACAATAGGGCATAATTTATATGTAAGTCCTAACTCACCCCAAGTATCAAATAAATAAGCTTCAGTATCAGAAGTGATGTTTTCACCTTTTGAACGTCTTGCAATATTAATTCCAGCTTTTTGATAAGCTTCGGTTATTGCATCTGCTCTTTGAAAGTGTCGAGGAGAAATAACAATTAACAAATCTGGAATTTCATTTTTAAGGTTTTGATAAATTTTTATAAAGCGTTCTTCCTCATTATGATGAGTGCTGGCAATAAGGAATAATTTTCTTCCGTTTAATTGTTTTTGCATATTGCTTAATTCTTTTTTATCAAAGCTCAGAGGCTGAGCTGCAAATTTTAAATTTCCTTCGAAATAAACATTTTTACCGCCTAATACTTTTATTCTTTCAGCATCATCTTCACTTTGTCCAAGCTGGATATTAAACATTTCTAGAATATTATTGATAAGTCCTGGAAAGTATTTTTTCCAACCCCTAAAAGATCGATCAGAAATTCTTCCATTTACAAGAGCTAGAGGAATTTTTTTGTTACTGATTTCTGATAATATAGAAGGCCAAAAATCAGACTCAAACCATAAAACACCAGTAGGCTTCCAATATTTAACAAATCTTTTCGTATAAATAGGGTTATCAACAGGAATATATTGATGAAAAGCACGTTTAGGCAATCTATCTGCTAATAAAGCAGCAGAAGTTTTTGTCCCAGATGTAACCATAATATGTAAATTAGGATACGTAGCAAGATATTTATCAATCAAAGATAACATAGATATAGTTTCACCAACGCTTGCCCCATGCATCCATAAAATATCGCCTTCAGGACGAATTTTTGACGGTTTTCCAATACGTTCATTGAATCTAGCTATATCTTCTTTACCCTTTTTTTTGCGGTAAATCATATAAAGTGATACAATCGGCCAAGCCATCAACATTAAAATTTTATAAAGTAAAATCATTTTTCCTCTCTAGTTATAATCTCTTATAATTCTTGCTTTATCGCGACCCCAATCTCTATCTTTTTCGGTTTGTCGCTTATCGTGTAACTTTTTACCAATCCCTAGCCCAATTTCAATTTTAGCAATTCCTCTACTGTTAAAGTAAAGGCTAAGAGGGATAAGGGTATAACCTTTTTTCTTAATAGCACCAATAAGTTTGCTTATTTCTTTTTTATGAAGTAATAATTTTCGTTTACGAGTAGGGTTATGGTTAAAATGTCCACCCAATTCATATTCTTGTATAGATGCATTTACAATATAAATGTCGCCTTCTTCTGCTGTTGCATAGCTTTCAGATATGCTAGCCATTCCAAGACGCAACGCTTTAACCTCTGAACCTGTTAACATAATACCAGCTTCAAAGCGTTCTTCTATGTGAAAATTAAAAACAGCCTTACGATTCTTAGCAATTGTACCGCTTGTAATTAAATTTGATTTCTTACTCTTTACAGTCATCTTTTATCAGTGTATATTCAAAAAAATTTATAACATTACATATGTTATATCATAATAGTATATTAATTAAAGTTTTATTTATGAAAAATCTAAAAACAGTTATTTTAAGTTTATTGATAATGATTAATCCTTGCTCTTTATTGGCTCAGGATATGAGCTCTGATGAGGTGAAGTTTTTCAGGAATTTGTACTTTAACATCAATAAAAACAAGTTTATGGACTTGTCTGAATTAAAAGAAAAAGCAAAAGACGATTACCGTTATAAAGTTATGTTTTGGCATCAATTGGCTAATAATAAATCAAGCAAAACTTTTTCAGATATGAAGGATTTTTTAATCGAAAATCCTCATTTTCCTAAAAAATATTTACTTCAAGATCAGGCTGAACGGTTGATTACTGATGAAACCGATAAAGATGAGATAAAAAAATTTTTTGAAAACAATTCGCCAAGAACGATTAATGGATTGAAATATCATACATTAGATTTACCAGAATATGAAAAATCTTTATATTTGAAAAACTATTGGAAAACAGCAGATTTTACTGCAAATGAAGATAAATTTTTTTATAATAATTTTAAAAAATATTTAGATATTTCAGATTTACAAGCAAGGATAGATAATCTGTTGTGGCAAGGAAAAACTAAATCAGCATCTGAACTTATGAGATATGCACCAAAAGATTACCAGCTTTTGTATAAAGCAAGAATTGCACTTCGCAGGAATTACAGTAAGTTAACTAAGACTATTGATGCTGTACCAGACTCCCTTAAAAATGACGAAGGTCTGATTTATGAAAGGGTCAGATGGCGTCGAAAGAAAAACAAATATACTGATGCGATAGAGTTATTAAACAGCGAATTTGCTAATAAAACCCACCCTAAAGAATGGTGGGTTGAAAAATTGATTATTATTCGTAAATTGTTGGATGAAGGCAAATATCAAAATGCATACGATTTAACAATAAAAGGTAATAATAACAGTTCTGATATATTGGCAGAAAATAGCTGGCTTGCAGGTTGGATATCGTATAGGTTTTTAAATCGCCCAGATATAGCATTGGGCCATTTTTTAACTATGCGTGAAAGTGTAACTTCATTTATAAGTAAAGCTAGGGGAGATTATTGGATAGGTAGATGTTACGAGGCAGTCCATGATTTAACTAGGGCATGGGATTATTATAATGAAGCATCTCAGTACACTACAACTTTTTATGGTCAAAAAGCAATAGAGAGAGGCGAAATAGAAATCGACGATATATTTGCTAATAAACCAGATGTAGAAGATTGGCAATATAGCGAATTTAAAGAAACCGACCTTGCAAAATCTATAAAATTTTTATCAGATTTAAATTTGAAAAATTTGATGAATACTTTTGCATTAAGAACATTTTTCGAAGCAGAAAAAGGTGATGAGGAAAATGTGGTAAGTTTAGTTAAATTTATGCGAGAAATAAAACAAGATGAAATAGCCGTTTTACTTACAAGAAGAGCAAGGACTGCTGGAATTGATGTTGGGGCATATGGCTATCCTATTTTAAATGAAGATATTGAAATTCCAAAAGGATCAGATATTCCACTTATCCACGCTGTAATTAGGCAAGAAAGCGCATTTAATCCAAGGGCAAAAAGCCCAGCAGGGGCAAGGGGTTTAATGCAAATTATGCCATCGACTGCTAGAAATTTATCAAGTTGGAAGCGTTTAAGATATTCAATAAAAAGACTTATCTCTGATGTAAATTATAATGTTACGTTGGGTGAATATTATCTGGGCAGACTTTTAAAACAACATAAAGGATCGTATATAAAAACCTTTGCCGCATATAATGCGGGCGCGGGTAATGTCAGAAAATGGAATAGAGAATTTTTAAAACATCAAAGAAAAAATGATTTAGACGATATAGATTGGATAGAAAGTATAAAGTTCAATGAAACCAGGAATTATGTACAAAGGGTAGAAGAAAACTATTATATATATAAAAAAATATTCGAAAATAAGTAATAAAAAATTATCTATTTACAAGTTATATTGACTTGATATTATATATTATAGTTAATTAAAAGGAGCGTTATAAAGCAATGACAACACCATACAGAATTCTAATCGGAAATGAAAAAGGTGGGACGGGTAAATCTACTTTGGCTATGAATATCATTGTTTCAATGCTAAAAGATGGGCTAAAGGTTGCCTCTATTGATTTAGACGGCAGACAAGGGACTCTTACAAGCTACATTAAAAACAGAATGAATTTTATTAAAAATCATAATTTAAAGCTTGCAGCTCCTTTGCATGTCAGTATTTCTTTGGGTGATATAATTGATAATAACGCAGCCAAAAAAGATAAAAGCCATTTCCTTCATACATTAAAAGAACTTGAAAAAAAAGCTGATTATATCGTAATTGATACTCCAGGCTCACATAACCATTTATTACCAATTATACATTCACACACAGATTTAATTATAACACCAATGAATGACAGTTTGATTGATTTGGATGTAATTGCAAAAATCAACCCAGACAGCATGCAAATCGTATCGTCTAGCAACTATGCAAAAACAGTATGGAATGCTCGTCAAGAGCGGGCTAAAATGGGTCTTGCACCACTTTCATGGTTTGTGATAAGGAACAGGCTTAATTCACTTCAAAGTAATAATCAAAAACAAATTGATTATCTGATGGATAAACTTTCAAAAAGAATAGGTTTTAAGATAATAGAAGGCATGCGTGAAAGAGTTGTTTATAGGGAACTTTTTTTAAAAGGCTTAACCGTGATGGATTTAAAGGCAGATGATAAAGTTCCACTTTCGGTTTCACATATTTCTGCGCGTCAAGAAGTACGTAATTTAGTTGATAATATTATTCAATCAAGGAGATAATAATGACAATAAAAGAAATGCCAACGACCCCAATAGAAGGACAAAAACCAGGCACAACAGGCTTAAGAAAAAAAGTAACTGTTTATGAACAACAAAATTATTTGGAAAATTATGTTCAATGTATATTTGATGAACTTAATGGAGAACATGTTGGAAAAACGTTGATAATTGGTGGTGACGGCAGATATTTTTCTGAACATGCGGTTCAGGTTATTATTAAAATGGCAATTGCAAATGGATGGGGCAAGATTATAATCGGCGAAAACGGTCTTTTATCTACTCCTGCAACCTCTCATGTGATTCGCAAATATGGTGCATTTTTAGGTATAATTTTAACTTCCAGCCATAATCCAGGCGGAAAAAACGGCGATTTCGGTGTTAAAACTAATATAGCCAGTGGTGCTCCTGCTCCTGAAAAACATACGGATAAGATATATGAACTGACTAAAACTATTTCATCATATAAAATATCTGATATTGAAGATGTTGATGTTTCTAAAATTGGCACTCAATCAATATCAGACATTGATATACAAGTAATCAGTACTGTCGATGATTATGCCGAATTAATGCAAACTATATTTGATTTTGATGCAATAAAAGCATTATTTGCAAAAGGGTTTAAAATGCGTTTTGATGCGATGAACGCTGTTGGTGGACCTTATGGTAAAAAGATTTTCGAAGAAATATTGGGGGCAGAAGAGGGTACCGTTGTAAATGGAACTCCTATGCCTGATTTTGGCGGACTTCACCCGGATCCAAACCCTGTTTACGCAAAACATTTACTTGATTATATGATGAGTGATGAGGCAGCAGATTTCGCAGCAGCATGCGACGGCGACGGCGACAGAAATATGATTTTAGGCAAAGGTTTTTATGTATCACCAAGTGATAGTGTTTCTGTTATGGTTGAACATCATAAATTAATCCCAGCTTTTAAATCGGGACTTTCTGGCGTTGCTCGTTCTATGCCAACTACTGCTGCGGTTGATAGGGTCGCAAAAGAATTGGGTATAAAATGTTATGAAACCCCAACAGGATGGAAATATTTTGGTAATTTGATGGAAGCTGGTCTTGTTACAATTTGTGCTGAGGAAAGTTACGGCACTGGCGCAAACCATATTCGCGAAAAAGACGGTGTTTGGGCTGTTTTATATTGGCTTAATATGTTGGCGGTGACTGGTGATACTGTTGAAAATATGGTAAAATCTTACTGGAAAAAGTTCGGCAGAAATTTCTATATGCGTCATGATTATGAAGAAATTGAAAAAACTGGTGCTGATGCTTTGATTGATAGATTACGCCAAAATGTATCATCTATGGTGGGGCAAAAATATGGTAAATATGAAATTGTAAAGGCAGAAGATTTTTCATACACCGATCCTGTTGATGGCTTTGTAACAGCAAAACAAGGAATAATTGCAACGTTTGATGAAGGTTCAAGAATAATCATGCGTTTATCAGGCACAGGAACAGTAGGCGCAACGTTAAGAGTGTATTTTGAAAAATATGAAAATGATGTTTCAAAACATGATATGGCTGTTCTTGAAGCTATGGATGATTTGGTTCCAATAGCAGAGGCAATTGCAAATATCAAAGAATATACTAAAAAAGATGCCCCAGACGTTGTTGTTGCTGCATAAAAGTATAGTATAATAAAATAAGAAATCGCCCATAAATTCGGGCGATTTTTTATTTGAAAATAGTATATTTATTTTTTATCCCAATTATCAATAACAAATTTGTAATAATGTAATAACTTATCAGTAATAATATCAGGAGAAAGTAAAGTAGTTCTTTCAAATGCAGCTTGTTCCATTTCAAATTTCTTTTCAGGGGTAAGGTTGAAAAATTCATTTATTTTTTCTTGTAATGATGCACTATCAGAAGGTTTACACAAAAGTCCATTTTCACCGTCTTTTATTAATTGGCTAAAGTTTCCTTCTGTTGCGATAACAATTTTCCTTAACATCATAGATTCAACGCAAGCATTGCCCAAAGCTTTATATCTAGCAGGCATCAAAATCCCAAATGCTCTTTTAATTATAGGGAATAAAAATTTATGATTTTGTTTGTCAAACCATAAAATCCTATCTTGGAATTCTTTTGCATTTTCTTTTAATAATTGCAATAAGCATTCTTCTGGTTTTAAAATTTTGCCAACAAAAACAAAATAAACATTAGGATTCTTTTTAAGTGTTTCATAAATACAATCAGCAATTTCTATGATGCCATTTTTTTTGCTGATACTACCATAAAATAGGATATAATTAGCGCCATTTGTCTTGTCTTTTATAGTATAGGCAAGGGAAGGAACTTCGCTATTAGAATCATAAGGCACACAAGCGTTTTCAATGATAGGTAATGGATTTTCAATTATCCCTTCTTTTAACATTGCATCAGATGTATTTTGGGATGGAGTATACATAAAGCGGCTAGATTGATTGATTTCTATTTCAGTTTTTTCTTCCAATTCATCATAATACTCATTACTTGCCTGATATAATTTAATATAACTAGAAACCCTGACACAATGTGGAATTTTATTAGGAGTAAATTTAGCCATTCCCCAAGTGTTAGGGTATTCGATAATATCAATTGGCTCTTTTCTATGTTGTTGTAATATGAAATCTCTGATTTTTTCTTGGTGACCGAACTTTTTATAGAATGCTTTTTTTTCTTTACTCATGAAAAGTTGTTTAAAAAATAAAACAGGACTATCTTTTACCTTAACAAGGTAAACATTAATACCTTTTAACTTTATATAGCCATTTCTATCCGCACCCATAACAACATTTACGTTATGACCTTTATCAACTAAATTCCGCGCCTTTTTGTAAATATAGTGCGAAACACCACCATTATTCAATTCCAAAGTTTCGGGGTTGATAAATTGCATAGTAGGGTAAAAAATTCTCATCATTTAATCCTTAAATATTTTATGTATAACTATTATTTAATACATTTTGATAATTTATGCAACTATCTTGATTATTGATGTGTAATTAAATATATGCTAAATTAAATAAGCATAAATTAAAGGAGAAAATTAATGAAATGGATTAAAAAACTATTTTCAAATGAAAATATAAATATGTCGATGAAATTGATATCAAATTGTTCAAATACTGATAATAAAGTATATGAATTATCTATAAAGGACGAACTTTTACACCTTAGCATTATTAAAACTAAAAACAGGGATAATTCCAAATGCCTAAGTTATCATCGTTTTGATTTAGTTCTTTCAGGAGATAATGATTTAAAATACAAAATATCTGTATCCTCAGAATTTGAATCTGCTGATTCTATATTAGACGGATTACGTGGCAAGAATTCATATCCTGATATTATTATTAAATCAGCACTTATGATTATAGAACAAAAAGAAAAAGAAAAAAAAGAGATGTATAAGGCAAAAGAAATCGCAAAAATTCAAAAAGTGAATAAAGCTTTTTCATCTATATTTGATAAAATGCGCGAATAATTAAAATACAGGGTAATGTTAATTAAATAAATCTTTTACTTTATCCCAAAATCCAGCAACAAGCGGATGATTTTTTTCGCTTTCTTCTGAAAATTCTTTGATTAATTGTTCTTGCTTTTTGTTTAGTTTTGTTGGAATTTCAATATTAATTCTGACGTACAAATCGCCGTATCCTTTGTGTCGTAACATAGGCATGCCCAGTTCTTTTATCCTGATTTGTTCACCATGTTGAGTACCTTTTGGAATAGTCATTGTATATCCAGCTCCGTCAATTGTTGGGATTTTTACATCCCCACCCAATATAGCGGTTGCAACGGGAATAGGGATGTCGCCAAATAAATTACCACCTTCACGCACAAAAAAGGGATGTTCAGTTATGTGGGTAACAACGTATAAATCACCGCTTGTGCCACCCCTTATGCCTACTTCGCCTTCTCCTGACAATCTTATTCTGTTGCCGTCATCAACACCTGCTGGAATATTTACTTTTAAGGTTTTGGCTTTATTAACTCTGCCTGCGCCTTTACATTTTTTACAAGGATTAGATATGATTTCGCCGTATCCTTGACACCTTGGGCAAACACTTTCCACCACCATAAACATTTGACGCATGCGAATTTTACCAGTCCCAGCACAATCAGGACAAGTTTCTTTATTAGAACCTTCTTCAACCCCTGTACCGTCACAATCTTCGCAAGTTGCAGGAACTTTTATATCGATTTCTTTACTAACGCCTTTATATGCGTCTTCTAGTGATATTTCAATATCATACCTTAGGTCCGACCCACGATTATTACGAGAAGCACCACCGCCACCAGCAGTCCCAGCCCCCATAAAATCGCGGAAAATATTATTGAACATTTCGCCTAGGCCATCGCCGAATTCAAATCCACCAAATCCGGCACCACCACCGCCCTGGTTAAATGCATTATGCCCAAATCTGTCATATGCTGCTCTTTTTTGTTCGTCCTTTAAAACTTCGTACGCTTCTGAAATTTCTTTAAATTTAGCCTCAGCAGCAGCGTCGCCTTGATTTTTATCAGGATGATATTTCATAGCAAGCGAGCGATAGGAACGCTTTATCTCGTCGCCCGAGGCGTCCCTAGCCACTTCTAATAATTCATAATAACAGATTTTTTGTTCCACAATAAGCTCGCTTTTTTTAGGTATTATTTATCTTTTTTCACTTCTTCGAAATCTGCATCAACAACATCGTCATTTTTTGCTTCTTCCGCAGCAGTGTCATCAACAGTTGCGTCACTTTCAGCATTAGCACTAGCCGCCTCAGCCGCCGCTGCTTCTTGTTGCGCTTTATAAAGTGCTTCACCAATTTTCATAGATTCTTGCATCAAAGCATCACTTTTTGCGTTAAGTTCTTCTGTTGTTCCTGTTTCCAAAATACCTTTAAGTTCAGCAATTAAAGTTTCGATTCTTGTTTTTTCATTAGTATCAACTTTATCGCCCAAATCAGTCAAAGTTTTTTCAGTATTATGAACAATAGCTTCTGCTTTATTTTTAGCTTCTACTTGTTCTTTACGTTTTTTATCTTCGGCTGCGTTTGCTTCTGCATCACGTACCATATTTTCAATATCAGCATCAGACAATCCACCAGACGCTTGGATGCGAATAGCTTGCTCTTTGCCTGTTGCTTTGTCTTTTGCGCCTACATTTACGATACCATTGGCATCAATATCAAATGTAACTTCGATTTGAGGCATACCACGAGGAGCCGGAGGAATACCAACTAAATCAAATTGGCCCAACATTTTATTATCAGCAGTCATTTCACGTTCACCTTGGAACACACGAATAGTAACAGCAGTTTGTCCATCATCAGCAGTAGAGAAAACTTGACTTTTCTTAGTTGGAATAGTTGTATTTCTGTCGATAAGTCTTGTAAACACACCACCCAAAGTTTCAATACCCAAAGAAAGTGGGGTAACGTCTAATAAAAGAACGTCTTTTACATCACCTCTTAACACACCACCTTGAATAGCAGCACCAAGAGCCACAACTTCATCAGGATTAACCCCTTTATGAGGTTCTTTACCGAAAAATTCTTTAACTACTTCGCCAATTTTAGGCATTCTTGTCATACCACCAACAAGGATAACTTCATCGATTTCAGAAGCTTTTAACCCTGCATCTTTTAATGCAGCTTTACAAGGTTCAATAGTTCTTGCCACTAAATCTTCTACTAATGATTCAAGTTTAGCACGAGTAAGTTTGATGTTAAGGTGTTTAGGACCACTTTGATCCGCAGTAATAAACGGAAGGTTTACATCAGTTTGCATAGCGCTTGAAAGTTCTATTTTAGCTTTTTCAGCAGCTTCTTTTAATCTTTGAAGAGCCAATTTATCATTTCTTAAATCAATTCCTTGTTCTTTTTTGAATTCATCTGCAAGATAGCTAATGATACGTGAGTCAAAATCTTCACCACCAAGGAAAGTATCACCATTTGTTGATTTTACTTCAAACACTCCGTCGCCGATTTCAAGGATAGAAACGTCAAAAGTACCACCACCAAGATCATAAACCGCTATAACACCTGACTTTTTCTTGTCTAAACCATAAGCAAGAGCAGCAGCAGTAGGTTCGTTGATGATACGTAAAACCTCTAAACCTGC
>CAYJES010000034.1:0-14632 GCA_964369365.1 uncultured Lactobacillales bacterium | reverse complement strand
ATATTTTTTAAAAAATAAAGAAGGAAAACAACAAAAAATGCAAAAAAAATGGTGGACTAAGGAAAAATTCAACAAAAAAATTCCTATTTTAATGCAAAGAGCCCAGGTAATCAGGGCTGTTAGAAACTTTTTCGATAATCAAGGATTTATTGAGACGGAAACCCCAATACTGCAAATTTCACCAGGAATGGAACCTCATATTTTTACTTTTGAAACTAAATATATTGACCCTCTTGGTGAAAATGACCAAACTTATTTTTTGCATACTTCGCCTGAATTTACTATGAAAAAATTGTTAGTAGGGGGAATGGAAAAAATATATCAAATTACAAAAGTTTTCAGAAATAAAGAGCGTTCCGATACTCATTCTCCGGAATTTACTATGATTGAATGGTATCGTGCAAATGCTGATTATACAGTGCTTATGAGAGATTGTGAAAATTTACTAAGAGAATGTTTTAAAGCAACGGATAAAAAAATTGCTAACTTTAATGGTATGAGTTGTGATGTGTTTGGTGAATTTGAATATATCACCGTTAATGATGCATTTAAAAGGGCTACAGGGTATGATTTATTCGATACTATTGATGATTTCGAATCGCATGATCCTAATCCTGATAAAATAAAAAAGCTTGCAGAAAATTTAAATGATGCGTCTTGCATACCTAGTGACGATGATAGATGGGAAGATGTTTTTTTTAGGATTTATTTAAATAAAATTGAACCATTTTTGGGAAAAGACAGGCCAACTATTATATATGATTATCCGTTATGTTTGGCTGCACTATCTAGACCTAAACCTAGTGATAAAAGAATTGCAGAAAGGTTTGAATTATATATTTGTGGGCTTGAACTTGCCAATGCTTTTTCGGAACTCACTGATGCTAAGGCTCAGGAATATAGGTTTATAGAAGATTCAAAATTAAAACAAAAATTGTATCAAGAAGAAAATCCAATTGATTATGATTTTCTGGATGCTCTTAGCTATGGTCTACCCGAATCGACTGGGATTGCACTTGGGATTGACAGGTTAGTTATGTTATGTACAGATGCTTCGTCTATTCAAGATGTGTTATGCGCAGAAGTATAAGAAGAGTATTTTTTTGATTAAATGGATTTATTTAATCGGAAAATACTCTAAAACGCATCCAAAGTCATCATAGTTTTCTTTGGTTGTGTTGGTTCTTCTACTTTTTTAGCAGGAGACGTGTCATTTAAAAATCCAATTAGATATTTAACCCTGTCCCAAAGTTCAGTTAGGTTTTTTTCAAGCGTATCTGTGTCCTTTAAAGTTGTAATCTTTTCAGCTAGTTTTAAAGCTTTTCTTGCAACATCTGCTTTTTCAATAATTTCATTAACTACATCAGATTTTTCAGGATAATCTTTTAGGATTTCTTTTGCTCTTTCTTCTGCTGAAAATATTTGAGTGGTTAATTTCATAGAACTTGCAAGTGCTTTTGCTCTTATCGCATTTAAATATTCAGTCTTAATCTTGTCATATGAACTTTCTATATTAGTTAATGCTAAATCAGCCTGCTTAAAATCTTCTTCATTTTTTTCTTTCAATTCGTATAGTTGTTTAATTTTTTTGATTTCAATGCTGATAGTTTTCATTAATGAAAGGACTTCGTCATAATAAACTTTTAGCTCAGGAGTGCTATCATATAATTCTTTAGTTTGTTGATGAGCTGCCCTTATTTGAGGCATCAAAAGTTGTAATTGCTTAAGTAAATTAGAAAACTTTTGACTTACGTTCTTAGCCATTAACTCTTCTTCAACCTTGTCTTTCATAATCGTTTGAATGATAAGTTGTTTAGCCATTTCTGAGCTGTTTTTCTTTCTTGGGGTGTCAAGCGCACCTTCGGTTGTTATTGTGAATAATAATTTTTCATTATTGTCAATTTTGACATCCCATAAAGATGATATATCCCAATTCGTTAATTTTACAGTTGCGTCGTATTTAGAAATTCCTTTTCCTCCAACGGAAAATGGTTGTGTAGAAATCGCAATTTCGCCAGCATTAAAAATAACAGATCCAACAGCGTTAGAGACATTTGTAGAGCCTTGATTCATATATAAGTCAATGATGTCTGAAAATTCCTTTTCTGTTATTGGGTTTTTCTTAAAATAGGCATTTTCCACAGTTTCTGTTAATTTATTTAGGTTTGCACCATTAACAAATCCGTCTTCAAGTTTATAGTTTAAATTACCTTTTAATCCCATAATTATATCATTAACATTATTACCATTTGTTTTTAAATCGTAATTTAAAGAAAGTGTTCCTTCTACAATGTCGAAACTAGTAGCCATAAAAATAGGGCGGCTGAATTTAGCGTTGTCTATGCTGCCATTTAATGACATAGGATATGGAGAAATAGTTAAATCCATATCAGATTTAAATTTGAATGTTCCATCAAAAAATATAGCATTAGGAATTTCAAGTGATACTTTGTCTGATATTGCCGAAAATACAAGCTTTCCTTTTTGAAGTGATGTATTTTCATACACCATCGAATCAAAATCTAAATCAATTTTTATGTCATTACTCTTTAATAGCGAAATATCAAAAGGTTGCTTGTTCCATGCAGGCTTTATCTTAGCGTTACCGCGGGTCCATAAATGTAAAACTGATTCAGGAAAATAATCATTTATCGTCATATGGTTTGTGTGAAGTTTAGCAACTATTGAAGGTCTTGATTGTTTATCGTTATAGGAAAATTCACCTGATACTGTTTCTGGACCTATCGAAAAATCCAAATCTTCAATTACAAATAAATTAGGCTCTTTTTTAATTTTTCCCGTAATTTTACTTAATCCAAAAGGCTTGGAAGATTGATATTTTATACCAATGTCTTGGAGGAACTTTTTGAAATTGTTAACACGGAAATCAAAGTTGCCACTTATTATATTTTTTTCAGTTTCTAAGCCACCATTAAAAGCAAGAGTTAGGGTGGCATTTTTAACAATCGATTTGATTTGTGGTAGCAAAAGTGATCCATTGACATTTGCCTCTATAATTAAATTTTTCATTTCATCAATAGGTAGCGGAGAATCTAGATCAAGAAATGATAATACATTATTTAGTTTTGTATAAATAGGATTTGTTGAATCTAATTTTATATGAATATTTTTGAATTCTGGGTTGTTAGAATTAACACCAGCAATTTCACCTTTTAATGATGAGTTAATACTGCCTATTCCTCCTGATATTTCATTTATTTTTACAGTATTTTCTTTTGTTTCCATATTAATTTTAATATTTGTGTATGGGATATTTTTGTAATTTACATATCCAAAAAATAAATTAAGATTTTTATTCACGTCAGGAAATAAATTCATATGGTTGATGATGTATGCAACTCTATCTGATTTGCCTGAGAATTCTTTTGGAGGAAGGATGTCTTTAATATATTCATCAAAATTAATAGAGTTAACCTTACCGCCAATATGTATTGTTGGGATTTTATCTTTTGTATTTATTTTAAGATTTAATTGAGCTGCAATCTTGTCAACCTCAACCTTCATATTATTAAAAATTATATTTTCAGGAGTTCCGGATATAGTTGTAGTTGCTTTTACATTTTTGAAAACTTCTTTATTCGTTGTAATTTTTTTTCCATAATACCATTCAAACACATCAGGGAAATTAGAAGAGATAATTGATGCATTGCCTGTTATAAAATTGTTTTTTTCTCGATCAAAAGATGCAATTCCTTTAACAGTCGTGTCATCCATTATAACAGTTTGAAAAGATTGAATATCAAGTTTTTTATTGTTAGCAGATATCCTTGCAATATTATTGGCAAAAGATTGGCCTTTATATATTATTTTATCTGCAATAAAATCTATATTTATTTGCGGAATTGACATTAATTCAAGGTTTGGAATATCTGTGAAAATTTGACTGAATTCATCAATATTCAAATGAGCAAGACTAACCTTTGCGTCTAATTTTTTAATAATATCATTTTCTATATCTGATTTTAATGTAAATGAACCGCGATTGTCACCATAAGTATACGCGGCATTGTCAATATTAAGCAAACGAGCATTTTTGTTAATGTCAAAAGAAAGTAAAAAGGGAGCACTTGGTAAATTACCCACCTCTTTTTTTGTTAGAAATTCATATATTCCGTCAATTTTCTTAGAATCAATAACGGTGCTACCGTTTATGTTTAACTTGTCTACTATGTTACCTATCTGACCTTTAAAGGTTATATCTGTTTCACTTTCCTTTTGGTTTATTTTTAAATCGATGGTGGTTTCTGTATTTTCATAAAAAGTGCCAGTTTGAAGCAATACAGTGTAAAATGAATTATTAATAGAAAAATTTCCTTTTGCATCAAAAGGTCCATTAAAATTAATCATCTTTATCGTAAAATCAAGATTATCATATGAAGAAACTTCTTTATCATTAATAATATTTAATCTTCCCGATGAAAATGATACAATTACAGATTCTGATTCATTGGTTTTTGCTGTGAAATTATTTTGCAAATCAGGTTGAGATTGAGGTGAGGTAAGGATAGGTAATCCCCAGTTGCCTTTACCCTCTTTATTTCGTTCAAGGTTTATTTCTGGTCTTGTGAAATGTATATTTTTAATGGATATATCATTAGATATAACGGACATTGGGCTTACTTCAATTTCCATGCTAGGGATAACTGCAAATGTCGGGTTTGTAAAACTTTCTCCATTGTTTAATGTAGAATCTTTTACAATAAATTTGGGGGTAGGAAGTAATGTAAATTTAACTTCGCCCAATATGCTTAATTCTTTTCCTGTGGTTTTATGAAAGTAAGCAATAATTTTTTGTTTTGAATTTTCTGTGTCCATTATATGAGGAATTGCAAAAGCCCCAATGATTGTAAGAACAAGTACAAAAACAATAATAATAGTTTTTTTAAACATATTTCTAGCCTTTTTCTATATAAAAATATATAATTTGTTTTTAAGTATAGTACTATAATATAAAAATAAAGATTTAAAAAGGAGTTTTTTATGTATGATGAAATTATAAATATATCAAACCAAATTAAGGCAAAAATTGGCGATATTCCCCCTAAAATTGGTGTAATTCTTGGTTCGGGTTTGGGTGATTTTGCTGATCTAATTGAAAATCCTATTATAATTGATTATGAAGATGTAGAAGGTTTTCCAAAATCGACCGTAACAGGTCATGCTGGTAAATTAATATATGGTGATATTGCAGGGGAAAAGGTTTTGTGTATGCAAGGCAGATTGCACCTTTATGAAGGTCATCATCCATCTAGGATTGCACTTGTTATGCATGTATTTAAAGAGCTTGGGGTTGAAAATATGATTGTGACCAACGCTTCTGGCAGTTTGAATATAGATTGTCCTCCGGGTAATTTAGTCCTTATTAATGATCACATAAATTTTTCATTTCAAAATCCTATGGTTGGCCCAAATGATAAAAGAGTAGGTCAAAGGTTTTTTGATATGTGTGATGCATATTCATTAGAACTTCGCGAAAAAATGCATAAGGCTGCTAAAGCCGTTGATATAGATTTGCGTGAAGGTGTGTATATGATGGTAATGGGACCTAATTTTGAAACACCAGCGGAAATAAGAGCATTCAAAACGCTTGGGGCTGATGTGATTGGGATGTCAACAGTGCCAGATGTTCTTGCATGTGTTCATGCTGGGATAAAAGTTGTTGCGGTTGCAACAGTTACAAATTTTGGTGCTGGGATGGAAAATACGTGCCTTTCACATGCCGAAACCCTTTCTCAAGCTGAAAAGGTATCAGAAAAATTACAAAAATTAGTAGTGCAGTTTATAAAGGAGATGAATTAACATGTCTAGTATGAAAGAATATGCAAAATTGGCGTTATCTTGTTTGGATTTAACAAGTTTGGGCGAAAAAGATACAGATGATAAAATAAAAGCACTTTGTGATAAAGCAGTCGGTAATTATGGCGCAGTAGCAGCGGTTTGTATTTTTCCTAAGTTCATTAAATTGGCTAAGCAAGAAATGGATGGTACAGATGTTAAAATTGCAACGGTTGTAAATTTCCCTGCAGGCAGTCCAAGTATAGGTCTTGCCATAGATGAAACAAGAGAAGCTCTTGATTTTGGTGCAGATGAAATTGATTTGGTATTTCCTTATAAAGCATTTTTGCACGGTAATAGAGAAATAGGTAAAGAAATGGTGAAGGCTGTTAAATCTGAATGTGGAGATAAAAAGCTTAAAGTTATAATAGAAAGTGGCGAGCTTGCAAAAGCATTGCACATATCTAATGCTGCTAAGGATTGTATTGAAGCCGGTGCTGACTTTATTAAAACCTCTACTGGTATGGTTGCAAAAGGGGCAAGCCCAGAAGCTGCCAACGCAATGATAGAGGCGATAAGAGATAGTGGCAAAAAAATCGGATTTAAAGCATCCGGAGGTGTTAAGTCATTAGAAGATGCAAGAGATTATATGGTAATAGCTTCTAGTATTATGGGGGATGGATATATAAACCCAGATAATTTTAGAATAGGGGCGTCTAAGTTAATGGATGAATTAATTAAAGAGTTAGGATATTAAATGTTTATACCACAAGAAGTAATTATAAAAAAACGTAATAAAAAAACTTTAACAGATAAAGATATTAATAATTTTGTAACGGGGATTACTTCTGGTGGTGTTTCAGATGCACAAATAGCAGCATTCACAATGGGTGTCTTTTTAAATGGTATGGATAAGAAAGAAACAGTTGCCCTTACCATGGCTATGGCAAATTCTGGAAATGTACTTAAATGGTCATTGAATGGTCCTGTGGTGGATAAACATTCAACAGGAGGAGTAGGGGATAAAGTTTCTCTTATGCTTGCTCCTATGCTTGCTGGATGTGGATGTTATATACCTATGATATCGGGTCGTGGTCTTGGTCATACAGGGGGAACATTAGATAAATTAGAATCCATAAAAGGTTATAATGTTTTTCTAGATAGCAAAAAATTTGAAAAGGTAGTGAAAGATGTTGGATGTTCCATTATCGGACAAACAAAAGGTCTTGCCCCTGCTGATGGTAAAATTTATGCGATCAGAGATATAGCAGGAACAGTAGAGAGCTTGCCACTTATAACTGCATCAATTTTATCTAAAAAATTGGCGGCCGGTCTTGATACTTTGGTAATGGATATAAAAGTAGGTAATGGTGCTTTTATGCAAAATATGAAAGATGCAAAAGCGCTGGGTAATTCTATTGTTGGGGTGGCAAATGGCGCAGGTGTAAAAACCAGAGCAATTATAACAGATATGAATCAAGTGCTGGGCAATTCTGTTGGAAATGCGCTGGAGGTTGTTGAGGTTATAAAATATTTGCAAGGAACATATAGAGACAAAAGATTGCACAGTGTTGTAATGGGGCTTTGCGCTGAAATTTTGATGATTGAAAAAATCGTAAAAAACAAAGAAGAAGCTTATACCAAATTGCAAAAAGTTCTTGATAGCGGTAAGGCTCTTGAAATATTCGAAAAAATGGTGGTGGTTCATGGTGGGGCAAAAGATTTTATTAAAAATTATGAAAAAAGCCTGCCTAAAGCAAAAATAATTAAACCAGTGTATGCTCAAAAATCTGGATATGTGACGGCGATGGATACCAGAGAAATTGGAATTTCAATAATTAAATTAAAAGGCGGCAGAGTAAACGCAAGCGATAAATTGGATTTATCAATAGGGTACAGCGACTTTTGCCAAATTGGTGATTTTATAGATAAGAAAACTCCTCTTGCAATGGTATATTGTCAAAGCGATACTGATTTTAAAATGGTTGAAAAGGTATTGCGTGATTCAGTTGTGATAAAAGCCAAGAAACCTAAAAACAGCAAAATTCTATACGAAATTATTAAAAATAAAAAATCTAGGGACAGATAAAATATGACAAGAAGAGCAATAATATTGGTAATGGATTCATTTGGAATTGGTGGGGCTCCTGATGCTGATAAATTTGGTGACGTGGAGGCTGATACGCTTGGAAATATTGCTAAAAATTATCCTTTAAAACTTCCTAATTTAACGAAATTGGGATTGGTTAATGCGTATGAAAAATTGCATGGCAAAGTGCCTCATGGTATGGAATTGCCTAGTCAAGTTTATGCTAGTTACGGTTATGCAAAAGAAATTAGCAGTGGAAAAGATACTATTTCAGGACATTGGGAAATGGCTGGGCTTCCGGTGCTTACCGATTGGGGGTATTTCAAAGATAAAACCAATTCATTCCCAAGCGAATTAATTGATGAATTGTGTAAATTGTCTGGAAAAGATGAAATATTAGGTAATAGTCATTATAGTGGTACAAAAATAATAGAAGATTTTGGTGAAGAGCATATTAAAACAGGGAAATTGATATGTTATACAAGCGCAGATAGTAATATTCAAATAGCTGCGCATGAAGAACATTTCGGACTGGAAAAGCTTTATGAAATTTGTGTGAAAGTTAAAAAAATTATTGATGAAAAAGGTTATAATATATGTCGTGTTATAGCAAGACCATTTATAGGCGAGAAAAAAGGCGAATTTAAAAGGACTGGAAATCGCCATGATTATTCTACCCCTCCTTTTGATGACACTGTTTTATCTAGGTTAAAAGATAAGGGAGGCAAGGTTACAGCAATAGGAAAAATTTCAGATATTTTTGCAGGTGTAGGTATAACAGAATCTATAAAAGCTGTGGGGACAGAAGATTTGGTAAACAAAACTATCGAAGTTTTGCAAAGAGAACCTGATAATAGAGAAATTATTTTTACAAACTTTGTAAATTTTGATCAAGATTTTGGTCATAGGCGTGATGTAAATGGCTATGGCAAAGAGTTAGAATTTTTCGACAGCAAAATAATGAAAATTCTTGACAATATTAAAAATGATGATATATTATTCATAACTGCGGATCATGGATGCGACCCAACTTTTGCTGGAAGCGACCATACAAGGGAATGCGTGCCGATTTTAATGTGTTCTAAAAGCTTGCCACCTGTGTTTTTAGGCGAAAGTGGAACCTTTGCAGATATAGCACAAACAATAGCAAGAGTTCTTGTGCTTGATCCGTTTAAATATGGAAAAAGTCTTTTTTAATATAGGAGATAAAGTATGACCGATGTAGTAAAAAATGATATCAAAGAAAACGTTTTTAAAATTGCTGAGATGAAATTAAATCTTAAAAAAGAATTTGATGTTTTGTCTGATGTATGGCCTTTATTTAAACATGATCCGCTAGGATATGCTGCTCACCATTATGATGGTAATCCTAAAAATGAAAAATATGTGATAAGAGTTGATGAATTTCAAGATAATTCTAAATATGTTGAGGTTAAAACAAAAGAACTTGAAAATATTCTTAAAAACCCTAAATATAACGAAGTCGGTCATGAAATTATAAAAGATATGACAGAGGCGTTCAAAGGAAATAAAATTCCTACGGATGATATAAAACTTAATACAGAAGCTTTAAAAATTATGCTTAAAATATACGCTCCCAAACCAAGAGAAGAATACAGAGTAATTTTAGGTTATACTAATTTGCTAAAAGAAATGGAATAATAATAAAGTATAAGTGAGGGCGAGTAATGGCAAAAAAAATTGATACAGCACTAGGATTTGATAGTGACGATAAAGTTAGAAAATTAGGTATCGATTATGATTTTAAAAAAGAAGAGTTAAGAGATATTATAAAATCTCAAGCTCTAGAACAAAATATTGCAAGATCTGAATCTAAAAAGCTTATAGCAGCATGGCCATTATTAAAAGCAGCAGGATTAATTAAAGAATCTGATATTGTTGAAAATTATATTGATACGCCTGATTTTACAAAAAATTATTCAATGTATATTGGTTACAATAACCTTGTATCTAGAATAAAAGCTAGAGAATCGAATCTGAAAAAAATCTTAAAATTTCCAATAATGTATAAAGCTGGCAAAGAAATTATGAAAGAACTTTATAATAACTTGCACAAAAATGAAATTACTGAAACAGAATCTGTATTACCTAGCGGATACAGCAAAAAAATGCAACTTAATCTTGATATGATAAGTGTGATGCATGAAGTTTGTCCGATTGATAATGATTTATATAACACACTAATTGAACATAAAACTCAACCGATAAAAAATGATAATGGAATTTTAAAAATATTGGTGTTGTCGAACGCATTATCTCGTTCTCATTAATATAAAGGGGGTTTGTATGACAGATGAAACAAAAAAAGAATTGGAAAAGCCAACAACAAGGGAAGATTTGTTTATGTCTTGTATGCACCAGTATGTATCTAATATTATTACAATGGGAGCATTAAAACAAGATGTTGACGATGGATTTGCCGTATCTGGATTGGATAAGGATTTGGTGGCAGATGTTAAACGCCAATATGGAAAAATTGAAGAAAACAATATGGATATAGAAGAAACTATTAAAAATTTAATGTCTTACCAAATTGTTTATAATCGTGCTAAATCACTTTATAAAGAATTAAAAAGAGATGAAAAAGTAATATGTAACATTTTGTCGCAAGGTATAAAAATTTCTGAAAAAACAGAACAAGATTTAATTCGTACTTATATAGCTATGGATTTTTTAAAAGATAGAATTTTGAATAAAAATAAAGAAGAGACTGTAATAGAAGAATGTCAAAACCAAACATTTAAAGCAAAAGACAATATAGTCAGATTCATTATTGATGATAATAAATTACAAAGACCACAATAAATTTTAATTTGTTCATTTTTAGCGATTGACATTAATATTAATATTTAATACAACTAGTCATTACAGTATTATTTTATTATTAATGGAGGGAATGAATGAGTGCTTTTAATGTTTTGTATCTGTCTAGTGAGGTAGATCCTTTTTCTAAGTCAGGTGGACTTGCCGAAGTATCTTGCGCATTGCCAAAAGAGCTTGTATTAAAAGGGCTTAATGTAAAAATTGTCACTCCTTTATATTCATCAATTGATTATAAAAAACATAAATTAAAACGCGTTCTTGATGGATGCATGGTACAAATGGGTAATTGCACAGAATATTATTCAGTCCATCATTCTGATGCTTATGGAGTTGATGTTTATTTTATAGAATTTCAAAAATATTTTGATAGAGACGGTATGTATGGTGATAAAAACGGTGGTTTTTTGGACAATGCATACCGTTTTACTTTTTTCTGTCGTGCTGCTATGCAATTTTGCAAGGATGTGAATTTCTGGCCAAGCGTGGTGCATAGTAGTGATTGGCAAACTGGTTTTGTCAACTATGCAATTAAACGTTCATGGGACCCTTTCTGGCATAATGTAAAAACTGTATTCAGTATTCATAATATGGGATATCAGGGCACGTTCGGTGGTGATGTATTGTCATATGCTGGTGTGGATATGAATGATTGGCATGGTGAAGGATTAGAAACTTTTCATCATATAAACCTCCTTAAAACAGGAATTGTTTATGCTGATAAAATTTCAACGGTCAGCCCAAATTATGCGCGTGAAATTATGACACCTAATTTTGGCGAAGGTTTGGATTATTATTTGAACAAACGTTCATGGGATGTAGTTGGAATTTTAAATGGAATTGATGTTGACTTATGGTCACCAAGCAAGAAAAAAGATATTGCTAAAAATTATACTTCAAGAACATATAAAGCTGGTAAAAAAACTTGTAAAAAAGCATTGCAAGAAAGGTTTAATCTTGATGTGCGTCCTGATGTTCCATTGTTTTCAGGGGTGTGGAGGTTAACAAAGCAAAAAGGCGTTCATGCTATGGCAGAAGTAATACGCGGTCTAGTCGAAAATATGGATATGCAAGTCATTATTGCAGGAACCCCTAATGCTGATGATGATTGGGTTGGTAATTTCTTTGGTGATTTGCCTAAATATTATGGTGGTAAAATAGGTTCTTATATTGGTTATAGCGATGAATTAGGACGTCAAATTTTTGCAGGTAGTGATTTCTTTATAATGCCGTCACTATATGAACCATGCGGACTAAGCCAAATGGAAGCTCAGGCTTATGGATCTCTTCCTGTTGTCAGAGGCGTAGGTGGATTGGAAGATACAATTGAAAATTATAACGAGGCTGAAGGATCTGGCACTGGATTTAAATATTATTCACCAAGTCCGTCTGCATTGTATAATACTTGTGCGTGGGCGGTGTCTACTTATTACGATCGACCAAAACACATAGATAACATGATAAAACAATCTATGACTAAAGACGTTTCGTGGTCTAAATCTGCTGATGAATATATAAAACTTTATAATTGGGCTATGTGGGGTGGATTTGGCTAGTAAAGTTGGTGCTGGTTGCGGGGTTATTGTTTTTAATCCTGAAGGCAAATTTTTAATGATGAAGCGATTGTCAAAGCATGGTTGTGGAACCTATGCTATTGTCGGTGGTGGTATAGAAAATGGCGAAACCTTCGAACAATCAGCTGCTCGTGAAGTTAAAGAAGAAATAAACATAGATATTGAAAATATAAAAATCATAGGTCTTACCAATAATATTATCAAAGAAGAAGGACATCATTCAGTTGGTGTAATTCTTTGTGCGACAATCAAAAGCGGTGAAGTGCAAAATATGGAACCTGATAAATGTGCAGAGCTTGTCTGGTGTGATGATTGGGATAACTTGCCTAAACCTACCTTTACAAACTATAATCAATATATTACAAAACAGATTATAAATGACTATAAAAAAAGTGTAAAACTCATATAATGGGTAAAAATCCATATAATGGACAACTAATGCAGAAATATTGGATAAATCCTTCGGTCATGTAATTATTTATACACTCCCTCAGAATTTTCCTTATTTCTTATTATTTGCCTCATTCTATGAATTTTTCTCATAATGTCATGCCGGACACCGATCCGGCATCCATTTGTACTTCCACCACTTTGGATTCCGGATCAAGTCCGGACTAGACAATAAAAGAAACGTCAGAAAAGACAAAAAAAATCCCAAGATTGTAATTGTTATGTCTTGGGATTTCTTTGATATTTATAATTTTAAATTATTTTATTGGGGTTGCATTCCACCAAATCCAATCATCTGTTATTACTTTATAACTTCCAACTGGTTGAATAGGAAGTGATGGTTTTTTTGTTACAACAAACCCAGCAGAAATACTTTCTGGAATTTTTGTTGTTACGTCAATTGTTGAAAGGTAAACTTTATTCCAATCCATTAAACCATAAGCTTTATCAAGATTAGATGATGAAAGGTTGGTGAAAGAAAGGTTGGTGTTGTAAAGATTTGCGTATGATAAATCTGCACCTCTTAAATCCGTTCCTACTAGATTGATATCGAATCCAACATCTTTATTTCTGTCTCTTGCACCAATTACGTATAGGGCAGCTTGTACATCTGGACGTACCGCTTTTATAGGAGGAGCTTTTTTGCCTTTTGCTGGAATAATCCAAGGAGTTCTTCTTCTTAGGTAACTAGCAAGATAGTTCACAACTTCTGGTTCATATTTTTCGTCTGCAACTGATGCGCATTTTAAAGAGCATATAGCACGAAGTCTAGGCGATATAGGCTGAGTTTTATCATTTAACACTATTTTAGAAGCTTTTATTAAATCGCCTGCATTGTTTTTAATCGCAGACAATCTGCTTTCGCAAACTTGACGAGAGCAATTCCAGTCGCTTAGATTAGTACTAGTAGTTATTTTGTAAATAGATTCATCGATAATCATATCTTCTGTTTCTTTTATAGAGCTTAGTTGATTATTTCTTTCCATTTGAATTTCAAGTTCAGTTTTTTGTACGAAGTCATTGTTTTTCGGATCAGAAAAGTCAAATTCAGGAATTTCATCAGGATTGATTGGCGATCTGTTTGCATAAGGATTATTATCAAGCATTTCTTCTGCTTTATAAATATATTTATCATTTTCTGGGTCATAAGCTGGGGTTTTTGCATCTTCATAACCACCCATCCAGCCATCAGTAGCAGCATCTGTGCCAGTGATAGTTCCAGAAGTTGTTCCTGTGCCATTTGTATTTAATTCAGCTTGATTCACGTGATTGTATGGAGCTTTTTCAATTTTTTCCATATCTTCGATAAGTTTTTTTCTACCAAAATCATCATTTGACTTGCTTGTCCAATTTGGGCGATTTAGTTCATTGTTTCCTTTTTCAGGGAAATGAGATTGATAAATGTTTTTTGCTGTTTCATATTCAGCTTTATCGTGATTGTTTTTTTTCATGTTTTGAATGTAATCATCAAGAATTCCTTGAACTTGAGGATATTCTTCTCTTTTTTCTTTGTCTGATAAAATAGTATCAATTACGTAAAGAGTGTCTGAACGTACTTGCGGATTTTTATTGGTTAAATTCGAATAAAGATTGCGTGGAGATATATGACCAATCCCTTGTCTTGGTATTCTTGGTGATGGGAAAGCTGTAATATAAGTTTGTCTAACTAATCCAGCGTATTTAGGATCAATAGGAGCGCCTCTTAATACTGTATATCCATTTGATTGTTGCGAATATTGGGTGTAAGAAGAACTGTAGCATGAATTGCTAGGATAGAACGTGTCACGACATGTTTGTTCATCATTAGAAGAACTGCATCCAGTAATCATTAAAGTTGCAACAATTGCAATAGGTAAAATATTATTAAATTTCATTTTCAAAC
>CAYJES010000033.1:0-15188 GCA_964369365.1 uncultured Lactobacillales bacterium | reverse complement strand
TTCTTTCACTGGAATGCGTTTTAATTTCAACATTTTTTATTCCTTATAATCAGTACTATTTAAAAATTCAGACTTAGTTTGTCTTTTAAATAAATCATCAAAAACAGATTTTAAATCAGATCCGTTAAAAATAACTTTATAAAGTGCTTGCGTAATTGGCATTGGTATTTTTTTTGCTTCTGATATTTCATAAACAGCTTTTATTGTGTCAACACCTTCAGCAAGTTTTGCCATTTTTTCTCCATTTACCATACTTTCACCATATCTACGATTATGAGAATGTGGGGAAAACAATGTCGCTTCATAATCACCAAGATGAGAAAGACCATAAGCAGACAAAGGATTACCACCCATTCCTTCTATAAGCCTACTTACCTCTCTTGTTCCTCTTGCCATTAAAGCACCTTTTAAAGAAGAATAACCTAAACCATCCAAAATACCTGCCGCTATTCCTAATACATTTTTGGTTGCTGCACCAATCTCAGTTCCTATTAAATCTTGTCCGTAATAAAACCTTATTAAATCGGAACCAAAAGTTTCAATAACTTTATGAGTAGTATCAGGATTATCAGAATCAACAACCATACAGTTTGGGATATTATTTGTGAATTCTTGAACATGACCAGGACCAAGCCAAACCGCAACTTCTACATTTTGATTTATTTCTTCACGAACTACTTCGGATAATCTTTTTCCTGCGCCTTTTTCAATACCTTTCATACATAAAATAAGAATTTTTCCAGTTAAATCATGATTATTTAATTCTTTTACTAAATTTCTAAAACTTTGTGCTCCGACTGAAATAATAACAAATTCTACCCCAGATAAAGTATCATCCATATCAGATGATAATTTTATATTATCATTTAATCTAAGATATTCATTTTGCCTTTCTTCAGAAAGACGTTTAAATTTAGCAGAAGTTTCTCTGCCATATAAAGTAACTTCATCAAAAATTCGCGAACTGTACCACGCAAGAAAAGTGCCCCATCTACCAGAGCCTATTACCGACATTTTCATAACAAATAACCCTCATTAAAATAAATAATAATAATTATGTTAAATTTTAACAGAAATAAAGGTTATCGCAAATATATTTTTTGAAAATCAAAGGCTATCTAATATTTTTTTAAGCCCGTAAGGAAGTTGTTTTTGCCACCAAAACCAATCAGCAGAAACATCATGGCCCCATAAATCAACAAATGCGGGGATTTTTTTATCTTCTAATATTGTTTTAATTTGCGTTATTGATTCTATCGCTTTCTCTTCGCCATTGCCTTGACCACAACAAAGAATTATTCTAGAACGCAAATATTGCATATATTTTGCATCACTTTGTTTTAATTTTTTTAAGTTTTCTAGTGGAGAGTTTTTATCCAACAGATTATTTCCATATGATAAGAATAAATCTCTTATTGAAAAAACTCCACTTAATGATATTAAACCGACGAACAATTCAGGAAATCTAAAAAACAAATTACTAGCATGAAATCCGCCTATATCCGAACATCCAACAACTATAGGTTTATTTTCAGTATTATTTATCTTTTTAATTTTTTCAGTAACATCATCAGTTATGTAAGAAATATAATTTTCATATTTTTCGATTCTTTCTTGAGGGCTAATATCCAAACAATTAATAGTTTCGCTATCGCAACCATCGACAGTAAAAATTTGGATTTGCTTATTATCAACAAGCTCTTTAACGCTATCAATAACCCCCATATCGCCATATTGAAAAAAACGTCCATTTTTGGCTGGCACCATTAAAACAGGATACCCCCCACTTCCATAGACGTTTAATTCTATTTCTTTTGAAAGTTTTTCGCTATATTCTTTGATATAGTCTTGCTTCATTATTACTTAGCTTTATAACTGTTATAATGAATTTTTGTTTCATCGAAACGGTCAGGCTGTCTTGTGCTTTCACGTTCTGGATATCCAAAAGCACAAATTCCAAGAGGATGGATATGTGCTGGCAAATCCAAAATTTCTTGCACAGCCATCTCAGCATCAGCCATAGGATGAACCCCACACCAAACACCACCCATTCCCTTACTATGAATTGCAAGTAACACGTTTTGCATAGCCGCAGATGTATTTTGCACCCAAAAAGCTTCTGCTTCTTTTGAAGCCGATTCGTCACCGCAAACAACAATAACACAAGGAGCAGTTTTAACCATTTTTACATAAGGTTGAACATCACCTAACAAATTCTTTTTTTCATTATCTGTAACTACTACAAACTCCCAATTTCTAAGATTATGAGAGCTAGGAGCAAACATTCCTGCCTTTAAAATATCTTTGATATCACTTTCATTTATTTCTTTATCATTCCAACGTCTGATACTTCTTCTTGAAATCATACCATCATATAAATCCATTTTATTTTCTCCTTAATAAAAAACTTTCATTTATTATTATAATATTTTTTAACAAAATTCAATACTCAGAATGAATTATATCTTAATCTGTTTCCGAAAAATACTTTTTAATGGCGTTTGCAACTTTATGTGAAGTTCTTTTAGGGCTTTCATTTTTAATTTCAACAACTATATCTGCATCAGCGTAAATAGGATAATACTCTTCAATTAAATCTTTTAAAACAAATTCAGGATTTTCACTAGGAATCATAGGGCGATGCTTTCTGCCTTTTGTTCTGCTATACAAAACATCGTATTCTACTTTTAACCAAACAGTTATTGCTTTTGCTTTTGACACTTCCCGAACTTTAGAAGAGATAAAAGCAGTCCCACCAGAAGAAAGAACGCATTTATCTGCTTCATCCAAAAGCCTAGAAACAACCCTTTCTTCGCCTTTATAAAATTCATCTTCACCAAATTTACGGTATAATTCTTTCACACTAAAACCCGACGCTTTTTCTATTTCAGCATCAGCGTCAATAAAAGGAGCAGAAAAATAACGAGCTAGGTGTTTACCTATTGTCGTTTTCCCAGCACCCATCATACCAATTAACATTACCGTTTTCGGTAAAATAAATTTCTCTACACTTCGCATTTTTTTTATGTATAATAAATTAAATTTAATTTTAGTATATATGGAAAAAAATATGAAAACAATACACTTAAAAATAATTTTTATTATTATCATCGCAATTATTGCTTTATTAATTGGCGCAGGATTAGTAGACCCTTCAACTGATACATCATTACAGCAAAAAGAAATTAAAAATCCTCTAGTTAAATAATGAAATATTTTTTATTTTTATTTCTTTGCACCTTAAACATAAAGGCCTATTCACAAGATATACCTATTATAACCTCGGAAAAAATTGAATCTATCGATATTAATTTAATCGGCGTGGGAATGAATAGGTTTGACAATTTATGGGAAAATCAAAATATAAAAGATGTTGAACTTTTATTAGCTCAAACTCTTGAATTTGCAAATTCTTCTTATAATATTTCGTGGCTTGATGATGTTTTTATTGCTCCAAGTTCTGCCATAGATGATAAAGATTCATCGTTGTTTCAATTAAGATTGAAAAATCTAATATCTTTAAATGCTTTCATTCCTGCATTACGAATTATTGGCTTAGTTCCTGAACATTTCCGTAACGAAAAGATTGCGAAAAACCATATCGATATATTGTTCCTAAATGGAAGAAATGAAAAAGCATGCGAGTTATCACAAAAATACCTAGCTTCTTATAAATCTCGATATTTCGAAGAAGTTTATAATTTTTGCATGTTATCACAAGGCAAAGAAACTCAAGCAAGAATAGGAATTGAGCTGATATCAGAAAAATATAAAGATCCATCTTTATATTCTAAAATTGCAGAAAATTATTTATTTAATACTAATCATAAAATAAAGCCAGCGTTACCTATTGATGGATTTTCTTTTGCTATATATAGTTATTCTAAGATTGACATTTCAAACATTTTAAAACAATCAAACGATTTATGGACAATTAAATTAGCAGCTAAAAGTGATATAGATTCTGCAAAAAAAGCGATAAACCTAGGTTTAATATCTTACAATGACATTACACCAGAATTAAAAAAACAAATTCTTCCGGAAAAATTTTCTCTTGAATATTACAAAACTCAATACTTAGAACACAAAGAATACAAACTTTATTATCTTGTCCCTACTGTATTTAAAAAAGATTTAATAAAACTGCCAATATCAGAAGAAAATATGAAATTTTCTGATGTCATTATTCATGGATTATTAATGATACATGATTACGAAACCGCGTTTAAATGGTACACAAAGGCTGACTATCTTGCCAACCGTAATGAATTCGCAAAAAAGACCGCTGTATTATTTGGACCTATTTTTAATTTCATTAACGGATATGGAGAATCAAACGCAGTTGTCCTTAATAAATACAGACTTTATAAAAACAGTAACGACTATAACAAAGACGAAACAGAAAAAGAATTCAAAACCCTTACAAACCTATTAACAAACCAAACCACAGAAATAACGGACAGTCAATTAAAAGAAATGATAAGTAAAAATCAAAAAGGTGCAATTTTATTCACCTCTTTAATGTACGCTACAACCTCTCCTTTTTTAATAAATGAAGTAAATTCTGCATTAAAAGAAATATACTTTCACGATGCTGCAAAAATTTTAACCATTGATACAATTTTAAAAAATTTTAATTTAGGACTGTAAAAAATGCAAAGTCTTGATATTTTTTTAGAAATGATGCTAGCGGAAAGAGGCTCAAGCAAGCATACTATAACTGCATATCAAAAAGACGTCGAAACTTTTTTTAAATTTGCAAAAAAAGAAGAAAAAGAAATAACAAGAGACGATATTAAAAAATTCCTAACCTATTTAAACAGTTATCAAATGAGCGCAAGAACCCAAGCACGCAAACTTTCATCACTACGCGAATTTTTCAAATTTTTATATTCAGAAAGGATAAGAAACGACATTCCAACTGAAGATATTGAATCTCCTAAAATTGAAAAAACTCTTCCTAAATATTTAAGTGAAGTTGAGATTATATCTCTATTTGGCACTCTAAAAGAAATTGAAAGAGAAAATAAAATAAGGCTAATTGCATTATTAGAGCTTGATTATGCAACAGGAATGCGGGTTTCAGAGCTTGTATCTTTGCCACTCAGCACCTTTAATCCAAAACAAGAATACCTTGTAATAAAGGGAAAAGGCGAAAAAGAACGAATTGTTCCTATTAATGAAAACGCCAAAAAAGCACTAATAGAATATTTAAAAATAAGGGATATATATTTAAAAGGCGGAAGAGAGTCAAAATGGATGTTTCCTTCCTCATCTAAATCAGGACATTTAACTCGCGATGGTTTTTTCAAAATGATAAAAGAAATAGCTGTAAAAGCAGGAATAGAACCAAAAAAAGTCTCACCTCATGTTTTAAGACACTCTTTTGCCTCACACCTTATTGCACATAATGCAAATTTGCTTTCAGTCCAGCAAATGTTAGGTCACAGCGATGTTAGAACCACTGAAATCTATACCCATATTCTTGACGACAGGTTAAAAGAATTAGTAAACTCTGCACATCCACTTAGTAAAATCGAGAAAATTTAATATTAAAAACAATTATTGACAAATTTTATTTTTTAAGGTAATATTACTTTATATCATTAACTAAGAAAGGAGCGATTCGATGAAAACAATCAGCAACACAAAATCAGATGTTATTGTTAGAAAAAGAGGTGCTACTACCCCTAAAAAAACACGTTCAATTTCAAAAGAGCAGTTAGAAAAACAAAGCCTTCAACGATTCGCTGACAATACTAAGAAAGCTATTAAAGCACATATAGAAAAGAAAAAAAGTGCTAGCCATGTAAATCCTAATACCCAACTAAAAATTTTGATGAAGGCATTAAAAGAAGGAACACTTGTAAGATAAATTATAATAAAAAGTGTCATTTAAGCTGGTGATATTTTCACCAGCTTTTTTTTATTTATCCCAACTTAATCCTATATTAACATCAACGGTTAAAGGGACATCCATCTGGACTATATTTTCCATAACATCTTTTAATAACTTAGCTGCAATTTCTACTTCATCATCAGGAGATTCCAATAACAATTCATCATGAACTTGTAATAACATTTTTGTTTTTAGATTTTGTTTTAAAATTTCTCTATCCAATTTAATCATTGCCATTTTAATAATATCAGCAGCCCCACCTTGCATAGGCGCGTTAATCGCAGCACGTTCTGCATAATTTTTTACCGATTGATTAGATCCATTTATACCATCTAAATAACAACGCCTGCCCATAAACGTTTTTACATAACCATAACTATGCGCAAATTCTTTTACCACAGACATATATTCAGAAATTTCAGGGTATTGCCCTAAATAAGATTTTATGTAATCACCAGCTTCTCCACGCAAAATGCCTAGCTGCCTAGCCAATCCAAAAGGAGAAATACCATAAACAATACCAAAATTAATGGCTTTTGCATTTCGACGAAGTTCAGGGGTAACATCATCAATTCCTACCCCAAACACGTAAGCAGCAGTCCTAGTATGAATATCTTCATTATTTAAAAACGATTCTTTTAATTTTTCTACTTTCGCTAAACTTGCTATTAAACGCAATTCTACTTGCGAATAATCTGCTGAAATTAACTTGTGATTCTCTTTCGCAACAAAAGCTTTTCTTATAGTTTTGCCTAACTCAGTCCTTATTGGAATATTTTGCAAGTTAGGATTATTTGAAGACAATCTACCTGTATTTGTAACTGTTTGTGAAAAATCAGTATGGATTCGCAAAGTTTTTTTATCAATTTGCCCCAATAGCCCAACAGCATAAGTGCTATTTATCTTAGCCATTTGTCTGTATTCCAACATCATTGCGGCTATTTTACTGTCTTGTTCTTCTACTAATTTTTCCAAAGTTTCAGCATCGGTAGACCATCTGCCTTCTTTTGTTTTGCTGCCACCTGTGTAATCCATTTTATCAAACAAAATTTCACCTAATTGAGCAGAAGAATTCACATTAAAATCTTCACCCGCAAGTTTTTTTATCTCGTCTTCTAACACTGCTATTTCTTTAATTAAATGACTACGAACAGAAATTAACATTTTTTCATCTACTTTAATCCCTGCACGTTCCATCCGAAACAATACTTTAATCAATGGCTTTTCAATCGTCTCGTAAATATTAAGCAATTCATTTTTTAATAATTCAGGTTTTAATAAATTATATAATCTCAAAGTTATATCAGCGTCTTCTGCTGCATATTCCAGTGCCTTTTCAAGAGGAACATAATCAAATGTTATTTTGTTTTTACCTGTTCCGCAAACATCGCTGAATTTTATTGTAGTATATTGCAGCAAGTTTTTTGCCAAGTCATCCATAGACAATCCAAAACGAGGACCATAAACCAAATAAGCCATTAAAATAGTATCATCTATTGGATTAATATCTATTTCTTTTTGACTAAATAAAACATGTAAATCATACTTTATGTTATGCCCAATTTTTACAACCGATTCGGATACAAGCAAAGGTTCAAGCATATCCATAATTTCTTTTATACTAAGCTGTCCAGGTAAAACTTCTTGATTTTCCGATTCGTCTTCAAATAAAAATGATTGTTGCCCACCTTTTTGCTTATGCGAAATAGGAATATAAACAGCTTTGCCTTCATCGTAACATAACGAGATTCCAACTATATTAGCATTCTTAGCATCAAGAGAGTCTGTTTCCGTATCAATCGCAACAATACCTTTATCCATTGCTTTATCGACAAATTCTTTTAACTCTTTTAGTTCTGTTATCAATTTATATTTTTTTGTAACTTGCTTTGCTTCAGAAATGCTGGTGTTACGAACATCGCCCCATTCTTGTAATTTTGCAAGCAAACTTTTAAAACTTTGTTTTTCCAAAAATCCAGCCACTTTTTCCATATCAACAAAATTAGCACCCAAATCATCAACAGGAACGGTTACTGGTACGTCTTTTTTTAACGTCACAAGTTGTTTAGAAATCAAGGCAAGTTCTGCATTTTCAATTAAAGATCTTTTTCTTTTTTCTTGTTTTATCGTACTTGCGTTTTTAAGTAGGTTTTCTACATCACCAAATTGATTAATTAATTCAGCCGCAATCTTAGGCCCAATACCAGGAACTCCTGGTATATTATCAGAACTATCGCCTGCTAATGCTTGCACTTCTATTACTTTATCTGGGGTTACACCAAATTTTTCAAATACAACTTTTTCATCAATTTCCCTATCTTTCATAGGATCTATCAATTTTACACCTGTGCCAACAAGCTGCATTAAATCTTTATCAGCAGAAACAATCGTAACCTCAATACCTTTTTCAACCCCTAATCTTGCATACGTTGCTATTAAATCATCTGCTTCATACCCTTCCATTTCTAAACAAGGTATATCAAAAGCTTTTACCGCTTCTCTTATTATTGGAAATTGAGGAATTAAATCTTCAGGAGTTTCTTTTCTATTCGTTTTGTATTCTTTATAAATATCTTGGCGAAATGTTTTTCTTGCCGCATCAAAAACCACTGCTATATGGCTTGATTTATTCGATTTAAGCAGCTTCATCATCATACTAGTAAAACCAAACACAGCATTAATCGGAACACCATCAGGTCTAGTCATTCCACGTATGCCATAATAAGCCCTAAATATATATCCAGAGCCATCAACTAAAAACAATTTTTTATTTTCAGACATCTAATCCCCTTATTCAAGAACAAGGTAAGACACTGGAACAAGCTCTATATCACTATCTGTAAGGATATCTTTTTCTATAAAATCACGTAATAAGTATATAGACAAAAGCCTTGCATCAATAGCAAGAGATGCGCTTCCTTTTTCAGCAGCTATCTTCTTAGCCTTTATCATTGCTGCAATTATTTCCTCTTTGAACATATCGCTGTCTATAATTACTGATGCTTTCAAATAATCCATTCCTTTAAATTCAGAAACTACACTTGATTCATTCGCATCATAAAACATAAGACCTCTGTTTATAAATTCTTCTGCTATTAATCCAACAGAAGGCGCAGAAAGAGCAAATGCCTCGCCATTAATAGAAAACATCCCAATGAAAGGAATATCATAAGAAAGCATTTTCAATAAATTTATTCTGTTATCTTCTATTGTATTTTCTTGTAATAATCCTAATTCACCTGGGTCTGTTAGTGGATAATCTTTTGCCTGTAATGGAATATCCAACAATGTTTCATGTCCAGCAGTTCTTGCTGCTTCTATTTGTTTTAGTATAAATGAGGAATATAAAGAAAATGAAAAACTAACCTCAGCAGGTAAAGAATTAGTTGCATATTCAGTATTTTTTTGATTAAGTCCTAACCCATAAACAATAATTGAAAGCTTTGCAGCATCTTTATTTTTTAGTTCGTGTGGTCTACGGTAAAAATATAATGGCTTACCATTATCTTTCGACCTTGCAATTGCGCCGTTTACATCATTAAATGACACAATATATTTAATATGTTCCAAAGGTGAAATTCTTTGCGTATCAATCAACGTTGAAAAATCAGGAAGAGATTTTTTCCAATCTCCTTTACTTGCTTTAGGTTGGCGTATATCACTATTACCTATATACATTTCCGAATAACTTTTGTCTTTTTTTACTTCTTCAGTTTTTTTTATTGGTTCCGTAGATTTTTTTTCTTCTGGTATAGATTTTTCAGGATCATTTGTAACAGGAGGATGTTCCTCAATTTCCTTCATTTTTTCTTTTATTTTTTTATCATTTTCAGATATCTGCTCTTCTGCTGTTGGGATATCAACTGCGTTTTCTGTATCGACAGTAATATCTTCTTCTAACGCTGATTCGACTTTTTCAACAGCCTGCTCAACCATTTCATCAACATCAGGGCTTTCCTTAGCCTTTTTTTTGCTTTCGCGATACTCTTCAAGCTCGTCAGAAGAAATTTCAACACTTTCAAGTCCTGAAATATCAATTTCTTCAACTAATACTGGCTTTTTATAGCTTTCAGACTTACCACTACCATTAAAATATACTGCCAACACTAAGATTATAAGTGCAGCAAAAATACAAAATTTTGCAAGTGGTGACATTCCTTCTTCATTATTTAAGGCCGCAAATGGATCTTGTTCATCTACCATATCAACTCCTTATTTTTCAGATTTCTCTTCTAATTTTTTATCATCTACAACAGGTGCTTTTTTTTCATCTGTATAAACTGCGATAGAACGTAATATATCAATTGCTCTGTCTAGCTGATAATCAGATTTTTTTTCTTCTTTATCTTCTTTTTTTGCAAAAGGGTCCGCATTTTCTTTTTCTGCTTTAGCTTCAGCTGATTCTTTTTCATCTTCATTATCAAGAGCATTGTAAAGTTCAGATTCGCTTCTAGAAAAACCTTCTGGCAATACTTCTATTTTTGATTGTTTAATAATAATATCTGGCGTAATTCCCTTTGCTTGAATAGAGTTTCCAGATGGAGTATAGTATCTAGCAGTTGTAAGTTTTATTGCATATTCTGGCATTTTATTAGCCTCCATCATAAGTGGCATAATTGTTTGCACAGATGCTTTACCATAAGATTTAACTCCCACAATAACTGCTCTTTTATGATCTTGCAAAGCGCCTGAAACAATTTCAGCAGCAGAAGCAGAGCCATCATTAATCAATACCACCAATGGAATATTATTTGTTATGTCTCCTTTTGTTGCACTAAATCTTTGAATATTTTTTGAATCTCTACCTCTTGTTGAAACAACTTCGCCTTGATCTAAAAATAAATCTGTCACGGATATTGCTTGATCCAACAAACCGCCAGGATTATTACGCATATCAATCACAAATCCCTTTAGATCTTTTCCAACATTTTTTGTTATTTCTTTAATTGCTTGTTCAACTTTTTCTGTTGTATGTTCATTAAATGACGAAATTCTAATATACCCAACATCGCCCTTTTCTTCCCATTTAACCGCTTTTAATTCAATAACAGCACGTTCAAGCTCAACATCAAAAGCGTCCATTCCTTTACGTCTTACCGTTATTGTAATTTCTGTCCCTGGCTTTCCTCTCATTTGTGCAACTGCTTCAGATAAAGATAACCCAAGTACTGACTTTCCGTTAATATGAGTTATATAATCACCTGGTTTAAGCCCAGCTTTAAAAGCAGGTGTGTCATCTAATGGGGAAATGATTCTGACCCAACCTTGATCAGAAGTTATTTCAATACCAAGCCCTCCAAACTCACCCTTTGTTTGGGTTCTCATATCTTCAAAATCTTTTTCATTTAAAAAGCTTGAATGAGGATCTAAAGAAGAAAGCATACCATTAATACCAGCTTCAATTGTTTTTTTCTTATCAATAGGCTCTACATAGCTTCTTTCTGCTTCTTCTAATATTTTACCAAACATTTCAAGCAAAGCATAAGTATCTTCGCGACTTAATTCTTTTATTTCTTTATTATCTTTTGTTTTAGCTGACGCGTCAAATACTATAAAAACAACACTAACCAACATCAAAAACTTAACAAAAATATTATTCATCTTTCATTCCTTGTTTTTTTTACTTACTAAACCAACCCGATGGATTGATTGCATTACCTTTTTTTCTTATTTCTACATACAATGTTGGATCATTTTCAGGTAGATTTCCAACTGGCTCTCCTGCAAGCAATCCTTGACCTACAACTGTTCCATTGCTGCCCATTCCTGCTAACAATGTATGATATCCTTTACCGTGATCAATTATTAATACGTCTCTATAATCTCTAAATGGTCCAGAAAAAACAACAGTTCCATCAAATGGAGCAACAACTTGAGCATTTTTCCTTGCTTTTAAAGAAATTCCTTTTGATATTATACCACTTTGTAATGTTTCGCCATATTTTTTTGTAATTTTTCCTTTTACTGGTAGTGGAATTTTTCCTTTCATCCCAGAAAGGTCATAACTATCAACACTAAATTCAAACATCTCTTTAGCTTTTTGCTTTTCAATTTCTAAAATAAGATCTTGTAAATTTTCTGCTCTCTTAGACAATTCTTTTGCTTTTTTAGAACTTTTCTTTGCTTTTGTTTCAAGATTACTTTGCAGTGCTACTTTTTTACCTAATAAATCTTTTATTTCATGCCTTTGATTTTGTAATTTTTTCGTTGCATTTTTAACTTGAACATACTGTTGTCTGATATTTTCACGTAATTTTTTTAACTCTGCTAGTTTTTTTTGTAAATCTGTCGTTTCTTTGGCTATTAAAGGAATAACATCACGTAATAACAAAGAGCTTCTAAGCGCATTCACAGGATCTGATTCTTGTATTATCAATGCTTCCACCGGTCTTAACGACATTGATTGCAAAATCCCAAGTAATTTAGAAATATGCTTTCTTCGTTCTTTTATAGTGGTTAGGATTTCTTTTTCATCACGTTGAAGTTGATTAAATTTGCTTTCTAAACTTGAAACTCTACCTTCTGCATTTTGAATTTTTTTCGCAGCTGTTACAAGCGACCTTCTAATTTTAAAAACTTCTCCTGCTACTGATTTTGCTTGCGTTTTAGCCTTTTTTTCTTCTGCAAGCTGGTTTTTTAGCATTTTTTGAACAGAATCTAAGTCTTTCTCCACTTTTTCATTAGCAATAGCTTTATCGGGCATCGCTAAAAAAAGTAAGATTATGATTTTAACAATTACAATGCTCTTATATTTATTCATCCATTTTTCACAAGCAAAGATTTTCCAGTCATTTCCAACGGCTTTTCGATTCCCATTACATCCAAAATCGTTGGGGATAAATCACATAATGCGCCGTCATTAAGACCTGAAATTTCATCAGATCCATTCACGCAAACTAAATACGTTTCACCAACAGTATGCGCCGTATAAGGGTTTCCGTTACCATCGGTCATTTTTTCAGCATTACCATGATCGGCAGTTACAAATAACACTCCACCAACTTCTTTCACGGTGCTTTCCAACCTTCCTAAACATTCATCAACCGTTTCAACGGCTTTTACTGCCGCATCCATAATGCCTGTATGGCCAACCATATCGCCATTTGCATAATTTGCGATTATTACATCATATTTTTCACTTTTTATTGCTTCGATGAATTTATCAGTAACTTCATAAGCAGACATTTCAGGCTTTAAGTCATAAGTTGCAACTTTTGGACTGTCAACTAAAATTCTATCTTCTCCAGCGAATTGCGTTTCTTTACCGCCATTAAAAAAGAAAGTAACATGAGCATATTTTTCAGTTTCAGCAATTCTAAGTTGCTTAAGCCCAAGATTTGAAACAATTTCCCCCAATCCTTTTTCAATTTTTTCAGGCGGAAATATTGCATCCATATAATTATTATGGTCTGATGAATATTCTGTCATACCTAATTTACCAACAAATTTTACAATTTTTTTACGTTCAAAACCTTTAAATTCAGAATTTAAAAGAGCGTTTGTTATTTCTCTTGCTCTATCCGAACGGTAATTAGCCATTAAAATGCCATCACCATCTTGCATTCCGTTATAACCTGCAACAGCAAAAGGTTTTACAAATTCATCAAATTCTTTTGCCTCATATGATTTTTCAATCCCTTCTATTGCTGATGAAAATTCAATTCCCTTTCCATTAGCCAAAACATCATAAGCAATTTCAACTCTTTCCCAACGGTTATCTCTGTCCATTCCATAATACCTGCCACCCACAGTTGAAATTTCGCAATTTTCTAGGTTTTCAATATCATTTTGTAACATTTTTACATACCCTAAACCACTATCAGGAGGAGTATCACGACCATCTAAGAAACAATGGATTTTTACAGAAATTTTTTCATCAACTAAAATTTTAGCAAGTGCTAAAATGTGATTTTGATGTGAGTGAACTCCGCCATCTGAAACTAGTCCCATCAAATGTGCTTGACCACCACTAGTTTTTAAATCTTGTATAAATTTTTGCAAGTTAGGTTGGTTCTTCAAATTATCATTTTCAATCGCGTCATCAATTTTTGGCAAATCTTGCATAACAACACGTCCAGCACCAATATTCATATGACCCACTTCTGAATTTCCCATTTGTCCATCAGGAAGCCCAACGCTTTTACCATATGTTTTTACCAAAGAATTCGGATATTCTTTTAAAAATCTTTTCCAATTAGGAGCGTTCGCTTGTTCAATTGCATTATCTGGGGCATTTTTATCTTCTCTATATCCCCAACCGTCAAGAATACATAAAATTACAGGCTTTTGTTTCATTATCAACTTCCTCTTCATTAAAATTTTTCAGACATTTTAAAACATTTTAATAAAAATAACATTAATTTTATTCTGCCAATTCTTGCTCTCTCAATTTTTTTATTTCATCACGATATTTAGCAGCCATTTCGAATTCCAAATTAAGCGCAGCGTTTCTCATTTCTTTTTCTAACCTTCTTATTTCTTTGGCTATATCTTTTATTTTCCTAGGCTTCACATCAGTTTTAACATCAACATAATCACCATCAGTTACTTCTTTTAACCCTTCTGCAATTTGTTTTTTAATCGTTTTAGGAGTTATATTATGTTTTTTATTATAATCTTGTTGTTTTTTACGACGCCTTTCTGTTTCTTTTAAGGCTCTATCCATTGAACCTGTTATTTTATCAGCATATAAAATAACCCTACCTTCTGCGTTTCTTGCTGCACGTCCTATTGTTTGGATAAGGGATACTTCGGAACGTAAAAATCCTTCTTTATCTGCGTCCAATATTGCAACTAGTTTACATTCTGGAATATCTAAACCTTCACGCAACAAGTTTATTCCTATTAAAACATCGAAAACTCCCAATCTTAATTCTCTTATTATCTCGATTCGTTCTAATGTTTCAACGTCGGAATGCAAATACCTAACTTTTATTCCATTTTCATTTAAATACTCTGTTAAATCTTCTGCCATTTTCTTAGTCAAAGTTGTAACTAGCACTCTTCCTTGATTTGCGATTACTTCTTTACATTCATGCATTAAATCATCAACTTGATTTTTAACTGGTCTAATTATGCATTCTGGGTCTATTAATCCAGTTGGACGAATAACTTGTTCTACAAATTCGCCATCGGTTTGTCCCATTTCCCATGGTCCAGGAGTAGCCGAAACATAAATAGTATCAGGCCTGAACCCGTCCCATTCTTCAAATTTCAAAGGTCTGTTATCCAAACATGAAGGCAACCTAAACCCATATTGGCTAAGCACACTTTTACGCGCAAAATCTCC
>CAYJES010000032.1:10397-15788 GCA_964369365.1 uncultured Lactobacillales bacterium | reverse complement strand
AGCCTATGGCTGCTGCTATTGGTGCTGGGCTTCCTGTTAATGAACCTACTGGTAGTATGGTGGTTGATATTGGTGGTGGTACAACAGAAGTGGCAGTATTATCATTAGGTGGTGTTGTGTACGCTCGTTCTGTTCGTGTCGGCGGTGATAAAATGGATGAAGCGATTATTTCATACATTCGTCGTCATCATAACTTGCTGGTTGGTGAAGGTTCTGCAGAAAGAATTAAAAAAGCTATTGGGTCTGCTTGCCCTCCTGAAGAAGGTGAAGGTAGAACGATGGCAATAAAAGGTCGTGATTTAATGCACGGTGTGCCAAAAGAAATTATGGTGTCAGAACGTCAAATCGCAGAAGGTTTGTCTGAGCCTGTTGCCCAAATTATTGAAGCGATTAAAATTGCGTTAGAGCATACTGCTCCTGAACTTGCAGCAGATATAGTTGATAAAGGTATTGTATTTACAGGTGGTGCATCACTTCTTAAAAATCTAGATATGGTAGTAAGAAAAGCAACAGGCCTTCCAGTATCAATAGCAGAAGATCCACTTACTTGCGTTGCTATGGGTACGGGTAGAGTATTAGAAGAATATTCTAAGATGAAAAATATCCTATCTACTATGTATTAATTTTTTTAAAAGCTCTGATTTTTCAGGGCTTTTTAATTAAATGGAGTAGTTTATGTTTTTTAAGAAAAAAAAGTCTTTAAATAAAATAATATTGAATTCTTTGCAGTTAGATAAAAGAACAAATGCAATGTTTAATGAAATGTCTAAAAGATTTGGAGTGAGGCTTTATGATGACAAAAATTCTGATGTCACAAAGATATTAGATATGTTCATAAAAGTTGATGGGCAAGATGACTTTTATTAAAAAAATTGGATGTTGATTTTAGGGTTGATTTTGTCTTGTCATTGCTAGGGCTTTCAAGAATTAAAGAATTTGAAGAAACATTAATTATTTTAAGAAATGGTTTATATGAATCACTTGGAGTGTTGGCTAGTCATGCTGGCTTCCAAAACAAGGTTAGCTATGTGTATGGTGAATTTGATAAGAATATAGAAACCCACAAAAAATTTAATAAATATTTTTCATCGAATTTGCCAGATTTTTTCCTTGATACAATAGGGGTGGTTATAGAAGAGAATAGGGATAATTATGCGTTAAAATTACTTTCAAAAAATGAAAGAAATCATAGGATAGATGAAAGATATTATAATGCTTCTCCTTCTGACATAGTGAAAAGATTCCATATCATAACATACTGCAAATCTAATCAAAAAGAATAGCACTTTGAGTATAAAAAAATCTTGCTTTTCTTTATCCTATGGGCTAAACTATGGTACTTTTAAATTTATAATCAAAATAAATGAGGTTAATTATGACAGATACAGAAAATAAACAAGAAGACATTGACTTGGAAGCTATTGTTAAATCTCTTGCAAAATGGAAAAACAAAAGAGGTTCTTTAATCATGGCTTTGCACGAAGTTCAAGGAGCCTTGGGTTATGTTCCTTGGGATGCTGCAAAAGTTGTATCAGCTGAACTTAAAGTTCCTGTTGCTAGAATTTTTGAGGTTCTTACTTTTTATAACTACTTTAAATTAGAAGCTCCTGGTAAATATATTGTTTCTGTTTGTGATGGTACGGCTTGTCACATCAAGGGCGCTGATAAATTGTTAAAAGAATTTTCAAAAGAACTTGATGTAAACATCGGTGAAAGTACAGAAGACAAATTGTTCCATTTACAATCTGTTCGTTGTCTTGGTTGTTGTGGCTTGGCTCCTGTGGTTGTTGTTAATGGCAAAACTTACGGAAAAGTTGAAGTGTCAGCTGTTGCAGATATCGTTAACGAATGGCGCGCTCAGTCTTAATCAATCTATATAGTGGAGAATTTTATAATGGCAGAAAAAACACAATTAAGTCCAGAGCAATTAGAAAAGCTAAAAGCTTTGGCACAAACTCAACGTGATAATTTGAAAAAAGCAGGTGAAGATTTTACTGCTTTGAACAACAGTTATATTATACATTTATATACTTGTAATGCTACGGGATGTAATTCTGGTGGGGCGCAAGGGGTGCTTGATGTTTGTAAAGATTTACTTGAACAAAATGGACTAAGTGATAAGGTTCGTGTGGTTGCAACAGGATGTATGGGTCTTTGCGGTCTTGGCCCGTTGGTTAGGATTGAAACAAAAGATTCTGCTCCTGTTATGTATAAATTAGTTGATGCTGAACTTGCAGATAAAATTATAAAAGAACACGTTCTGCCTTTAGCAAAAGCTATCGAAGAAGGCTCTGAAGGTTCATTTTCAAATACTGATGAATTAAAAGGTCGTGAACTTGATTTAACTATTCCATTCTTCACAAAGCAAAAAAAGGTAGTTTTGGCAAGGCTTGGAAACTCTGATCCTGATAATTTTGCAGAATATCTAGCAAATGGCGGATATCAAGCATTGGATAAAGCATTGTCGATGAAGCCAGAAGAGGTTATTGAAGAAATCAAAAAAAGTGGTCTTCGTGGTCGTGGTGGTGCAGGGTTCTCTACTGGTTTGAAATGGGAATTTGCATCTAAGAATATAGATGATGAAAAATACGTAATTTGTAATGGTGATGAAGGTGATCCAGGGGCATATATGGATTCATGTATCTTAGGCGGTGGTCCTCACCTTGTTCTTGAAGGTATGATGATTGCGGCATACGCTATTGGAGCATCAAACGGAATGTTCTATATCCGTGCGGAATATCCTTTGGCGGTTCAACGTATTGAAAATGCTATTAAACAAGCGAAAAAAGCCGGCCTTATTGGTAAAAATATCCTTGGAAAAGGTTTTGACTTTATGGCGGATATGCGTTTGGGTGCTGGTGCATTTGTGTGTGGTGAAGAAACTGCACTTATTGCATCTATCGAAGGTAAAAGAGGTACTCCTCGTCCTCGTCCTCCGTTCCCTGCACAAAAAGGGTTATGGGACAAGCCTTCTTGCGTTAATAACGTGGAAACATTGGCGAATATCCCTGTAATTATAGGGGAAGGTGCTGAAAAATGGGCAAGTGTAGGTACTGAAAAAAGTAAAGGTACAAAAGTGTTCGCCTTGACAGGAAGTATTAAAAATGTTGGATTGGTAGAGGTTCCTATGGGAACCACAGTTCGTGAAATAGTAGAAGAAATTGGTGGTGGTACTGATTCTGGACGTCCGTTTAAAGGTCTTCAAACTGGTGGTCCTTCTGGTGGGATTATTCCTTCATCTGAACTTGATGCTAGTATTGATTATGATGGGTTGGCGGCTATGGGTTCTATGATGGGGTCTGGTGGTATGATTGTGATTGATGATGCAGACAGCATGGTGGAAATTGCACAATTCTATCTGGGCTTTACTGTGGAAGAATCTTGCGGAAAATGTGCTCCTTGTCGTATCGGTGGGAAACAAATGCTGAAACTATTAAATAAAATAGCAGACGGCGAAGGAAGTATGGAAGATATTGAAAATATTAATAAAATTGCAATGGCTATGAAAAAAGCTTCGTTGTGTGGATTGGGACAAACTGCACCAAATCCTGTTGTGTCAACACTTAAGCATTATGAGCAAGAGTATTTATCGAAAATTCGTGAAAATACAAATGCAATTCTGGCCGAAACAAATAAATAATAAGGAAGAAAATTATGGTAAAAGCAATTATTGATGGAGTTGAAATAGAAGTAGAAAAAGGTACAACAATCCTTGAAGCTGCTAGAAAAGTTAATGTGCATATCCCAACCTTATGTTATCATCCAGATTTAACAGCCAGTGCTGGTTGCGGAATTTGTGTTGTAAAGTTGGAAGGTCGTAACAATATGTTGCGTGCTTGTTGTACTCCGGTTGAAGAGGGTATGAACATTATTACAAAAGATGCTGAAATAATCGAAGTTCGTAAAAATGTAATCGAACTTATCCTTTCTACACATCCTAATGAATGTCTAACTTGTATTAGAAGTACAAATTGTGAACTTCAAACTGTTATGGCTGATTTTTCTATTCGTGACAATAGTTTCACAGATATGGTGCGCTCGAAAGATGAATTTCCAGTTGATGATTCAACAAAATCTATTGTGATAGATCCAAGAAAATGTATCCTTTGTGGCCGTTGTATCGAAGTATGTCAAAATATTCAAAATGTATGGGCATTAAGTTTTTTAAACCGTGGTATTGATACTGTTATTTCTCCGGCTGGTGGGGTTAGTCTTGCTGATTCACCATGTATTAAATGTGGTCAATGTACGGCTCATTGTCCTACTGGTGCTTTGACGGAATACGATCAAACGACAGAAGTTTGGAAAGCATTAATTGATAACAAAAAACATACAACGGTTCAAATTGCACCTGCGGTTAGAGTGGCTATTGGGGAAGCTTTTGGCTTTGCTCCTGGCGAATTACTGATTGGTAAATTATATGCAGCACTTCGCAAGCTAGGCTTTGACGCTGTATTTGACACTAATATCGGGGCCGATTTTACAATTATGGAAGAGGCATCTGAATTCGTACAAAGATTCACAAAAAATGAAAATCTGCCTTTGGTGACTACTTGCTGCCCTTCGTGGGTGGATTTTATGGAAAAATTCTATCCTGAGCTTATTCCTCATTTCTCTTCTTGTAAATCTCCGATGCAAATTACAGGCGTGTTGACTAAAACATATTATGCAGAAAAGCAAAATATAAATCCTGCTGATATTTATATGGTTGCGGTTATGCCTTGTACTTCTAAAAAATATGAAGTTATGCGTCATGAAGAAGATATGTGTGCAAGCGGTCAACAAGATGTCGATGTTTCTATCACTACTAGAGAGTTGGTAAGAATGATTAAGCAAGCAGGGATTGATTTTAATTCTTTGCCTGATGAAAAAGCGGATAATCCTCTTGGCGAATATACTGGTGCTGGGACTATTTTTGGTCGTAGTGGCGGCGTGATGGAGGCTGCTCTTCGTACTGCTTATAACATGGTTACTGGTAAGGATATGATTGATGTTGATATTCCTCAAACCCAAGGACTAGAAGGAATTAAAGAATTTTCAATCGATGTTGGTGGTAACAATATAAATATCTGTGTTGCTCAAGGTACGGGAAATGTTGAAGAAGTTATGCTAAGAGTTAAAGAGGCTAAAGAAAAAGGCGAAGAACCTCCGTATCACTTTATCGAAGTCATGGCTTGCCCTGGCGGATGCGTTGCAGGCGGTGGTCAACCACGTGGTGTTACTAATGCAATTCGCGAGATGAGGGCGAAAGGTTTGAATAAAGAAGATAAATCTATGAATACTCGTAATTCACATGATAATACTTGGGTTAAAAAGATTTATGAAGACTTTTTAGGTGAACCTTTGGGTGAAAAAGCTCATAAACTTTTCCATACTCATTATACTCCTCGT
>CAYJES010000032.1:0-10297 GCA_964369365.1 uncultured Lactobacillales bacterium | reverse complement strand
CCGGTTTTTATAGATTCAACATGTTCCATTCCAGAAACAACCTGACCCCATAGAGTATATTTATTGTTCAGGTGAGAGGATTTTTTAAGACAAATAAAGAATTGGCAATCTGCAGAGTTTGGGTCTGCTCCTCTTGCCATCCCTACACTGCCTTTTTCGAATTCAATGTCGCTAAACTCTGCATTGATAGAATTTCCACTTCTGCCTGTGCCATCACCATTAGGGCATCCAGTTTGCGCCATGAAATCTTTTATAACCCTATGAAATGTTAATCCATCATAAAATCCAGAGCTTACAAGTTCTGTAATTCTGTTGATATGGTTTGGGGCAGTTTCATTTAAAAGATTTATTATTACATCTCCCGAATTAAGAGTGAGTTTTAATGATTGCATTTTATACTCCTTTTCCGGTCGAATTGCTTATTAAAGAAGCGAAATCTTGCGGAGATATTTTCTTTTCTATTTTTAATAAATTTTCTCTTTTTGGATGTTTGCATAGTACATCGTCTGTTTTTAACGGGCTATCATATATTTCAACAGTTTCATTCCGGTCTAGTAACCCGCCTTCGCAATGTTCTAGTACAGGAGCATAAAAATGTTTTAAGCCAGCATCACCATAGTGCAATTGTTCGAGTTTTCCTTTCGCCCCATTATTAGATAGGCAGCCATATCCTAAGTTTTTTAGGTTGGGAGTAATAAAACTTTCAGCATATTTGTTATCTAGTAAGAGTCCCATTCCTACTGTTTCCACCTCAGGTCCAAAAAAGTTCTTTAGGTATAGGTTGCTTTGCATAACATAGTCACCAATGTTTTTTGTTTTTGGTATGTCTAAAGTATTTGCACATTCATTTGACCATAAAAATCTATCGCCGATTTTTACAGTATTGTCCAAAATGATGTCTTCAATTGTATTATCAAACATTAGAAATTTAGGTGGTATTTCTTTTGTTTCTTTTAGTCTTAGTCCGATTATTTTTCCGTCTTTGATTTCTAATAACTGGTCACCATCGGCTAACAAACATTTATTGCCTTTTTCGTTTTTAACAATTTGAATTTTTTTGCCTTCAATTTCTTTTTCAAATACACTAGGAAATGAATCGCCGCTATCCGCAATGTCAATAACTTTTTTATTTTTCAAATCTAAGATAAAATAATCAAGTATTAATTCTTCATTTTTATTAATTTTGTTAATTCCAGAATTATTTACATAATAATTTTCATCAAATGATAATCCATTAACTTCATTACTATATCTAACGATTTGATTGTCTATTAGCATATAGTTTTCAGGCAAGCTAGCCTTTTTTGACGAAAAATCTACGTTAAAAGTCATTTTGCAAGAATATGCAAGGCCAGGTGCAATAGCGTCAAGTGGTAAGGTTTCATTCGGAGCTTTTACCTTATGGTTATATCTTCCAATGGTAAAATAATGTTCACCATCCTTTTTTATTTGTATTGAAATAAGTGAAAGATTGTACTCATCGAATTTGTCAGGATTTTTAAAATCTTCTCTTTTTATATCATTTATATTAGATTTAAGGCAGTGAATAATATGATAATCTTTGTAACGTTCTTCATCATCAAATGTGCAAATAGCCTCTCCTTCTGCGTAATATTCTTTTATACTATTTTGTTTTTCAAGCGTATCTGCATGAAACGCGATGTATCCTGCTTTTCTTAGTAATTTTATAGGGTCTTCATGGACACTATGCTCTTCAATTGTGATGTTTTTTAAGGAATTTAAATAATCTAAGATAGGATTTGGATCATTACCCGCATGTTCTGTTATTTTCTCAATTCCAGGAATGGTAAGGAGATTTCTATCGCGAAGTGCTTTCGCAAAGCGTTCAGTATTTTGTGATTTTATTTTTTTAAACGTTGCATCCATTTGATTATCCTTGCTTAATTATATATTTATTATACTATAATAATATGCATTGGTCAATATTTTCGTCTTTTTAGTTTAAAATATAAAATGCTAGGTTGAGGTAGCCTGCGAAGGTTACCCATAATAAATATGGAATTAATAAATAGTATGAAATTTTTGAAATTGATTTGAATTTAATCATAGTAATTATTATCAATCCCCACAAAAATAAAAGCCAGATAAATGCAAACAAATGCCAGCCAAGACCAAAAAAGAATAAAGTCCAAAAACAGTTTATGAAAAGTTGAAATCCATAAACACTAAGTGCTTTTAATTTTAATTTAGATAAAATATCAGATCTATATACAAGATATGAAGCAAGTCCCATCATGAAATAAAGTATAGTCCAAGCAATTCCAAAGACAAATCCAGGAGGGGATAGAGGTGGCTTTACAAGTGTTTTATAAATTTCGCCACTATTACCAGAGATTTTAGCAGCAAATAATCCAATAAAAATTGGTAAAATTATAAATAATCCAGCGACAATAATATTTTTTAATTGTTTCATAGATAGGCTTTCAATCTAATTAAAATTTAAAATTTGGTTTGAAGTCTATAATAATATCGACATCACCATTGCAAACAACAGAAAATTCTTCTACGTCCAGAGGTAGTGTTGCCTCAGCTTTTCCTTCTATTCTTTGTATGATATTATGGTCTATGTCTGATAGCAAATCGTAACATGCAGATTCTGGTATATCATTTAAGGTTAGTGAGAAAAAAAACTTGCTGCTAGCTGTTGCGCTAATTGTTGCAGATGCTCCGAAAATGTGTTTTGCTGCGGTGTCTGAAACTTTCATTTCAGACGGTAATAACTCTTTTTCAATAGCAAGTTTAGTAGTAAGGTCTGAATAATCTTTTTTGTTTAGATAGTAATTTGTTACATTTGTATATATTTCATTTACTTGAGAGGTAAGTTTTTCAGATTTAAATCTAATAAAAGCAGAAGATAATGCCCAAATTGCCCCTGTTGTTAATACGCCTATGATAGCTATAACACTGAGCATTTCGACCATTGATCTGCCAGCTTGGTTTTTTTTGTTTTTCATGTTCGTCTCCCAATAATAATATATTTATGTAATATTATAATGAATTGGTAAATAAATTCTATAGATTTAAATGACTATCTGTTTTTATGATAATTTCTATTTTTTAGAATCATTAGGTTTACAAGATTGCGAAAGTGGTTACCATTTTTGCGCATAGTGTTAATGACCCTGTCATATTTATTAGTAGCATAATCATTACTTTCTCGGATAAGAATATCAATGCTTGGGACTGGGGTGAATTTCACTTCCTGTGATAAAGAATGTTTGATTGCGTTAGTTGTTATATTTCTTGCAATAGCAGTTAGTAATACTCCATCATAATTAAGATCTTTTTCATGCTTTAATGTCATTTTGTGTTCTTTTTTTAGCATGTTATATCCATTATCATTAGATTTGTATTTTTGGTATACAAGGAATAGATTGCCTTTCCGTTTATCAAAATAGCAAGGTTTGAAATAATCGTTTTCCTCTTCATTAGAGAGTAATATTAGATAGACATCAAAATTGTTTTTTCCTTTTTCAAGTTTTTTATCCATTGCTGATGTAAAACTAATAAATTCTGATTTTGAAACCCCGAGCGGACAAGCAGGAGAATGAGCTATTATTATCATTTGAGATTGGATGAAATCTCTTTCAGCTTTTGAATATCCTAATTTTTCCATTTGTTGTTGCATTTTGCGTTCTAACATAAATGCTACATACCCACCATGACAATGCGCCACTATAGTCATTTTTCGGATGTTTTGACATGCTTTTAATTTCGAAATTCGTTCTTTTCCGTTGTTTTTGCTGATTCTTTGTTCAATTGCTTTTTTGTATAAATCGTCTATGTAGTCGGGATTATAGTCTTTGTCGGTTGGTTCCCATAAATTAGAAATATCAAATTTCTTAGGGCTGTATTCAGAAAAAAGAACCGATCTCTCGCGAAAGCCTCTGTTCCCGCCTTCAAAGTTATATATAACAGAATATACAGATATGTTTGATGAAATATTATCAATTATATCATTTTTTAATTTTTTAGCGTAATAATTAGCAATTCTTTCTTCATGAGCACCATTTCCACCGAGACATAAAACGCATACCTCATCAGCTGGGATTTTATCAACTATGTCCCAACCAAATATATTATCAGCGGTTTTTTCAACCCTTTGTCCAATATCAACTGAACTCATCAATCCGTCCTAAGTCTAAAATTTTGTCGCATTATATCATTTGAAAATTCAAATTACAAGTATTTTAATGATTATTCTTCAAATTATTTTATTTTATGATAATATGCATTTTATTAATTCGTAGTTGCTAATTTCTTTGACACTTTATGAATTAGTTTTTAAATGTAGCTTTATATGTTTATGATTTAGAGGAAATAATGAAAATTTTTACAAAAATTCTTTTGTGTTTTTTGCTTGTAGGAGCTACTTTTGCATCTGTTTCTGCTCTTTTGTTTTATGATAATATAAATACAGAAAACAGATTGCAAAAGGTAACAAAAAACGAAATGCCATTGGTGCAACTTACAAATGATTTACATGTTTCTATGTTAACCCATAGGCGATATGAAAAAGACATGCTGTTAAATATAGGAAATTTAAAAAAACAGCAGGCTTATTTGAAAAACTTTACAAATGAAAATAAGAAAATTTTTTCCTTACTATTAGATGTCGAGAAAATAATTACTAAAGATGAAAAATATTCAGCTATAAAAAAGGAAATTGATATAATATCTTCTAATTTGAAAAATTATATTAAGGGCGTAAATTTTGTTGCAAACGCCGCTATGAACGAAAAAGATATAACCCCACAAAAAGCGAATAAGTTAGTAGGCGATTTTAAGGATGATACATACGCTGTTGAAGATGCCATAGAAAAAATATTATTACTTAATAACAAAATTATTGCTGACGATATGGTAATAACATCTGAAAAATCTGATAAAATAAAATCAATAGTTTATACAAGCTTAGTAATTGGTTTGATATTTTCATCGTTTGTTATTATGATAACACTATTTTCGATTTCAAATCCTCTTAAGAGAATTATTGAATATGCAAATCACCTTAAAGGTGGAAAATTAGACGTTCAACCAAGTGGAAAATTTTCAGGAGAAATGAGATTGTTATTAAGTGCTCTTACATCTATGGTTGAAAGCATTCAGTCAGCTATGAGAAAAGATGAAGCGCAAAAGTTAGAAGAACGCAAAAGGCAGCAACTTGAATCAGATGAAGCAAAACGTATAGAAAGTATTACAAAGCAATACGAAATAGATAATAAAGATATACTTAATCAAGTTATGCAATCTGCGAACGACCTTGAAAAAACGGCGATATCAATGGCTGATACTGCAGATAGAACAACACAACAAACCCAAGCAGTATCTATTGCTATTAATAAAACTGCAAGTAGTATTCAAACAGTTGCAACAGCCACAGAAGAGCTATCCGCCTCTATTAGCGAAATTCTAAGGCAATCTCAAAGTCAGTCTGATGTTGCCGAAAATGCTGCTAATAGCTCTAGAGAAGCAAAGGAATCCGTTAATTATTTGTTGGAAAAGTCTAGAACTATTTCTGATGTGTTATCATTGATTACTGATATTGCTAATCAAACAAACTTACTTGCCCTTAATGCTACAATTGAAGCCGCAAGAGCAGGAGACGCAGGAAAGGGTTTTGCTGTTGTTGCTAATGAGGTGAAATCTTTGGCAAATCAAACTTCTGATGCTACTAGTAATATTGCAACACATATTACCGAAATTCAAGAAGCTACTTCGGCAACTGTATCTTCTATCGAATTTATAGCAAATATAATTGAAGAAGTAAATCAATCTGCTGGTGCAATTGCTGCCTCTATGAACCAGCAAACGTCTGCGACTAATGAAATTTCTGGAAATATACAACAGGCTCATATAGCTATAAAAGAAGTTACAACAAACATAGGATTAGTATCTGAAAGTGCGAAAGAGACTGGAAATGCGTCTAATATGGTGCTTGAATCATCTAAAATATTGAATCAGAAAAATAAAGATATGGAAAGTAAAGCTTTTGCTTTCCTTAACGATGTAAAACGCAAAATTTAAAGTCATATAAAATTTGTTTTTTGTGCTTGTAATTATCTGAACATAATATAATCTGAATATATGTTTAATTTTAACAAGGAGTAAATAAATGTCTTTGAACTATGTGCAAGAAGTTATGAGTAAAATGAATGAAACTTACGCTGATCAGCCGGAATTTTTGCAGGCAGTGGGCGAGGTTTTAGATTCTTTGACGCCTTTATTTGAGCGTGAAAAAAAATATCAAGAACATAGTATTTTAGAGCGCATTATAGAGCCTGAAAGACAAGTTATTTTCAGGGTGGCATGGACAGATGATAATGGTAAAATCCACGTTAATCGTGGCTTTAGGGTTCAATATAATTCTGCTCTTGGTCCTTATAAAGGTGGGCTTCGTTTCCACCCTAGTGTTAATTTAAGTATTTTAAAATTCTTAGGCTTTGAACAAATTTTTAAAAACAGCTTATCTGGTTTGTGCCTTGGGGGCGGTAAAGGTGGCAGTGATTTTGATCCTAAAGGAAAAAGCGACAACGAAATCATGCGTTTTTGCCAAGCGTTTATGACGGAACTTTCTAGGTATCTCGGCAATACTACCGATGTGCCTGCTGGTGATATTGGGGTAGGTGCTCGTGAAGTTGGGTATATGTTCGGTCAATATAAACGCTTAACGTCTAAATTCGATGGTGTTTTAACTGGTAAAGGTTTGTTGTGGGGTGGTTCTTTGGCTCGTAACGAAGCCACTGGTTATGGGAGTGTTTACTTTGCCGAAAATATGTTGAATGCAATTGGTAAAGATATGAAGGGAACTGTCTCTGCTGTTTCTGGGTCTGGAAATGTTGCTATTTATACTATTGAAAAATTGTATCAGTTAGGTTCAAAACCAGTGACAGTAAGTGATTCTCAAGGTACAATTTATCATGAAGCTGGTATAAACTTAGAAGTATTAAAACAAGTGAAAGAAGTTGAACGTGCTAGGTTAACCAGATACTTAGAGCTTTGCCCTGATGCAAAATATATCCCAGTTACAGATTATAAAGAAAATCAACATCCAGTGTGGAGCTTCCCTTGTGATATGGCTTTCCCAAGCGCTACACAGAATGAAGTAACTAGAGAAGATGCTCAAAACTTAATTAAAAATGGTTGTTATTTGGTTAGTGAGGGGGCTAATATGCCTTCTACTCCTGAGGCTGTAGAAGTTTTTAAAGAGGCAAAAATTGCATATGGACCAAGCAAATGTTCAAATGCAGGTGGGGTTTCTACTAGCCAACTTGAAATGGCACAAAATGCCAGTATGCAAGCATGGACTTTTGCCCAAGTTGATGAAAAATTAAAAGATATTATGAAAGGTATTTTCACATCTGCTAGCAACACAGCTAATGAATTTGGATGTCCTGGTGATTACGTGTTAGGTGGAAATATAGCGGGTTTCAGAAAAGTTGCCGATGCTATGATACAACAAGGCGTTAGCTAATACTTTTAATAGATGATTGAAAAGCACTCGCAAGGGTGCTTTTTTAATATCCGAAATTTGGTTAATATGTGATAACAGTAAAACCTTCGGTTTCGTTGACTGGTTCGTATTGATTAAGTCGCCTGTTAAAACAGTTTTCATCAATATATAGCTCGTTTGGGTTTGTTTCAGTTCTTTTTAAAACTCTTTGTTTTGCAATATCTAAATCACATAAAATTGCATGAATTATAATTTTACCACCAATATTCGTTGCTTTATCACGAGCGTATTCCCTGTCTTTTTTAGACCAAAAACCAAAATCTAAAATAACATCAGTCCCGGTATTGATGACTTGGGCCGCTAAATCCCATATTAAATCCGTTACATTTTCACAAGTTTTTAAAAATTCATCTTCAGAGATGTGTCTTGGAAACAATTTTTGCATGAATTCGTCATGAGTAAAACGCACTGCTTTTAATTCTTTAGCAAGCTGTTTAGCTAAGGTTGTTTTGCCAAATCCCATAAACCCATGCATAAGATGTATAGTTGCCATAAATATTTATCCTTATTTTTAAATAAGATAATATCATATCATATCATATCATATCATAACAATCATTGTTTGTTAATAGTTTTTAACTTGCATGATTAAATCTTGCATTAACATAAAACTTGTGCTAGCGTTTCTTATACATTTATTAAACTATATGGAGGTTATCTATGAAAAAATCTAATATTTTACTTTGCTGTTCTTTGATTGCTTTAGCTGGTTGTTCTGCAGAATCTATGAATAAATTTTCTCAACATCTGAATGCGGAAATGCAAAAAAGCGATATGAAACCGATTAATACTGCAAGCTGGGAACTCCAAGATTGTAATAATTGGCGCAATATCGGTAAATCAGTACAAACAGCATGGCAAAGTGGTGAAAACCAAACTAGAATTTATGACAGAGTTCGTACACATACTGGCGTAAATTTCAATCAAACTTCAAGTAATGATGTTGTTAAAATATTTAAAGAAACAGTGGATATGGCTTTTAAGGTAAAAATGTACGATAAACAGTCAGATAAAGATCAAGTTATAACCACAACAGGGTCTAATTTCAGTTCTATGTGTAATTTCTATAAGAGAAAAGCAAACGAAAGTAGTACTGCGACAACGTCTACAACAACCACTACTACGGCTAAGCAATATCCATCAAGAACGTTAAAGCCAGCTCCTGTTCCCGCGCACACAACGCAGCCAGCAAGAACATCAAAACCATCACCTGTTGTTACAACAACACAACCGGCAAGAACGTTAAAAGCTGTGCCGACTAAAACACTGGAAAATCAGCCGTCAAGAACATTGAAGGTTGCGCCATAATAGGTTTAGGGTAGGTTATGGTTTTAAAAAAAAGGGAGGAATTTAATATAAGTAATCTTCCCTTTTGTATTATATGATTAATTATAGGAGATTTAATAATGCTTAAATACATATTTATTTTCACATTTTCAATAGTATCGTCACTTGCTAATGCAGGCGATATGAGCCTTTATGAAATTGTAAGGCAAAATAAAAAAGAAGAGCTGGTCAAGGCAATTAAAAATGGCATTGATATGAACGAACAACTTAGCATGGGGGAAACAGCTTTTTCAAATGCAAGTTCAAATGCTAGTTATGATATGACGAAAATAATGCTGGAAAATGGCGCTAATCCTAACCTTTCTTCTGGTTTAAATTCAGTTCTTGATGGGGCAGTAAAAAATGGTGATATAAAAATTGTAAAGCTTTTATTAGATAATGACGCAGACGTTAATAATTCTTATTATAAAAAATTGTATGATACTGACCCTACAACTACACCACTTCACGAGGCGGCAAAAATTAAAAATGATGAAATTATAAAGCTATTACTTGCAAATGGAGCAAATAAAGAATTGGTTGATATGAATGGTAAAAAGCCATTTGATTACTATGATTTTAATACAACTGCTAATTCAAAATATCTGGAACTTTACGAGATTAACAAGACCAGAAATCTAGAGGAAATGAATAAAACGCTTGCAAAATTAAAAGACAATTATATGTATTTTAGTCCTACGGAAAACGGGATTTCTGTTCGCAAAGGTGCAGGCACAAAATATGGCAAGCACGGTTCACTTAAAATGAATCCTGATGCTGAAAATAATAGTAGTTTTTCAAATATATATAATATAGCAGTTGATACAAGATTTCCTTGGATAGGTGGAGTAATAAGCAACATCCCAGCAAAAGGTGATGAAAAATGCCCTGTTTGGTACGAGATTGTTGCAATTACGCAAGATTGGTCTAATTTCGAAGGGGAATACCCTGATTATAGCGGACTTACTGACAATAAAACTCCTGCTTATGTTTGTGCGGATTATGTAAAAACAAGACAGATAACAGATGTCGAGGTCGAAAATTTTGCTAACGCATATTTCAAGGCATATAAAACAGATGCATCTGAAAAATACACACATATCATACTGAAAAAAGGAACAAAAATTCCAAATGGCAACTATGATCCGCCTTATATCGCAAATGAAGGAGAGAAAATTTCATTAAACGAATTTAGTCCAAGCGAGGCTGAAAAAGAAAATGAATATATAGTTCGTCCTAAAATTTTCCTTGATGATAGTTTGGCAATAGATTTTGGTTATATGAATTTTCCTGAATTAAATAACCTTACAACTGATGATGAGGAAAGTAAAAAAGCATTAAACGATTATATCTCTCGTCATAAAGCAAAATTTTAAAATCCATATAATGGACAACTAATGCAGAAATTTCGGATAAACCCCTTCGGTTATGTAGTTA
>CAYJES010000031.1:0-17715 GCA_964369365.1 uncultured Lactobacillales bacterium | reverse complement strand
GGAAGACAAGGATATGCTATCCAAGCCGGAGCTAAATGGAAATATTAAGCATTTAAATTTTTTAATTTATTGGTTTAAAGTATATAACAAACGATCTGTCTTCGTCTTTTACAACAGACTTACACCCCTCGATTATTTCAGTCATGGTTGCCTTATATTCGCCTGTTCCTGGTAATCCAATTCCATCATAATCACTATTACCATTATTCCAATCTTTACTATGCAATTCTACGCAAACAGATATTGGAATGCCTGTTACACCAATTGCGAAGCTGCTGCCTTTGACGGAAGGCTGTTCTGCAATTGTCAACGGGTAAGGTATCGATATATCAGATTTTTTTATTATCGTTGCTGCGGTTGAATTGCTATTACCATTGCTGCCGTCACTCGTCCAAACCCCTAAACCATTATATTTGCCAGATAAAGAATAAAAAGAACGAACTTGTTGTGAAAGAAATGTAATCGCGCCTATCACAGCATTAGCTCTATACTTATTAAGAGCAAAATTAAAACCAACTATGCTTCCGACAGAAAGCACACCAATTATTGCGATAACGCCAATAATTTCAACTAATGATCTTCCTTGCTGTTGCTTTTGCTTAAACATAAAAATCTCCAAAACTATCATTTTTCCTTAATATATATTATTCACAAATACTGTCTATAAAAAATTTTATCACGTTAAACATTTTATTTCAATTTAAAGCAATTATGGTTAGATATTCCTATTAATCTAAATAGTATTAAACTAAATTTTTATTTTAATCAATTTTCGCACATACTCTTTGGGTCATTTCGGCTTGTTCTAGAAAATGACACAAAAAACCACTGAATCATAAGCTCAGAGCCTGTTTAACCATAAATCATTACTTTTTTTATGAATCATTTCAATATGTTGCGCTTTTTCACTTAAGTCATTAATTATCTTAATTTTTTTTTAATTTTTATTGTGTAATAGTTGTAGTATGTATAAAATTATTGTAAAAATTATTTGTGTTTCTTTTTTAATTAATAGTGTAAATATTGCTGCTGCGGATATTTCTCATAATTTGGCATTAGGTAATGATTTTACATATTATGGAAATGGCGGAAAGTACAGCGTCCATTATACTACCTTTGCAGACGAAGCTGAATATAACACTAGTACTAGCCCTAATAAATTTATTTATTACTCATCAAATCCAGATGGGACGACTTCACCTATATATTATGATTTCTCTTGGGATACTAATAAAAATATTATTTATGGCGATAATACTATAACCTATCAATATTTTAAATGGAAAACAGATTCGGACGGAAAAAAAACGTTAATCAATAGTACGGACGCTGATTATGATGTAAAAGCAGGATATATCCCTAGCAATGGCGATGGATTATCATCAAATCACCCGTTTGCAAATGGCTATGGAGATCCCATTGTTGATGTGGCCCACAGTTTTATAGGTATTGGTTCAGATGAAACTCCATATGATGGTAATATTTTAGCAACAAGCTATGCTATCAACGATGTTTATGGTGACTTTATCGGCAATCACTCTACTGCAAATACGTTCTATAATCGTTCAACAATACAAGATATTACTGGAGATTTTATAGGTAATAGCGCTGTTGGAAAAAACATAATTTATAATTTTTCTGGCAACATATCTGATATATATGGGGATTTCATAAGCAATACAGCAAACAGTATCATTTATAGCACATACCGTTCTAGCATTGGTAATATATATGGCGATTTTATCGGTAATAATGCAATAGCTATTTCAAATGGAGCTGGGCTTAATATAGAGTCAGTATCGGGAGATTTTATTGATAATAATCAAGGAATCAGCAATTCTGGAACTATCAAATCTATTAACTCTTCTTTTATTGGCAATTCGTACACTAATGTAGGAGCCGCTATATATAACATTGGTGATATTCCATCCTTAAGCGGAGACTTTATAAACAATAATGCGAATTTTACAAGCTCAAGGTATAGTTTTGGTGGCGCTATATCCAATAGTGGAAATTTAACTATTACAGATAGCTTATTTCTCAATAACGCGATAAATGGTCCATCGGCTGGAGGCAGCCTTTCAGGCGGCGCTATATCCACTAGTGGTAATAGTATTACAGATATAAATAACTCTATTTTCATTAATAATTTTGCAGCATCATCAGGCGGAGCTATAGCTTATCGCCTTGTATCAAATTCACATTCTATCAATAATTCATTGTTTGATGGTAATATTAGCGGTGGATCTGGTGCATTATCTATATCTAAATCAAGTGGAAGTTCTCTTGATGAATATATTACTATTTCCAATTCGACTTTTATAAATAATTCAGCAATAGGTAATCTTACCCAAAGTGCAGGGGCAGTTTCCATTTCCGGATCCATGACATTTAGCGATGTAGTTTTCTTAAACAATAGCGCAATTTCAAACGCTTCAGGACTTCATGCCGGTGCAATTTTTAAACAAGTATCAGATAATGTAAATATTATTGCAGAAAATTCTAATGTCATATTTTCCGGCAATTATACAGAAGTTAACGGTGTTACGAGTTTTACTGCTATACGCGGAGGCCCAATTACTTTTGCTTCTCTTAATAACAATCTATTCATTTTTGATGATATTATTAGTGATGGATCTTTTAATATAAAAAGTGGTAATTTCATAATGAACAATATTTTCAATGGTAGCTCCACCGTATCATTGGAAGGTGGAAATTTAAACATTGCCGATGGAGCAGTACAAGCGCATACAGACATGATATGGCAGATGAATTTTCTCGGTGGAACAATTTCACTGGATATGGACCCTGCTAACAATATTATAGATAATATTAACACATCTAGTCATGTAACAGGTACAGTGATTTTTTCTGGTCTTAATATTATATCTGATACATCTTCTTCCACCACGTTAAAAATTTTTACTAGTTTTGGCATTCCTGATGATATATCAGATTTTGTTGCATACACAAATAACAATAGGTATGATGTGACAGGATCAATCGATAATACTAGCATAATCCTTACACCTACTGCGATATCTAATGCGTTTGATGTGGCAAAATCCAGCTCAGGAGTTAGGTCTTTCAGCTTGACCAGTGATTACACATTAACATCCAACGGAAGTTCGTCTGACGAATTTAATATATTTGGCAATCTTAAAGATGCAAGGAATATAGACGCAAGCGGTAATTTAATCATAGACATCAATAATGCCGCGAACGGAACGGAAGTATATGAATTTGATGGAAATAATTTATATAACCTTGTGTTGTCTGCATCTGGAGAAGTAAACCTTAATAGAATTGTTATGAAAAATGGTATTAGTACAGGTTCTGGAGGCGGGGCTGGGAACAATGCTATACTTACTGTTTATGGTTCGTCTTTTTATAACAATACTGCATCGACAAATGGTGGTGCCATTGTTAATACTGGCGCAAAGTTAAACATTTCAAATTCGTCGTTTTTAAAGAACACTGCTAATAATTTGGGTGGAGCAATTTCCAGCGAAGCAAATAACCTTATCCTGACTCATTCTGTGGTACAAGGTAATAAAGTCCTATCAGGATCAGGCGGTGGTGTTGCCACGAATGCAACATCCATGATTGAGTTCACCGAATTTACCGGCAACATTGCATCCGAAAGTGGAGGTGCAGTATATGCATACAATTCGGGCACCAATGCAGATACAATGATTGAATATGCCGAATTTAATAATAACAATGCATCAAAACTTGGCGGTGCCGTTTACAATGAAGGCGACATGAATATGCATTATTCAGAATTGTCAGACAATAGAATTACAGGGTCTGGCTCAGACGAAGTTGGTGGTGGCGCGCTTTATAATAAAACAGGCGGTGATGTTGATGTGTATTATACAACATTCACAAATAACGAAACATTTGGTGCAGATATTAATAGCGGTGGTGCAATATTAAACGAAGGCAATATCACTATTAAAAGAGGTACTTTTGTTGGTAACAATGCTTCTGGTAATAATGCAAGTGGTGGTGCCATTAAAAATAATGCAAGCGGTAATGTATCTACAGTAGAAGGTTCTTTTAAAAACAATTATGCGTCAAGCACAGGGGTTTCTGATGTTTATGGTGGAGCGATTTATAACCAAGGTCAGATAACATCAATTAATTCATCTTTTGAAGGTAACTATGCCACAGGGGAAAGCGACGCATATGGAGGAGCTATTGCTACACAAAATTCGATTAAAATATCTGGTGATTTCAATAATAACTATGCATCTGGTGATAATGCATATGGTGGGGCAATTTATGGGTCATCATTAATTATAGATGATGCCAAGTTTTCAAGCAATAGCGCAAAAATAACCGCTATCCTTACTGGAATTGCGCAAGGCGGGGCAATTTATACACAAACAGATACAAACATTTCAAACAGCACTTTTATAGGGAATAACACCACTGGTTCGTCTAAAGGATCTTTAGGCGGAGCTATTTATGTTAATAATACAGCCACTGTTACTGACACAAACTTTTTTGATAACTATGCACGAGGCGCAACTTCTGATGGTGGAGCGATTTACACAAATAATTCTTTAGAAATTATAGCAAAACATGATGATGTATATTTTTCTGGAAACTATACAACCACCGGAATTTTAAATGAATTTAATGCAATACATATCGCAGACGGAGCATCGTTGAATTTATCAACTCTTAATGGCAAAAATGTTATATTTAACGATGGAATATCTTCGTCAAATATCAATAATAGCATCATAATTGACGGCAATATTGTTTTTAATGATACTGTTTCAAATTCCTCTATCACTCTTAATACAGGAGAAATATTTATTAAAAGAGCAAATGGATATAATGAAAGCGGATACAGTGGCATTGGTGCAAATGAACTTAGCTCTTCTTCTGATTCAATTTTTAACAATGTTAATTTAAGCGCAAAATCAGGAACGTCATTAAACTTTATGAATAATAGTGTAGATAACACTGAATTTAATACTTTAACATTAGATGGCGATATTAATATGTCCTTAGATGCCGATTTAGCATCTGGTAAAATCGATACTATAACCGCGAATAGGGCAAGTGGTGGCAATAGCATTATTATTGATACCATTAACATATATACTGACATTGCTGGTTCTGGCGGTCTTAATCTTGAAATTTCTAATATCTTTGAAATTTCTAATATAATTGATGCTAGCGATATAGAGCTTGTGCATGGAGAAGGTGTTGAAAAATATTATACCGTTGAATCATACAATCCTTCATCAGGAATTATTAGTATTAGCAGGCTTAATTTAGTACAAACTATCGCTCTTGATTTGGACAACAAGATATATAATTTGGATGTACCTGAGGTTATTGAAAGCAATTTAGGAACTTTGGTTGGAACAACTCTTGATGTTACTGGCGAGTCTACATTTGAACTCGACGGCAATGGTCATGGCGGTGTTACAATCCTTTCAGGGCAAACTTTTACTATGACAGATGTGGCTAATGTAAAAGATTTCACCTCTGATAATGGAGGATTATATAATAATGCAGGCTCCATTGAATCACTAAATACAACCTATACAAATAATTCAGCAAACCAAAACGGCGGGGTTCTAGCAAATACAGGAACAGCAACCCTTACAAACTCTCAACACATAAACAATAACGCAACTATTAACGGCGGGGCTATATATTCAAATTCAACTACTGATATAAAAGGATCTACATTTACAGGTAACAATGCAGGCGGAGATGGCGGCGCTGTTTATAATGATACTGATAGCACGTTAACCGTAATGTCATATAACAATGCTGGCACTATTGTTCGTACTGAATTTAATAATAACAATACTGCAGGCGATGGAGGCGCAATTTACAATAAAAATTCTGTAAACGACACCTCAATCGATGCTGATTTCACTGGAAATTATGCAGAAAAAGGTGGAGCTATCTATAACAACGGAACTGTTACCGAACTTAAAGGAAGTTTTACAGACAATTATGCAATATCAACTGGAAACGATGCAAAAGGTGGGGCTGTTTACAATAGCTCTGGCGCTACATTAAACATCAATGCAGATGAAGATGATACTATTTTTTCAGGAAACTATACTTCAAATAATGGTACGATTAACTCAAATGCTATACATAATGAAGGCACAGTCAACATAAACTCTTCTAATGACAATAGTGTTATTTCTTATGACGGATTTGACGGAGTTGGAAACTATAATTTACAATCTGGTGTTCTGAAATTACTTGGCTCTAATGCTAATTTTACTAATGTATCTAATCTTAATATCTATAATTCATCAAAAATTTCATTAATTGACAATACATATAATACTATCAATCTGGGTAATACTACCTTGCACTCTGACCTTAATATAGGTATGGATTTCGGTTGGACCAATATTAATGTTGATAAAATCATAGGCAATTTTACAACAAATGGTAATACTATTTATATAGAAGATTTCAATATAGCAGCAAAGCCTACCTCTGTGCCTGTTATAGTTAATATAACTACTGATACTAATATTATGGGTTCTATTGCGCTATCTCCTGATATTAATGTGGTGACGTCATCATATTTATCTGATATCAGTGGCGGAGCTTTAATGTATTACGACAATACAAATGGTAATTTAAATTTTGAAATTGCTGATATAAACGGAGCCTTCACTTTTGATGTTCCAGACAAGGCTTTCATCATGAAAGATAATGAAACTGCAACCGAGGATTTAGGACAATTATTCGGAAACAATTTAAGTATTTCTGCAGGCAACTTAAACATAAATGGTGGTGGTTTTGGCGGTGGAATAGTTGATAGCAATCAAGCTGTCACAATTCATGATGTAAATACTTTTGAAAATTTCACAGGATATGCTATCTCAAACGATGGCACAACAACTTTATCTGCTAAAAATAATTCATCTACTTATAACGCTGATGCTGAAATATTAAACACAGGAACTCTTAACCTTAACACTAATAATAATAACACTTTAACAATTAATAATAATATCCATGGCGATGCAAACGATATTGGAACCATTAATGTTAATGGTAATGTTTTCCTTAACTCTACTATAGAAAATAATAATATAGCCATTAACAATGGAACATTAAACGTAAGCGCAACAACAAATATTGCAAACGCTAGCTTAATCGGCGGAGGCGGAAAATTAAACTTTGTTAATAATATTATTAAAACATACACTTTTAACTCTATAAACCTAGAAGCAAATAATTTTAATATGAGTATAGATGTTAATCTTGATACTCTTGAAGCCGATAAAATAGAAGCAACAACTGTTACTGGTAATAACACTATTTATGTTGACGAGATTTTTATCAGAAGCGATGCAAATACAATCGAATCAAAAATAAATATCGCAGGCGCTAACCTTAAAGATAAAATCAGCTTTGATGGGGTTGATGTTAATGTTTTTGCTGGATCTGCCGAAGATTATGAAAACGGTTATTTAATTGGATATTCTTCTGATACTGGTAACTTGTCTTTTGAATATGCAAACTTAGAAACAGCTTTTGCATCTTCTGTTTCAACGAAAATATATTCAATGATTGAAAACGATGAAGCAGTTACAGGTCCAGTTGTAATTTCAGGAGATAGCCTAAGTATAGATGGAAACGGATTTTCTTTAAACTCATCAGATATCGATATCTCGGACAAAGAATTATCATTAACAAATATTAATGTTAATTCAGAAATAACAGCAACTGATGGAACTGTTAATTTAGCAAATAAAACCACCATGAACGAAGCAATTACTGGATCAGGTACAATTAACACAAATGGCGAAGTTATTATTAATTCAGATATGTCAGGATTTACAGGAACAACAAACATTAATGGTGGAATATTATCGGTTACTGAAAATGGAGCATTCTTTTCAAATAACGTCAATATATCTAACAACCCTACTTTGAACTTTATAAACGGAGTTCTTAATACTTATGATGCTAAAAACTGGACTATGGCATCAAACGCTAATATCGCTATTGACGTTGATTTAAATCTTGAAGTGGCTGATTCTATTATAAACTTCACATCAACTACTAATGCTATTAATATATCTGATATCTATATCATAGGCGAAAAAACAGGTGAAACAAAAATAAGCGTCATAGATGGCGAAGTTGGACCTACTAACATTACTATTGATAAAACTCTTCTTGAAATCTCAAGCCCTATGTATGAATACATATATGAAATCGATGATACATCTCTTGCTTCTGATGGTGTTCTTATCTTTAACGGTGAACGTGCAGGGTTCAGCCCAGAAGCTCTTGAACCTTTGGTAGCAAATCAAACATACTACTTGTCAAACCTTTCAGTATATAATGAATTGTTCGCTGATGTAGGACTAGGCGATTTACCTGACTTCGGAGGTATGTCTTCTGGTGATAATGCTAGTTCTATCTCTAATGTTTGGATTAAATCATTCGGGCGTTCAGAAGATGTTGACCTTAATAACAGCTCTGCCATTGATAATGTTACTTATGGTACGTTAATCGGTATTGATTCACCTACTTCTTGCTATACTGATAACTCTAAAATTTACAGCACTTTATATGTAGGATATGTTGGGTCAAGACAATCTTATGAAGGGGTCGAAATATCTCAAAATGCAGCAACATTAGGAGCTAAACATTCTTATAACAACGAAAATCTATTCTTTAGTGCTACTGCTAATGTCGGTATTAACCATGTTAATACAGAAGACCAATTCGGTGATGATGATTATTATATGTACTCTATTGGAACTTCTGGTAAAATTGGATATAATAAATATATCCGTGACGATTTAATTTTGCAACCTAATATCATGGCATCTTACTTATTTACTGATGCCCCTGAATTCACCAATACTTCTGGGATATCTGTTGAAGATAACTATGTCCACATGCTTCAAATTTCACCGGAAATTAAATTTATTTATGCGGCTAATAAAAGCTTTAATATTTATGGCTCTGCTATGTACAGTTGGAATATGATAAGCGGTTCAAATGCTACAGCAGACAGCATCATACTGCCATTGGTATCAGTAGATCCGTATGCAGAATTTAAAATAGGTATTCAAGGTGCATTCAAAAACGGTTTAAATAGTTATATAGAATTACTTACAACAACTGGTGGCAGACAAGGTTTTGGTGGAAAATTCGGCATCCAATGGAAGTATTAGTATTTATTTTTCGTTTTATGATATAGTGTCATATCATCATTAATATTATAGGGATAGATATGTTTAAATATGTTTTCATTTTAATGATATTAACATTTAATGCCATGGCAGACGGAACAGAAAAACTTAGCACTTTTGATGAAAAATTAAGACAAGATGTAAAAAAATATGAAGAAGCTTCCAAAGCTTGCGATATCACCTTTTTAGAAAAAATTGAAATCGCAAAAACACATCAATAAAACGGCAAGTTACCCAAAAAGCTATAAATTGCTATACAACTGTTATTGAAAATATTATCGATACATATTATATAAAAAATGCTGCGAAACAAAAAGAAGCATTAATAAATTATATAAATGCTGGTTATGAAATTTACGCACCGCTTGAACAAAACCCTGATTATTGTTCCCCTAGGTGCGGGACAATATACCTTTTAAAATATGTTGATGATATTCGAATTTTGGTTAAAAATTTAACCTTCGATTATATAAACAGAATTAAATTATTGGCTATATAAATTATTAACCTATATTTACTTTTTTGCCGCTGGTTGAAAAGCCTGTTATGTTGGCGTCATCATCAAAACGTACATCTAATTTTTTTGCGCTTAATATAGTATTTTTATATTGAATTGGAACGTTGAAATCTTCGAATATTTCATCATCAATTTTCAAATGTTTTGCCCTGCTTCTTTTATCTCTATGCCCGCCGAACATCTTACGGTTATAAAAAGCCCATAAAGGAAATACTATCATCATCGCATAGATTGCAAGAGCTGTACTATCCAACAAAACTTCTTCTATGAAATAATCATATTCAAGAGTTAAGTTTGCGAAGTAACCCATTACCACCCAACCCGTTAAAACTAGGATAGGTCGTAGCAAATACAAGAACATAGCCCAAAATGTAAAAAATGCGGCTGCAGATATTATTCTATCTTTTTTTTCTGCAAGCTCTGGCTTGTCGATAATTAAATCTTCTATTTTCAAAGTCATTTGCTTTGCTCCTCAATGTGGATACCCCTGTCTGGGCTTTCCCACTTTCCTCTTTCTTTTGATTTTTTGAACAACATTCCATAAGGAAATGCAATAATACCCAATATACAATTCATCATCCAATAAATAATAGGATACCAAATATTTGCTAGATAATATTTCATCAATTTATGATCATATCTTGCATCCATAGACATACTTATCAAAAATTGGATAAGACATACGGTGGCAAGCAACATTCCGACGTGCACTGGGAATAATGATTGTCCGTCTATTTGTTCGAAATAAATCCCAAAAACCCTCATAACCCAAACAACTGTTAGAATAACAACAGTATAAGCCCAAATAATACTTGTTAAATATTCAAGATAAATTGGCCACATTCTGCGTACTTTATATTTCAATATATTTTTTGTGTAATTTTTAAAAGTTTCAACACCACCTACTGCCCAACGGAATCGTTGTTTTATCAGACCTCTTAAAGTTTCAGGCATCAACACCCAACAAAGAGCCCTTGGTTCAAAACGAACATCCCAATGATTTATCTGCATTCGCCAGCTGATGTCAATATCCTCTGTCATCACGTTTTCATTCCAATATCCAATTTGGGCAATGGCAGATTTCCTGAACGCTGCCACCACTCCTGATATTGTGAATACACGCCCGTATATACGTTGAGCCCTTTTCAACAAACCAATAATCGCAGAAAATTCACCTACTTGAATACGACCTATCAAAGTTGATCTTGTCCTTACCCTTGGATTTCCTGTTACCGCGCCTACTCTTGGATGTTTTGCAAGGTGGAACATAAACCAATGAATTGCATTAGGGTCTAATATCGTATCACCGTCAATACAAACTAAGAACTCGCCTCTTGCTGCTAGTGTTGCTGTTTTTAACGCAACCGCCTTTCCTTGGTTAGTTTCAAGATTTATAACCCTTAACCTTGTGTATTCATTACTAAGCTCGTTTAATAATTCAAGAGTGTTGTCCGAACTGCCATCATTTATTGCTATTATCTCAAAATTAGGATATTTGCTGTCGTTTATTGCCTCTATTGTATCTTTTACAGTTATCCCCTCATTATAACAAGGCACAAGCACAGAAACCATAGGATAATTTTCAAACTCAGGAATATCTTTGAACCCTGGCTTTCTAAATTCGTAACGGAAAAAGTACATCAAAGCGCCTTCCATCCAAATGAATGACATAAGTAGTGGATAGAAAAAAGCAAAGTATGCTATATATGATAAGTATGTTTCAATGTTTTCCATTGTTACCTCTTTATTAATTGGTTATTTGAAGTTGAAAAATAAGGGATAATTTCTGCTTCAATTGGGTGACCTAGCACAAAATCATCAGGATAATACCCATAATGATTAATACCAGATGATTGTAAAATTTGCATTTGTTCAGCAAGCTCCTTGCTGTCTATTTTCCTATTACCGTTTGCCCAATCTACTGTTTGCAGTTCGAAAAGAGCCTTTTTATACGATAACGGATTTTTATTTACTATTTCAATAAGTTTTTTTAACCACGCTTTTGGATTTTTTGCATTTTCCATATAAGGCATTGCCATTACCGCTGTATAATCATAATTAGCAATAAAATCATCAAAATTGTTTGCGTACCATTCTTCACTTTTTTCATTTAAAATTGGTAGTGCATAAATATTTCGAGCGGTTTTAAGTCTTGGGTTCCAAACTTTTATAACTTCGGTTAATTCATTTGTGAATTTAATTAATTCCGCGGTTTTTGCTTTGGTAAACTTTTGCATATATATCGGATTTCTGTGAATTTTTGTAATGTCTGTCGGCAAATCTTGATTTTCCAACCATGCTAACCCAGCAGGACTTACATCTTCGAAATCGCCTATCACGCCATCATCATGATATAAAATACCAAGGAAAAACGAATTTCTAGAAAGGTCAGAATAAATTTCCTTTATAGTTTTGCGCGCTTTTTCATTAAAAGGAGAAAGTCTTCTGTATATACTGCTTGTTTTATTATCCAAGGCCACTATATCCATGCTTTTATCTGCGAATTCAAAACCCAGAACAGGCATCCATGCATATACAGGAACCCTAGCATCAGAAAAAATCTTCCACGATACGCGATTAAATAAATCTGCTTTCATTGGTAAATGACTATTCGGGAAATATAAAGAATCTGCTGTTCCATTACCGTCTTCATCAGCGTAAGCTTGCAAATAAACAGCAGTAGGTTTAATTTTTTTAATCCTAGCTAAAAGCGTTGCTAGATTTCTTTCTTGTTCAATTTCGTTTGGGCTATATATATAATCCAAATCAACGTGCATAATTCTTTGTTTTGGGTTTAAATCATTATGCAATGAAGACTTCATACTAGAAATTGTATGTCTTCTTTCTATCAAATGTCTTGTTAATGTAGAAGACGGATTTGAAATAGGATTCCAAATGCTAGAATAATCAGTATCAACAGATAATGAAAAATTTACAACCATGCCAAGTTCCGTTGCTATTTTAGCGCCTAACTTAGTATTATGTCCAAAAGGCCAAGTAACAGCAACAGGATCTTTGCCTGTTTTTTCTTTTATTATTTTTTTACTTAACAATAAATCATCAGTTATTCTTTTGGTGTATTCATCTATTGTTTCATAGGTTTTTGTTTCAGGATTATATTTAAAAGTAATAGCAGCAGGTTTAAAACAACCTTGTGGGTTTGCCAAAATTCCTTCATGCATACGATTGGTATGTGACGCAAACGAAATATATTCAGATTCCCCCAATTTTTTTAATTCTTCATCACTTAGAAATAAATTTCTTGAAAGCTTATTTACCCCATACTTTACAAAACCATTTTCATCACCTTGAAGCCACCCTGTCTGTAAAGATAATAAAATCGGATATTCATACTCTTCTGCCAATGGTAAAACGTGTTTATAAAAGCTTCTATACCCATCATCAAAAGTTATTAAAACAGATTTGTTAGGAAGTATTTTATTGCCTTTTTTTGCCTCTATAACATTTTCAATACTTACAACTGTATAACCATTTGTTTTTAGCCATTCAAAATCTTCTTTCAATTGACCTAAAAAAATCGGTACAGAATCAGGAGAAATAACCTCGTTATCATTTTCAATAATATCATGATAACAAAAAACGAATACTCCTTGTTCTTTCATGTTGTCAAAGTACATTTGTTGCGAAAATGCTGAATTTATATTAAAGAATACAGCAATGCAAAAATATATTATATTTCTGGCCTTAAACAATTAGAATCTCCAACCAAAATTTACATAAAAACTGTGATCTTTTTCTGCATCGCCATCATAAACGGGTCTTTTAAACACATAACCATATTCAGCATAAACATTGCTGGTAATTTCCCATATGTGAGAATAGCCTGCGCTATAAGTCAAAGAATTACCATAATGTTTTTGATAGTAACTGCCCGCTCCAACAGAAACGCGATGACGTAAAGATTTATCATAATCTCTCCATAACAATCCTGTGTATTGTAAATCAAATCCTGCTGAAAAATCCATTTCTGGGTTGAAATACGGACGATTGTCATCACCAGAGTTATAAGAATTATAAAGATAGATATTTCCGTTTAACACATGTTCGTTAATCGTTAATAACCTTTGATGAAATCTGCTTGATAATTCCACTCTATCATTGTCATCTGAAAATCTTAAAGTATTAACATAGGCAGAAATAGATCTGTAATCATTCCATTTATATTGAATACCAACCCCAGCGTCGTCTGCTGTTATTTCACTTTTTAATGCGCGCAAAGGAGTGTTAATAGAATTTATCGAAAATCTAAAAGGAATGCTCCAATTATCATCAAAAATTCCTGTACCATAAATAGCCCCACCGTATTCGCTGGTTTCCGTATTATCATGGCTGACTTCTACATTTGCTATAAGGTGTTGTCCTCTATATTGCGTTCCTAATGTATATCTTTTTTGGTTTGCACTGCCTTCTGCAAATTCACCTGTTGCATGTCTGAACCCTGCATATGCCCTCCAATTATGGAAAAATGGCGCCGAATAAAGTGTGGTATCAATGGTTATCCCTTCATCAGGAGAAACCGCAGGATTAGATGTATCGGTATTAGACAACCCAAAACTTATATAAAGTTCATGCTTGTTATGAATGTCCCAAGTTTTTTTCAATCTTTGGAAACCTTGGTCATAATAACTTTCGCTTTCGCCTTTTTTGATAATTTCTTCTGCCTTTTCCCATTGTGAGGTAGCAATTAAGAAATTAGCCTCTTGAAATTTATAACCTGGACTTTCATATAAATTTTGCGCTTCTTTAATTTTTTCCAGCGCTTTAAATGGTTGACCTCTGGCTGCTAGCGTTTCTGCCGTCATTGCGATAACTGCATCATCTTCAGGAGTGATTTGTAAAGTTTTTTCAAGATATTCTTGGGCACATTTAGTGTTATTGGTAAACAAAAGTGCTTGAGCGTTAAGAATATTTGTGTATCTTACGTCTTGGTAATTGTCTTGATAAGCCGGGGTAGTGATATCAGAAATTGGTTCACATCCTTTTATTTCTATATTCATATCTTTTGCAATATCTTTGGCAGTAGATTTTGCTTTTGCTAGATCTTCGCTTTCAAGATGTGACCAAAAAATACCATTTTTAGCAATAAGTGTGTCTTTATAAGAATTATCATCTTTTGCAAGAATTTCTTCATATATTTTTTTTGCTTCTACTGGATTTCTTATCCCCATAAAAGATGAAGCGACAGCAAAAAGAAATTCATTATCAAGTGGAGTTTGTCTTACTTTAAGAGTTTTATAATCTCTTAATACTGCTTCATAATCATTCATTACAAAATAGTTGTACATACGAATTTTTAAAATTTCATAAAAACAAGCGCCATTTTCAATACAAGACTCATTGAATATTATTGAGTTTAATTCATTAATGTTGTTTGAAATTTTAGATTTCCATGCTAAGTCTTTTTTCTCAGTTCGCAAAATTCTTGCTTTTTCATAATGTTGTTGGATTTCATTTTTGTATGGAATATATTCAGATACCAAATAGCCATCACTGATATTTTCAGGCCTATTTATATCTTGCGAATAGTTTGAAAATTCATTTAGCGCTAAGTTTTTAAAATCTTCATCGCTATTTTCAACATCAATTCCTAATGATGCAAAATACCTTTTTATAGGAGCTATTTTATTTTCATCAAAATTTGGGTTTGCTTCGACAAAATCGGTTAACATTTTGTATCCGCTATTTATATCTTTCATTTCTGCTGTTATAATAGCAAATCCAGATACTATGTTAAAATTGTTAGGGTATTTTTTATAACCTTTAGCATACACATCAAGGCTTTTTGCTATATTTCCAGATTTTCTGTAACTTTCGCCAATTATTGCATATGCATATTCTGGGGCTAGAGATAACCTTACCTTGTCTGATAACTTACTTGCCTTTATAAAATCTTCTTTCCAATTTAAAACCGCTATATAATCATAAAGAAGTGATTGTTTTTGTGGATACAAACTTATTAATTCTTCATAAATTATTATTGCTGATTTAAAATCACCTTTTTGAGCAAAGTCAAGAGCTCGCTTTTTATCAATTTCAATAGCATTATCCATAAATTGGGTGGTTGCGTAAGCATTAATTTCTGAAAAAGCTTTATTATTTGCTTTTAGCGCAACTTCATTCTCTTCTAAAAAATACTTTGCTTCTTCCACTTTACCCATATCAATATATGTATAAATTAAACCAGAAAGCAAATCGGGATTGCTTGGGTATCTAACTAAACCTTCATTATATACTTTGAAGCCTTTTGATAGCTTGCCAGATTTCCTAAAACTTTCTGCTACTGCTGTATATGCAAAATCAGGCGCTGAACTTAAAATTACATTTTCAGCTAGCATACTAGATTTTTTAAAATCACCCTTCCAATTTAAAATTGTTATATAATCGTATAACAATAATTGGTTTTCTGGGTACAAATTTCTTAATTCTTCGTGAATTGCAATTGCTGATTTAAAGTCGCCTTTTTGAGCCAATTTAATAGCATTTGTTTTGTCCGTTTCAATAGCGATTCTTTTATTTGTTTTTGCTATATAATCTTGGACTTCTTTATAAATTTCACTATTTTCTTTTAATTTATTTTCATTATCGGCGAATAACGATCTTGCTTCTTTTAATTTACCCATATCAATATATGTGTAAATTAAACCAGAAAGCATTTCAATATTATGAGGATACTTAGCAAGTCCGTTTTTATAAAACTCTTCTGCTTTTTCTAGCTGCTCCGTCTTTCTTAGTGACAAGGCACTTGCGGCAATAGCATAATCTGGTGCTGCACTAATATCTAGTTTACCAACTAGAGAACTGACCTCTTCATATTTTTCAGCCCAAGATAATACTGTTATATACTCGCCTATTAAATTTTGATTATTAGGTCTCTTTTCATATAAATCAGCCAAGCCTTTTATTGCTTTTTCATAATTTCCAGACTTTGCCTCAAAGACTAAAATTTCTGTCTTGCCTCTTACTGAAGTCGCAGCAGTTCCTATTGATGATGCTATTTGTGAAATAACTACAACAAATAAAATAAGTTTAAATTTCATAGTGCCTCTTAATTTTTAAATAAAATGTACAAAAAGTATAACAAAAAAAATCAAAAATATCCAGTCACATTTTGTTACATATTTGTTACGAACGTTTCAAATATAATATATTATGACTATTTAAGTTTATCTATTACACCAGTGCTATTGATAGCAGGGTTTACTTTTGCATAGTAAATTGCCGTATGACCGTACATATCCTTTAATTCTTTTTTTGCTCCATTTTCAAGCAATAACTCTACTATTTTTACATTTTTTGTGTTTGAAGCCGCCAATATCAAAGCAGTCACGTTACCAAATTCCTTTGCAACAGCATTTACATTGGCGCCATTTTTTATCAACGCTTCTATAACTTCTGAAGAGCTATTAGCTCCGCTTGCCATCATTAATGCCGTGAACCCGCCCTTTGCAACATCATTAACATTTGCACCATTTTTTATCAATACTTCTATAACTTCTGGATTTGAACTTTCCATACTAGCGATCATTAATGGTGTTGTGCCTTCTGCATTTTTTTCATTTACATCAGCACCATCCTTTACCATTTTCTGTATGTCGGAAGCTGCCAATTTATCCCAATTTTTTAATGACAAAAATTTTTCACCTGCTGTTGCTTCTACTTGACATATTAACATCACAGCTATTATATAAAATATTTTCATTTTATTTTTCCCTTCGTTGTTTTCAATAATTTATTGATTATAATTATTAAATTATTACTATTTATATTAATTTCTATCATTTTAATTAATAATATTCAATAAGAAAATCTAAGCAAAAAAAAGCTCTGCGATTAAACAGAGCTTTTCTTTTTGCGTAGTCTAAAACTTGTCTTAGAAATCTACTACTTCATTATGGAAAGTAGCTGTGAAAAGTTTTTCCATAGTTTTCGCATCAATTGTACGTGGGTTTGTACCTGTAC
>CAYJES010000030.1:0-18150 GCA_964369365.1 uncultured Lactobacillales bacterium | reverse complement strand
AGATTAGATTAGATTAGATTAGATTAGATTAGATTAGATTAGATTAGATTAGATTAGGCTGATACACCATTGTACATATATCATTTATCTAATCTATAATATTCATACCTATTTGATACATAAATATATTCATATAAAACTTTCGCCCATAAAAAAATCGCCGCTCCGAAGAGCGACGACTTTATTAAATAGAAGTTCAATTAAACTCCGTGGCTAGATCCAGCATCTTGGAATCCTGTAGTGCTTCCTGTTCCAGCATTACGATCTGTTGCGTAGTTTACAATCGCACCAGCTACTGCAAGAACGAATAAACCTAAAGCCAAACCAGCGAACCATTTCCAACGAACTTGACCAAAAATAGCTAAGAATGCCAAAGCTACCAAACCAAATCCACCAAGAATGAAGATAATAGTACGAATACCTTCAAATGAATCTACTGCTTTACCAGCTGCTGTATTAAAAACATCATTTGCATTAGCAGGACCAATATCTCCTGCCATTGCTGGGTCAATAAACACAAGAGCTGAAATAGCTACAAGTGCGAAAAATTTAAAAAATTTAGACATTGTCTTTCTCCTTAATTTTTTGTTATTCCTAAGATCCAACCATTGAACCTTATTCATAATTACATAATAACCCGAATTTATTAAAAATTCCATAATATTTGATTTAGAAGCAAAACCAGCTATTAGGTTGATTTTAAAGAATAATATTAAAATTATGAGGCTTGTAAAAAAACTTTAACATTTCAAATTTAAATTATTTCATTGTTTTTGTAACAATTTTGTTATATTTAAAGCATATTATGCAAAAAAATAATATAAGAATAGCTTTGTTTCAACCTGATATAGCCCAAAATACGGGGGCTATCATGCGCCTATGCGCTTGTTTTGGAATAGAGCTTGACATTATTGAACCATGCGGATTTATCCTTGATGATGAAAAGATGAAACGGGTTGCTATGGATTATATCGATATTGTTAAATATAAACGTCATTTTTCTTGGTCCCACTTTATCGAAGAAAATAAAGATTCTCGCCTTGTATTACTTACCACAAAAACCGAAAATAATTACATTAACTTTGAATTCAAACCAAATGACATTCTTGTTTTAGGCAGAGAGAGTGCTGGCGTACCAGACGAAGTCCACAATTATTGCCATGAAAAAGTAAAAATAATGATGCAAGAAAACACTCGCTCTTTGAACGTTGCAATTACAACAGGCATAGTAGTATCAGAGGCAATAAGACAACTTAGTCTTTAATTTTTTCCCACAACTCTTGCTTAGTCATTGTAAAATTACTGTTTACAAATAGAATATCAGCTTTTTTTAAAATGTTATGAAACTCATCAGAAGGTTTCAACCCTTTTTTTATTAAATCATCGCCTGATAAAGGTCTTTTTGGGACTTTGAATTTTATAACATCATTTATTTTTTGATACCATTCTTCGCTTGCTTTTGAATCGATTTTTGGGTTACACGCTCTACTTTTAGCCCAATTAAGCAATATTGCAGATAACGCTGTTTCAAAACCATATAAATATTTACATTCTTTTGGATTTTTCACTTCCATTGCTTTTAGTATATTAGAAAATTCAGATTTTTCTTTATTCGTCATTTTTAATTCATTAGATACTTCTTTTATGTTTTTTACATCCGACCCAAGAAGTGCTATAAACCTCCTTAAAAAAGTAGGTTTAACTTCATCAAATACAATACCATGCTCTTCAAGCCACGTAATTTGGCGCAAAAAATCAACATTTACATGACAAGGAATCACCTCTTTTAGCACATCTGATGAATCCATTAATTTTATTACAGTTTCAGGAGAAGAAGATAATAATATTTTTCTAAACTCACTTAATACGCGTTCTTTTGAAAGCTTTTTTATATTGCTAGCGTTTTTCCTACAAGCGATTAGAGCGTCTCTGCTTGGGCTTCCTAAAAATTTGCTATAAAATCTGAAGTACCTCAAAATACGTAAATAATCTTCTTTGATTCTATCCTCAGCAAATCCTATAAATTTAACTTTACGCCTATTTAAATCTTTAAAAGATTCACCATTAAAAGCGTCATATACAACTCCATTTAAATCAGCATAAAGCGCATTTATTGTGAAATCACGCCTTAATGCATCTTGTTTCCAACTAGATGAAAATTCAACATCAGCATGTCTACCATCTGTGTTTTTATCTATTCTTAAAGTAGTTATTTCAAGATTAAAGGGAGGTAACACAACAGTAACAGTACCATGTTTTAATCCTGTTACTATAACTTTGTAACCTGCCTCTTCTAAAATTCTAATAGTATCCATAGGAAGCGATTCGGTCGCTATATCAATATCAAAACATTCCTTTGTCCCAAGTAAACAATCCCTTACGCAACCGCCAACGAACATAGATTTTCCTAGCAGTTTAAAAATATTTTTAATCCTATCGTCATTTAAAAAATTAACGGGAAAAAGCTGTCCTAGCGCCTTCATTTATTTTATTTCTTTCTTCTCTAAAGTTCCTTTAATAACTTTTCCATTTTCAACTTTAGCCCTAGTATACGAAGCCTCGCCCGCCTGTCCACCATCAAAAACCAATGCCATCATAATAACCACAGCCAAAATTACACCAGTAATTAAAAGCAGCGGTAAAGGCACAATTTTATATTCAATATTTTTTGATTTTTTTATATTAATTCTCAGCCAAGTGATATATACTACCGCTGGTAATAAAATCGGTAAAATATAAAGAAAAAATATTCTCATAATTGAAAACTCCATATTTTATTGTATAATACTATAAACAAATATATTACATTGAGGTTAATATGCAACTTAAGAATAAAAAAATATTATATTTTATCACTACTAAAAGCGGATTTTGCCGTAATAACTATATAAGTGTGGCAAAAGAAGCAATGAAAGAAGGGGCCAAAATATCCGTTCTTTGCAGAGAAGATAACGAAGAAAATATGTATAGAAAAGCGGGCTTCAGAGTATTTGTTTATACTGATTATTCTATTTTAAACATCAAAAAAATTTACAGAATGGTTAATCCTGATATTGTTCACCAAGTTGGGTTAGGAGCTATATTAAGGGGATCTTTTGCATCTTTATTTATAAAACCTAAAAAAGTTTTTAATACTTTTTTAGGCAGGTTTGGCGTTCCAACATCTAAAATTCAAAAATTTCTTATTAAATTATTTTTTAAAAATAAAAATACATTTTTAATAACAGAAAATAACGAAGACAGGCAAGATGCATTAAATACAAAAATAATATCAGAAGATAAATTATTTATGATTCCTGGCTTCGGAGTTGATGTAGAGGCTATTAACCCTCAACCAGAACCTAAATCTAACATTACTTTTACTATGGCTGATATTATCCGTTGGGATAGAGGTGTAGGCGAATTTATCAAAGCTGCTGAAATAGTAAAAGAAGATGAAACGATAGATGCTGATTTTATATTAAGCGGATTTGCAGAAACAGTAAAAGCAAGCAACATATCAAATCGCAAGCTTCTTGATTGGAATAATGGTGACGTTGCAAATTGGTGGGGATATATTCGTGACCCTCTTAAAATATGGGCTAAAACAACTATTGCTGTATTTCCATCATATGCGAATGGCTTATGCATAACCATTGCCCAAGCAGCAGCAGCAGGAAAGCCTCTTATATTAAGTGACGTACGAGGTAATAACTTATTCTTTAAAGATGAAGAAAATGCATTATTAGTTCCTCCACAAAATCCTATTGCACTTGCCGAAGCTATGAAACGACTTTATAGCGACGACAAATTGCGCAAAAAATTAAGTGTAGCTGCAAGGGAAACTGCAATTGCACTTTTCAAAGAAGATGTATATTTAAAACAACAACTTGAACTTTATAAAGAAGGAAAAATATCGTGAATACTTATTATAATTTTGCTGTTCTATCCATTGCATTACTATCAAGCATAGCTATTTCAATAAAACTTTTGAAATTAAAAAATGAAAATTCTAAATCATTATTTTTTGATTTAAATGCAATATCTTTATTAATTGCAAATGCCGCTCTTTGGGTTATACCACTTGTACTAACCCCTGATTACAGCTTTGTTAAATATGAAAAAACTGGGCTTTTACTTGCTGCACTATTGGCTGTTATATTACCTGTACTCGAACTTAAAAGTAAAAACTTTCGCTTTATGCCGTTGGTATATATGCTAGGGGCACTGGCCGTTATTTATTTTGGATTTAATCTATTACCTTCTGAGGCTATAATTCTTGCCATTTTTTGCGGCATTTTCACATATATCTTCGATGCATTCAATAAACATCAATGCAAAATAGCAACTTGCGGTCTTATTACAGTTATTGGGGGTATTGCATTCCTTAATATTTTCTTCCCTTCTTCGTTTGCAATTATATTTTTGGCTCTTATTTCTGGCGTTCTTTTGATTACATTTTATATGGTAACCAAAAACGAATTTATTAATTTACAAATTTCAAAACCTTCTCTGCACGGATTTTCATTTTTGGCTTCTTTATTTCTTGTATACTTCATTACCTTGGAATCAACTGTTCTTGATAATTTAGCAATAGGTGTTATTATCCCGATGTATTTTATTGTTGAACATGTTGTATATTACTCAACAATTGCCTTTAAAAAAATATTTAAAAAAACAACCCCTACTAAATATTTTTATGAAGTAGCTATTGAAAGAGGTGCAAATTATCAAGCATTAAGAAAGTATATCATTACAATGTTAGTTTTATTTGTAATGATGGGGGCTATTTTTAACCCTAAAATTTATTTACTTTTAATTGGCGGCTCTATTTTTATTTCTATTAAAATGCTATATGACTTATCAAGATGGGGTATAAAACCTCCAACGATGAGAGAAACTTTCAAGCAAACGATAGCAGATGCAAAAGCAGCTTCTACCCAAATTAAAAACAACATTAAAGGCATTGGATCTGGCAAAAAAGATAATAATGAAACAGATCAAAAGAAAGATATATAGTGTTAATAAACCTACTAGCTACGGAAATATTTACATATTCTCTTGTGTTTATACGTATAAGCACTGCATTATTTATATTTCCTGGCTTTTCTTCTGCTTTTGTACCTTCAAGGATAAGATTATTCATCGCTCTTGGAATTACGATGGCATCAATGGGTTTAGTAAAAATATACCTTCCCGCTATGCCAGACAACCTTATAGATTTAAGTTATTTAATCTTTAGAGAAGTTGCTATTGGTGCTTTTATTGGATTATTTCCTCAATTTATTATGGCAGCGCTTGATTTTGCAGGATCCATCATGGGGCACAGCGTAGGATTTTCAAATGCACAAGCTTTTGATCCAACAATGAATACGCAATCAACCGTTATTTCAAGTTTTCTCAGCTTTATTGCCTTTACCCTTATTGTTGTTATGGATTTGCATCATACTATGATAGTTGGTGTTATGGAAAGTTATACTTTATTCCCCGCGGGAGAGCCATTAATGTTTGGTGATTTTGCTGATTTTTTACGAAAATATTTGAATAAAAGTTTTCATATAGGATTTCAAATAGCAGCACCATTTTTCTTAATGTCTGTAATTTTTAACGTAGGAACTGGTGTGATATCAAGGTTAATGCCGCAACTACACGTTTTATTTATTATGATGCCATTACAAGTTTATTTAGGTATAGGATTATTATTTTTGGCCTTACCAATTTGTATGATGGCGTTTATGTTGTACTTTGAACAATCTTTATACTCTATTTTCAGGATGTAGGATATGGCGGACGAAGAAGACGAAGCATCAAAAACCGAAGACCCCTCCCAGCAGAAACTCTCCAAAGCAAGAGAAGAAGGGAACGTAGCCATCTCGCAAGAGGTTAAGAGTTGGCTTGTCTTGTTTGCGTGTATGATGTTTATAGTAGGCGTCGTTCCTGCGATAATGAAAGGGGTTATGGAAATTGGCTATACATTCATAGCAACCCCAGAACAAATTCCTATGGATGCCAACCACGTACTTTTTACAATCAAAGAATTGTTAATTGAATTAATTTTAATAATGCTTGTTCCTTTTGGGTTATTCTTTTTAACAGCGATAGCAGCTTCACTTATTCAAGTTGGCTTTTTATATGCACCCAAACGTTTGTCTTTAAAGTGGGACAGATTAAACCCAATTAAGACATTTGGCCAAATATTTTCAATGCAAAAATTAATTGAAACAATAAAGGGTATTTTTAAAATAACCTGTGTTTTTGCAGTAGCTTATCTTGTTTTACGCTATCAAATAACAAACATAGCCTTAGTTTCTTCTATGGAAATCCCTGGTATATTAGAAGTATTAAAAGATATATTAATAGCGTTGATGTTAAGCGTTGTTCTTGTAATGATGATTTTTGCAGGTGCCGATTATTTTTTACAAAAATTCCATCACCTTAAAAAATTACGTATGACTCAAAAAGAAGTCAAAGACGAATACAAACAAATGGAAGGTGACCCTCAAATAAAAGCGAAAATTAGAGCAATTCGTATGGATCGGTTCCGTAGACAAATGATGGCTCAGGTACCAAAAGCAGACGTTGTAATAACCAATCCGACCCATTATGCAATAGCATTGAAATATGATGAAATGGAGATGCCTGCACCAAAAATCGTTGCAAAAGGTGTGGATTACATCGCGCTTCGCATAAAAGAAATAGCAAAAGAAAATGACGTGCCAGTTATTGAAAGTCCTGCACTTGCAAGAGCATTGCACGCAACAGCAGAACTTGAACAGTACATACCAGAAGAACATTTTATTGCAGTTGCAGAAATTATGCGTTATGTTTTCCAATTAAAAAATAGAGAAATTATAAGAAGAGAAGATTAATCAAATGGAACTAATTTTTATTTCAACAGCCCTTGTTATCACTAATGTTTTATTTTTACAAGCATTAGGTTTTCCATTGCTTGATGCAGACATTGCATTTACGTTAATTATAGCAGTGCAATTTGGATTTTTGTTTTTATATGCATATTTACAAAAGAGCAAGAAAAAGCATAATATTGCTCAATTATTACTACATAGTTTTGGTGGAAATGATGTTGCTTTATATAACAAAAAAGGAAAACTATTAGGGGCAAGAGGAACTTTTTTCAACAAAACAAATCCAATCATTGAAATAGAAAAAAGAATACAAAAGTTTGATTTTAATGATCCGCTAGCATTGAGTAAATTGCAAACATCTATCCTTTTAGGTCAAGACATAATGGTAGAAGTGGCATTATCAAATGACAATGGAGATATTATATTTGCAAAAATATCTGTTACTTTCTTTAAAAAGAGGCCTCATTATGTATTATGGAAATTACAAGACATCAGCGCTGAAAGGTCTATTAGTGAAGCATTCAGAAGTGAATTAAAATATCTTGGGGAATTTATGGATAATCTTCCTATTGGACTTTATTTAGCAGACGCCAGCGGTAAAATTTGTTTTGTAAATAACACCCTTTGCGACTGGTTTGGGACCAGCTATAAAAACATTGAAGGAAAAAAAATATCAGATTTTACAGATAATTCTCAATCACCAGATTTCAGTGGAGCATGGCAAGGAACACTTTCTTTCAAAGGTCAATACGGCACTTTTCCAGCACTAGTCCGTCATTCAACATATGATAGCGGTGGCAAAACGATGTTCCGTTCTATTGTTATTAAAGATATTGAACAAAGTGACAAAGCTATGAAATTGCTAAAGGAAACAGAAATAAGATTTCAATGGATTTTTGAAGAAACCCCTGTTGGAATTGCATTTGCGGACAATGACTTTATTATTAATGACGGTAATGACGCTTTATTCGGATTACTTCATTCACATAGAGAACAGGCAATTGGAACAAATTTAAAAGATTATATCGCACCTTCTGACATTGAAAAACTTAATAAAGCACGCAGCATAATTATAAAAAACAAAGAAAAAGCTGCAAATGTTGAATTAACTATTATAAATAAAGAAGGTCAAATGGTTAAAATTGCATCAGTATTTTTAACCGCAATGACAGGCTTAAACCACAGTAAACCTTCACATATTGAAGGCATTGTAATGCACTTTATTGATAATACGGCAAGCCAACAATTAGCCGACCAACTTTCACAAGCCCAAAAAATGCAAGCGATGGGGTTAATGGCTGGGGGAATTGCTCATAACTTTAACAACACACTAACTGCTATCATTGGATTTTGCGACCTTGTGATACAAAGAATTGATGAAAATGATCCATCAACAAGCGACATCAAAAGAATTAAAGACAACGCAAACCGCTCAGCTAATCTGATAAAAAGTCTATTGACTTATTCAAGAAACCAACCATCAAAAGTAAAGCCAATTGATTTAAATTCTTTTCTTGCTGACACCTATCATTTCCTAAAAGTTACTATCCCTGAAAACATTGAAATTAAAACAGAATACTCTCGACACATCGGTCAAATTTTATTCGATGAGGTTAAATTACAACAAATTATAAATAACTTAATTAATAATGCTCATGAAGCAATTGCACCTAACAACGGATTGATAACCATAAAAACAAAACCTCAAAAATTCAAAACAGAGGTAGCAATCGAAAACGATGTCATGCCTCCTGGCAATTATGTTTTAATCGAAATTGAAGATACTGGATCAGGTATTGCGCCAGAGATAATATCAAAAGTATTTGATCCATTCTTTTCCACCAAAAAAGATTCTGATGTTTCAGGTTCTGGTTTTGGATTGTCTATCGTATTAGGTGATGTTAGACAAGCAGGAGGATTTATCGTAGTTGAAAGCACGCTAAATGTAGGAACTAAGTTTACTATTTATCTACCTGAACTTACATCAGAAGAAATGATTAATTCGCAAAACGATATAGTAGCAGAAGACTTTATTTCTCCACTTTCTATAAAATCAAAAATAGAAAGCGACGGACAAATGGCATTCACTCAAATTTCTGAACCGAATAAGATTAAGTCAATAATAGACACATCTGGCAATGCTAAAATCTTGTTTATTGAAGACGAAGAGGCTGTTCGTGCTTTTGGAGTAAGGGCTCTAACCAATAAAGGATACGTTGTCACTGATTGCGCATGTGCAGAAGATGCGCTTGAAATAATTGAAAAAGGAGAAAGATTCGATTTAATCGCTTCTGATGTTGTAATGCCGGGGATGAGCGGAACAGATTTAGCTGCAAAAGTAAAAGAAATTATTCCGAACATAAAGATTTTATTGATGAGTGGGTACTTTTCTGATATCGCAAATATCGACAGCTATAACTATAATTTCTTATCAAAGCCGTTCAGCCTTGATCAACTTACGACAAAAATAAAAGAAGTTATCGAAGAAAAATAATTTAAATCTTTTTGAAAAAATAATAAATAGGTACTCTGCCTGCTTTTATTGCTTTTGCTTCATATCTAGTTTGTATCCAACCATCAGGAGCTTTATCTAATCGAGCAGTCATTTCAAATTTATCTGTAAAATTAGGCATAACTTCATCAACCCAATCAATATACGTTAGGTCGTCGCTTGCCACAATAAAGTTTTTACCTGTTTTAAGTAATCGGTGTACAGAAATTATATTTTCTTCATTGATAAAACGTCTATCTTTGTGCCTTTTTTTGCGCCATGGATCAGGAAACAACAAATAAATCTCATCAAATGTTTCGTCTTTGAATTCATCGTAGATTTTACGAATATCATCGCCATAAATTTTTATATTATCGGGTGGAGTTTGCTTAAAACAAAGGTGGTTAATCAAACTAGTTACCCCATTTATAAATGGTTCAGCGCCTAAATATTTTTTTTCTGGATTTTCTTTTGCCATGCCTGCGACATGTTCACCGCCACCAAAACCAATTTCTAAAATATTTTCATTATTTGGATTAAAAAAATCAGCACTTTCATATTTTAGAAGCGGCATAAATTCATCATATAAAGATTGTTTCAAAGGTGAAATAGCTTTACCTTTACGTCTACCATGAAATCTTATAAATCCTTCCGGAAGTGGGTTAAAGTTTTTTAAATTCATTGACTAAATCCAATTTTTCCCATGAAAATTCGCCTTTATCAGTAGGTGTTCTGCCAAAATGACCATAACTTGCAGTAACTTCAAATATAGGTTTTAATAATTCTAAATGATTTATAATGCCTTTCGGAGACAAATCAACTAATTCATTAATTTTCTTTAAAATAGCATCATCAGAAGCTTTACCAGTTCCATAAGTATCAATATATACTGCCAAAGGTTTTGCAACCCCGATTGCATAAGCAAGTTGAATTAAACATCTATTGGCAAGCCCTGCAGCTACTATATTTTTTGCTAAGTACCTAGCCATGTATGCAGCTGATCTATCTACTTTCGAAGCATCTTTACCTGAATAAGCACCACCACCGTGTGCCGCATATCCACCATAAGAGTCAACAATAATTTTACGGCCAGTAAGACCCGTATCACCAACAGGACCTCCAATCACAAAACGACCAGTTGGGTTTACGTAAAACTCCTTTTCATCACACATAAATCCATTTGGTAATGCCTTTAATACATAAGGACGTATTAATTCTCTGACCTGTTCTTGATTTACATTTTCACTGTGTTGTGACGAAACTACTATTGAATGCGCTTTTATTGGCTTTCCATTTTCATATATTAAAGTAATCTGACTTTTCGCATCGGGAAGCAAATCACTTAATTTCCCAGCCCTTCTATCTTCTGAAATCAACCTTAATATTTTATGTGATAAATGAATAGCGGCAGGCATGTATTCGTTGTCACCAATACATTCGTCCACCGCATACCCAAACATTATACCTTGATCGCCTGCACCATCAGCATCAACACCCATTGCAATGTCTGGCGATTGATGATGAAGATGATTAAATATATTAATATTTTTATAATCAAAGCCTTTTTGCTCATAACCTATTTTTTTAATAGTATTGCGAACAATATTTTCAATATCATCCTTGCTCATTTGCTCTTTTGATGATACTTCTCCGGCTAAGACAACTGTATCCTTAGTTGCCAAAGTTTCAATAGCGGTCCTTGCATTACTATCTGTTTTTTTAAATCCATCAACAATAGCATCTGAAATCTGATCACATACCTTGTCTGGATGCCCTTCGGACACAGATTCACTAGTGAACAAATAATCTTGCCTCATTTTATTCCCCTATTTAAACTTTTTGATTAAAAAATACTAAATTATTTTAATTCAATTTCTGTACGACGATTTTGCGGATGACCTACGTTATCAGCAGTAGGAACTGCAAGATTTGTTTCACCATAACTGTTAATTTTGAATTTACCTTTATCAGCACCATACTCAACTAACATATCAGATACGCTATTAGCTCTTCTCAAAGATAAACCTTTGTTGTATTCACTATCACCGTAAGTATCAGTATAACCTGATATTTCAACAACCTTTACATTGTTATCAGTAGTTTCAGTAGCAATAGTTTTAATCATACCTGCAAAATCAGCAGATGTTTCATGAGAATCAAAAGCGTAGAACACTGTGTATCCATCACTACTTTTTACTATATAATTTTGCTCTTCCATAGAGCTTGCACAAGCTCCTAAAGATAACACCATAAACATACTTAATATTTTTTTCATAATTTATTTGCCTTTCATAGTTTTGTTTATATTATTAACCAATACTAAAAATAACAAAATAAAGTAAATAAATTATGAAAAACAAAAAAAATATCATAGGGTTAACAAGACAAGAATTAAATCAAGAATTAGAAGCAATTGGGGAAAAACCTTTTCGTGTAAAACAATTATGGCACTGGATATATAATCAAGGCGTAAAAGATTTTTCACAAATGAGCTCTATTTCTAAGCAATTACAACAAAAATTGGATGATATATATGAATTAAAACGCCCAACAGTCGTGGATGAACAAAAATCAGAAGATAAATCAAGAAAATGGTTAATAGAACTTGATAACACTGATAAAATTGAAACTGTTTTCATACCAGAAGAAGACAGAGGAGCTGTTTGCATATCGTCCCAAGTTGGATGTGCTATGGGTTGCGGATTTTGCAGAACAGGTTCTGGCGGATTTTTAAGAAATCTTGATGTTTATGAAATTATATCCCAATATATAATTGCCCGAGATTATACTGATGAATGGCCTACTAAAACCGATGAAAACCGTCTTTTATCAAACATTGTTTTTATGGGCATGGGCGAACCACTACTTAACTATGAAAATCTTATAACTGCCATAAAAATCCTTAACGATAATGAAGGGCTTTGTATTTCAAAACGAAAAATCACTGTTTCTACTTGTGGGATTGTTCCTTTTATTCCTAAACTGGCCAAAGATGTCCCTGGGGTTAAACTAGCGCTCAGCCTGCATGCGGCTAATGATGAAACCAGATCTAAAATTATGCCTATTAACCAAAAATACCCATTAAAACAAGTAATAGCAGCATGTAAAGAATATCAACAAATTCTAGAACAAGGCAGACAATACATCACAATGGAATACACCATGCTAGCAGGCGTGAATGACAGTGAAAAAGATGCCTATGACCTAATAAAACTTTTAAAAGGCATGAAAGTAAAGGTTAATATCATCCCGTTTAATGAATGGGAAGGATCACCTTACAAATGTTCGTCTAAAAAACAAATTCAACACTTTGCAAACATTCTTGAAAAACATCATATCCCAGCGCCTGTAAGAGTATCTAGAGGTAATGATATTTTAGCAGCCTGTGGCCAATTAAAAGCAAAAAATAATAATCAATAGGTATTTTGCTGCTTTTTCGTTTAATTCTTTGACTTTTTAACCGTTTTCGGTATAATGTCGTGTTATGAAAATTTTAGATAAATACCAATTAAAACAAATAGCTTACGGATTCCTTTTTACTGGATTCGTTCTTATGGCAATTGTTTGGCTGACTCAATCCTTAAAAATCATGGATATGATAGTATCCAATGGTATATCTCTTTGGTCTTTTTTAAAGCTTACGTTTTTAGTTTTGCCTAACTTTATAATTATAATTAGCCCTATTGTTGTGTTTGTTGTATGTTTGTTTTGTTATTCCCGAATGTCAGTGGATAGGGAACTACACGTGCTTAGGGCCATTGGAATGTCATCTTTTCGCATTTCAAGACCTGCATTATTTTTTGCACTTATCATAACCTTAGTTAACTATGCAATGGTATTTTATTTTATTCCAACTTCATTTTCTGCGTTTAGATCTCTTCAATGGGAATTACGCTATGATGTTTCTAACATTTTAATAAAAGAAGGTGAATTTGTCTCTCTTGAAAATAATTTTAACCTTTTCATTAAAAATAGAGACGAAAAAGGCAATCTTCAAGGCATCATGATAAATGACAACAGAACCTCTGATAAAAAAACAACAACCTTGGCAGAAAAGGGAGCGCTAATTAATTCTAATGGCATTCCTAAGATTATTTTAGAAAATGGAATTCGCCAAGAAAATTCCTTAAACTCTGAGCGATTTTCTACTTTGCAATTTGATAAATATTTGATTGATTTTGGTTTAATTGAAAAAAATGCAGACAACCGCACAAAAAAACCAAAAGAAATGTTTGTTTGGGATTTGCTTACTCTTACAGAAAAAGACGGATTTTCTGCATCTGATATCAGAAAATTTAGAGTAGAAGCTCATTCAAGATTTGTAAAACCATTATATAATATTTTATTTTACATTATTGCATGTGTTGGAATACTAGCATCCTCATTCAGCCGTTACGGTCAAACAAAATCAATGATTTTTTCCATTGCTGCTATGGTAACTTTACAATCATTACAAATAGCACTTGAAAATATCGCAGATGGAAACCTTTCTTACCTACCACTTCTATATTTAAACGTATTCGTTCCTATGGCTATTGGGATTTACATTCTTAAAAATGACAACATCGCTACTGCCTGGCAATCCTTTACAGGCAAAATAAAAAAACAAAATAATGAGGTTGAGCCAAATGAAGTCTAGTCATTTTCTTCCTTTATTCATGATTTTTATATTGTCAACTTCGCATGTTTTTGCTCAAGATCAATCAGATTTTGAAATAGCTGCTGACGAACTCACCCATATTGAAGATGGCAATAAAATTATTGCATCAGGTAATGTAGAAATTCATTATGATGATTATATTTTAAAAGCTAATGAACTTACTTATTTGGCTGACAGCGAACAAATTTTATCCAATGATAATGTGCTAATAACTTATAAAAATGGAACAGAAGTTCAATCTGACAAAATTGAAATCAGCAAAAATCTTTATAATATAATAGCACAAAATTTTAAAATGATGTTTCCTATGGGCGGCGAATTTCGCGCAGAACGTGTCAAAAAAGAAGATGATGGACCACTACGTTTGAAGTATGCAAGTTACACTTCTTGTAAACTTTGCTATGATGAAAAAGGTAACGAAAAACCATTAATTTGGCAAGCTAATGCTAACAACATCACATATGATAAAAGCAATAATATCATCGAATATAAAAGTTTATGGCTAGAAATGTTTGACGTTCCATTTTTGTATTTACCTTATTTCTCACATCCTTCGCCTGATGTTAAAAGAAAATCTGGATTCTTGTTTCCAAGTTTTGGCAGTGAGAGTGATTTAGGCAGATATATTGAAATTCCATTCTTTTGGGCATTATCAGATTACAGCAATTTAACTATATCACCTAAAATAGCTACTGAACACAATCCTATTTTATCAGGGTCTTATTTACAAAATTTTAAAAAAGGTTTTCTTGATTTATCAGGTATGATTACAGACAATTCAGAACAAGGTGTACGTGGACAAGTCAAACTTTCAACTGCTTTTGACATTAACGACAAATGGCGCACGTCTATTGATATTGAACATCTTTCCGATGATACAGTTTTAAAGTATTATGGTCTTAATGACGATGAACGTGCTTGGATAGAATCAAAAGCAACACTAGAAGGCTTTACAAGAAATTCAAACCTTTCATTCAACCTGCTTTCTTTCCAAGATTTACGTGCTGATGTTGATAATGACAGGGTTCCTGATATAATTCCGTATATTGAATATAATCGCACATTTAACGACCTTCCGTATGGAACATATTTTAATATGCATGCTAATATTCTTGACATGGAAAGAGCAGACGATTTTAACAGCACCAGAAGAATTGCAACAACTTTTGAATATACAAAACCTTACATATCGCCTTTTGGTGCATTATTTAATTTCAGCGCATTTGCAGCGGCAAACATATATTCTATTGATGATTATGAATATGAGCCAGGACAAACATTTTCAGGGAACAAAGGTTTTATAATCCCGAATTTAAGCATGGAAATCCGATATCCTTTTGCAAAAAAACAAAAAGCATCGTATCAAGTGATAGAGCCAATAGTTCAAGTAATAGCTGCCCCTAATTCTAGTATATCTGATAAAATACCTAATGAAGACAGTCTTGATTTTGAATTTAAAGACTCTTCTGTACTTCAACAAAATCATTTTTCTGGATATGACAGATATGATATAGGGTCTAGGATTAACTATGGAATTAACTGGACTACATATGGCCAAGAGACTGGAAAAGCTACTTTTTTCATTGGACAAAGTTTTCGTTTCAGCGATTCCTATAAATATCCTATAAATTCTGGATTTGATAAAAACATATCAGACATAGTAGGCAGCGCAACAATAAACCCATCGGATAAGTTATTTTTAGATTATCGTTTTCGTTTCGACAGCAATTCTTTGCAAGCAAAGCAAAATGAAATAACTTTATCAGCAGGAACGTCTAAATTTAAATTACATCTAGATTACCTATTTTTAAAAAGTACTACCCAAGAAATCCAAGATTTAGATGACAGGGAAGAGATAAACATGTCTATTAATTCTAATTTTTATAAAAACTGGAATATGGGTGTTTTTTGGGAAAGAGATTTAAAAGAAAATAGAAATATTGAAATTGGTGGAAATTTGTATTATGATGACGAATGTTTCCAAACAGGAATAGAGATAACCAGAAATTTCACTCAAGACCGTGATTATAGTGATGGACTTTCGGTAACTTTTAATATAGTATTCAAAGGCATGTCAAATATGGACAGCTTATATAATTTTGAGGGTATAAATGATTAAGATTCTTTTTTTAATGTTGTTTTTATCAACTAATGCATTTGCTAATTCAATCATAGCAAAGGTTAATGACGAACCTATTTCCACATTTGATTTGGAAAGTTATATTAATATGGCAATTGCAACAGGTCAAATGTCGTCAAAAAATATTAATGAGAATGAAATTCTTGATACGATTATTGAACAAAAAGTTCGTTTATCGTTAATTGATGAAATGAATATGCAAATCACTCAACACCAAATTGATTCTGCTATCAATGCGATAGAGGCACAAAGCGGGCAAAAGCCAGGATCTTTAATAAAAGTGTTAAAGGACAAAAATATTCCGATCTCTATATTAAGCGATAAAATAAAATCTGACATTGGCTGGTATCAAGTATTAAGTTACAGATATGGTAAAAATGTATCAGTAGGCGAAGAAGAAGTATCTGATGAACTAAAAAAAATGAAAAACAAATACAGTAGACCTCATGTTTTATTGTATGAAATATTTATTCCTGTACAATCGTTGATGGAAGATGAACAAGTTTATAACCTTGCAAAAGAAATTATAGCAAAAGTAAAAATAGGCAATGATTTTTCTGAATTTGCATCTAAATATTCTGCATCTCCAAGCGCTAAAAAAGGAGGTGAAGCTGGTTGGCTTCCTATTAGCTCCCTTCCTGAACAATTTTCAAAACATCTAGGAAAGTATGAAAAAGGTTTTATCTCTGAACCTATTGGTACTGCTAATGGATACTATGTATTAATGATAAAAGACAAAAAAAATATTACTAATGAAGCTATCGCAAAACAAATTAATAAAGAAATGGTAGAGGCATCGCTTAAAAGCAAAAAGTTAGAACAATTTTCAAAAACCTATATGCGTGATTTGCTAAGTAAGTCCGTAATTGAAAAGTCTGAATAGTATATGACCCCATCAATTCAAGATTTATTAAACAAATACGATCTTTTCGCGAAAAAGTCGTTGGGCCAAAACTTTTTATTAGACAGCAATATAACTGATAAAATAGCACGTCTTGCTCTTCATAACTATGATAAAGAAAATGACATAGTATTGGAAATTGGTCCTGGTCCTGGCGGATTGTCTCGTTCGCTATTAAATTCGGGTGTTAAAAATTTAATTGTTGTTGAAAAAGATGCTCGTTTCATTCCGTTACTAGAAGAAACTTTTTCTTTTTATAAAGACCACAATATAACCTTAATGGAACAAGACGCGTTAAAACTAAACTTTTCTGAGATGGGAAAAAATATAAAAGTTGTGGCAAATTTGCCTTATAACGTAGCAACCCCAATTTTGATTAATTTTTTACATAATCTCGATTCGTTTAAAGATTTCACCTTAATGTTTCAAAAGGAAGTGGCGCAAAGAATAACAGCCCAACCAGATTCTGGTAACTATGGCAGATTAAGCATAATTTCACAAACTTTATGCGATTGTGAAATGTTATTCACCCTACCACCAGAAGCGTTCACTCCTCCTCCTAAAATCGATTCAAGTATAGTAAGACTTTCTCCTAAAAAAGAAAAAATTGATATCGATTTGAAAAAATTGGAAAAAGTAACTAGCACCTTATTTTCACAACGCAGAAAAATGATAAGGGCAACGTTAAAAAGTTTTGGCAATCCTGCTGAAATTTGTGAAAAATTGGGCATAAATGAAACATTACGTCCAGAAAACCTTTCTATTTCTGACTTCTGCAATCTTGCGAAACTATTATAAAAAAACATTAAAAGTGAATTGACTCGCACATAAATTTGGTTATTTTATCTTCTAACAAATAAAATTTGTATATATGTTTAACTATATTAAAGGAAAAATTTTAATGAAAAAAATTCTTTTTACAACTACTGCTTTGGTTGCTGCAACTTTGGTTGCTGCTGATGCTCAAGCTCAAACTAAGAAAAAAGTTGCTACTAAATCTGTAACTTCTATCGAATCTACTCGTTACCTACAAAACAACGACATGATGGGTCCATCTGTATTAAAAGCAACTGTTGGTGGTTATGCTAACTGGTTCGTTGGTTATGCTGATAA
>CAYJES010000029.1:0-18807 GCA_964369365.1 uncultured Lactobacillales bacterium | reverse complement strand
AATAGTTCCTATATTACAGTGTGGCTTACTTCTATCAAACTTTTCTTTACTCATTTGTTATATTCCTTCCTTATAATTATTTACCAGCTGCTTTAGCTTTGATTTCATCAGCAACATTACTAGGAACATCCGAGTAATGAGCAAATTGCATTGTGTATTGTGCACGACCTTGGCTCATTGAACGTAGGTTATTTACGTAACCAAACATAGAAGCAAGTGGAACCAAAGCATCAACAACTCTAGCATTACCACGTGAATCCATTCCGCTTACTTGACCACGGCGTGAGTTCAAATCACCAATGATGTCTCCCATATATTCTTCAGGAGTTACAACTTCCACTTTCATCATAGGTTCTAATAGTTTTGGTTTTGCTTGAGGAATACCTTCTCTGAATGCAGCACGACCTGCAATTTCAAACGCCAAAGTACTAGAGTCTACATCGTGGTATGCACCATCAAATAAAGTAGCTTTAAAGTCTGTTGTTGGGTAACCAGCGATTACACCAGTGTCTTTTTGTACTGTAATTCCTTTTTCAACACCAGGGATATATTCTTTAGGAACGTTACCACCAACAACTGTGTTTTCGAATACGAAACCAGAGCCAGGAGGTAAAGGTTCAAATCTGATTTTAACCCTTGCAAATTGACCAGCACCACCAGATTGCTTTTTGTGAGTGTAATCTTCTTCATAAACAGCAGAGATTGTTTCACGGTAAGCTACTTGAGGAGCACCAACATTTGCTTCTACTTTAAATTCTCTTTTCAAACGATCAACAATAATTTCAAGGTGAAGTTCTCCCATACCTTTAATGATTGTTTGACCACTTTCTGAATCACTTGCTACTCTGAAAGAAGGATCTTCCATTGCAAGACGATTCAAAGCCAAGCCCATTTTTTCTACGTCAGCTTTTGTTTTTGGTTCAACAGCAACTTCGATCACAGGATCTGGGAAGTCCATTTTTTCCAAAATAACAGGTTTAGCAGAATCACATAGTGTATCACCAGTAGTAGAATCTTTCATACCAACCAAAGCAATGATATCACCAGCAAAAGCTTCTTTTATTTCTTCACGGTTGTTTGCATGCATTAACAACATACGACCGATTCTTTCTTTTTTATCTTTTACAGAGTTGTAAACATAAGAACCACTTGCAACAGTACCAGAATAAATTCTTAAGAAAGTCAAAGAACCAACAAATGGGTCATTCATAATTTTGAACGCAAGACCAGCGAAAATTTCTTTGTCGTCTGTTTTTAATGTTATTTCTTCATCACTGTCTGGTTTTGTTGCAATAGTTGCAGAAATATCCAAAGGTGATGGCAAATAATCAACAACAGCATCAAGCAAAGGTTGAACACCTTTATTTTTGAATGCTGAACCTGATAATACAGGAACAAAGCTCATAGAAATTGTTCCTTTACGAATACATTTTTTCAATGTATCCATGTCTGGCTCTTTACCTTCTAAGTAACCTTCCATTGCAGCGTCATCCATTTCAACAACAGTTTCAATCAATTCCGCACGAAGTTCAGCTGCTTTATCTGCTAGATCAGCAGGAATATCTTGCTCAGAGAAAGATGCACCAAGATCATCACCAGCCCATATCAAAGCCTTACCTTTAAGAACGTCAACAACACCAACTAAATCAGATTCTTGACCAATTGGGAATGAAAGAACAACAGGTCTAGCACCTAGTCTATCTTTAATCATTTCCACACAACGGAACATGTCCGCACCGATTCTATCCATTTTGTTTACAAAACAAATTCTTGGAACTCTATATTTATCAGCTTGACGCCATACCGTTTCAGATTGAGGCTCAACCCCAGCAACGCCGTCGAATACTGCAACTGCGCCATCAAGTACACGCAAACAACGCTCAACTTCTACTGTAAAGTCAACGTGACCAGGAGTGTCAATTACGTTAATTCTATGATCATTCCAGAATGCAGTAGTTGCTGCTGATGTAATTGTAATACCACGTTCTTGTTCTTGCTCCATCCAGTCCATAGTAGCAGCGCCATCATGAACTTCTCCGATTTTATGAGAACGACCAGTGTAATACAAAATACGTTCAGTAGTTGTTGTCTTACCCGCATCGATGTGCGCCATAATTCCGATATTTCTATATTTTTCTAATGGTGTAGTCCTAGCCATTTTTAATTCCTTATCCTTAACAACCAATTACCATCTGTAATGAGAGAATGCTTTGTTCGCATCTGCCATTTTATGGGTATCTTCTCTTTTCTTAACCGCACCGCCACGATTCGACGCTGCATCCATAAATTCACCACTCAAACGTTCTTGCATAGTTCTTTCAGAGCGCTTTCTTGAAGCAGTAACAATCCAACGAATTGCCAAAGCTTGACGACGTTCTGGGCGAACTTCAACTGGAACTTGGTAAGTTGCACCACCAACACGACGAGAACGTACCTCAACAGTTGGCTTTACATTTTCCATTGCATCGTGGAATATCTTTACAGGATCTTGACCCATTTTTTGGTTTACTAGATCAAAAGCTCCATAAACTATTTTTTCAGCCGTAGCTTTACGACCTTCTAGCATGATGCTGTTCATAAATTTCGCAACTACCAAATCACCGTATTTAGCGTCTGGTAAAATTTCACGTTTTTGTGCTCTATGACGACGAGACATATTTTAATCCTTCCTTATTATTTAGGCTTCTTAGCACCGTACAACGAACGACGTTTACGGCGTTTTGGAAGTCCTTGAGTATCCAAAGTTCCTCTGATAATGTGATAACGAACACCAGGTAAATCCTTTACACGTCCACCTCTGATAAGAACAACTGAGTGCTCTTGCAGATTGTGGCCTTCACCCGGAATATAACTAGTTACCTCGAACCCATTAGTAAGCCTTACCCTTGCAACTTTACGAAGTGCTGAGTTAGGTTTTTTAGGAGTTGTTGTATAAACCCTAGTACATACTCCACGTCTTTGTGGACATCCTTTTAACGCAGGTACTTTATTACGTTTTGGTACTACCTTACGTGGTTTTCTTATCAATTGATTTATTGTTGGCATATATCATTCCCTTAACAAAATTTAACAAAAAACTACAAAAATTTTTCCCAACTCCTAAAATTCGAGCTGAAAAAACTTTAAATCTATTACGCGCAAGTCTATAAAAAGACTTTATTTAATTTACGAAAAAAAAGCTAAATACCGCGTCTGAAGCGTAATAACTTCACCACCAATACCGCTTAACTTGTCAAACAATTTACATTGATTCGGTTTGAATGTCAACACTTTTTTTAACAAAATACCCTGAAAAGACTCTATTTTTTTACTTTTCCTAAAAATATCATTAAAATCAAGAAGATATTTTTATTTTTTTTACTATTTTTTATTTTATCTTGTTAAAATGACTCAAGTTTTTCAATAGACATTAATAAATAGTTAAATTTATCTAATTAATTATGTTAATTTAAATTGAGACTAAAAATGTAAAAATAAAAATCAACAAAAACTGTTGGCATTAAATATTAAAAACAAGAACTCTGCGAGCAAACATTTTTGCAAATAACGGTAAATTTTGAACTAGCTAAAAATTCATTGCATGGACTTTAACTTTACATTATAATTATAGACAAATAATTATAATATTAGGATTTAAATGCATGCACGATACGGCCTCATTATATATAAGATCTAAAAAAACAATTAAAAACCCGCATGGATTAACAGAGGTTAAGAAAATCCCTCATGAAAATATTTGTGTAGTTTGTTTGGGTGGAGATGAAACTAATACCGACAAAAGTGCAAATGGATATGCAAAAATTATTGAAAATATGCTTAATGATTCTAATATTAAAGATGTGCCTATATATTCCATAAAGTATAACTTCACTGACCTTGAAAGCGGCTATAAAAGTAGAAAATTCACTTTTCTTAAGCATAGAGTAAAAGCGTTAAATCTAGAAAGCGGAGCTCAGGTCAATAAATTTTATGATGAAACTGACAAATCATTAGCTAATCCAAAATATATCAACGATTTATATAAAAATCTTATCCAAGACCGCATATCGAAAAACAATGGCAAAAAGAAACTGACAGTTGAAGATGCCGCAAAAAATATGCGTAAAATCAATTTCGTAGCTCATTGTCACGGTGGTTTTACCATATTTAAACTTATGGAAAAGATGCAAAGAGAGATAAAAAAATTAGGATATAGTCTTGAAGAGGAAAATAAAATTTTTAGCCAAACCTTTATCGCTGGTTACGCATCAGCTTGCCCTTATGGAAAGACCAGCGCTCAATTTTACAATTTTGTATCTGCTAAGGATAATTTGCGCCCTGCATCTCAAAATCATTTTGATCATCATAGAGAAGAATTAATAAGTGATGAAGCATCTAAATTTTATGCTCAAAAATCAGGTGATGAAGAAATGGTCGCAGCACTAGACAATTTTGAAGTCAAGCCTTCATATATTCCTTCTAAAAAGTTATTTTATATCGATTCTTATTACCCTCCTATTCATGAAGATACTTATGTATATACCAATCCAAAAGAACATAATATTTCTCATGAAAATAGCGAACTTACAGATGATGGAAAACTTTTAACGCAAATTTCAACTAATATGCTAATTAACGCTGTTAAAAATTCGTTGATTCAAAAAAAGGATTCTTCATTAGTGCCACTTCCTGAACTTGAAAAATTAATATGCAAAGGAAACCCAAAAGAAAAGCAAGAAATAATTGATACATTCGATGAAATGAAAAGCAACGGGCAAGACCATGTCAAAGAGGTTAATCAATTTGCATTAGAACTTCGCAAAGAGAGAAAATCTTACTAATTTTTGTTATCATTTTAAATATTCTTCAATAGCAAGTTCTATTTCTTTAAGTCCATCAGCAAGCATTGGAGTTAATATTTTCCTCCGCGACATTATTATATGTTCTGCTTCTTCTAATGAAGCAGCAATTCCCAAATCAACAGCATTATTAGGATAAATCCAACCTGAATATTCTTTTAATATTGGTGCAATATCGCCTATTTTCTTAACAAATTCAAGCTCTTCCTTCGAAGGTGGGCTTGTCTCACCTCTATCCCAGCGCAATTTGTTTAGCATTGATTGATAATAATATGCTCCTATCATAATATCAACTGCAAGACCGTTAATTCGATCACTTGCAAATATATTACTTATAAGATCAGCTTTTGGTAATTTCAATACAGATAAATTAACGTCTGAAAATTTTATTGCAAAATCGTGCACCGCTCTCCTTCTATATATAGAGTGTGTGGCAAGAACAATTTTCCGTCCCTTTAACTCAGGATATGCTTTAAATATATCTGATAAAGATTGGATATTTTCAGCGGTGCTAGTATCAGTTGGTTCTATATAGTATCGTCTTATAATTTCTTTTGGTATACCGCATTTTTCCAATATATATTGATAGCATCCGACTTCAGACCCCATACCAGAAGTATTATCCACTTTATTACTTGATTTCCCTGTCATAACAAGGTGAGGATATTCATCATACCTTTCTTTATATACATGCATCATATCTATTAAGTCAAATATAGGTGAATTAAATCCTCCAAAATATAACAACAAACAATCCTTAGGAATTTCACTTACACTAGATATTGTACCTGCATCATTACTTATAAACAAATCAATATAAGCCATAAAATCATGAATTTCATCGATCAATTTCACAAATTCTTTATCACTTACGCTATACATTTTTTAATATTTTCCTTTTACCTTTTTATCATCTTCGACATTTTTTGTGATTATCGCACCTGCTCCTATAATTGCATTCTCTCCTATTATCACTCCTGACAAAATCGTAGCATTAGCTCCTATCATCGCTCCTTTTTTTATTATGACAGGCTCACATTTCCAATCTTTTGATCTAGATTTAGGATATTTATCATTGCAAAAGGTCGCATTTGGACCTATGAACACATCATTATCTATTCTCATACCTTCCCAAATTTGCACTCCTGATTTCACAGTAACATTGTCTCCTATTATTACATCGTCATCAATATAACAATGAGAACAAATATTACAATTATCTCCTATAACAGCATTTTGCATTACAACACAAAATTGCCAAATATTAGTGTTTGCTCCAATTTTTTCAGATTTAACGTCCGACAACTGATGTATCATTCTTTGCTCCTTTTAATAAATTATATACTATTTGCGTATAGATTATAAAAATATTATTGAATAAATATTAAAACCATAGTATTTATATCATATATCAACCGACAAGAAAAGGATGTAATAAAATGAAATTTCTTTTATCTTTGATAGTGTTATTTGGTTTTAACGGAGCTGCTATGGCTAGTGAAGCTTCCATAATCCTCCCAGAACTCACTCAAAATTATGATATCTTTGGATATAACCTTAACGGTTATGAAATATTGAAATTTGGAATGGTAATATGTCTTTTTGGAATGTTATTTGGATTTTACGAATTCTTTAAAATTAAAAAATTGCCTGCCCATAAATCTATGCTAGAAGTTTCAAATACTATTTACGAAACTTGCAAAACATATCTTTGGCAACAAGGAAAATTGTTAATTATATTAGAACTTTGTATCGGGGCTTGTATTTTCTATTATTTTTATAGTTTACAAGGCATGCCATTTGAAAAAGTGATGACAATTATATTATGGTCAGTTCTGGGCATACTTGGTTCATTTATTGTGTCGTGGTTTGGAATACGTATTAATAATTATGCTAATTCACGTACAGCTTTTGCTGCGCTTGAAAAAACTCCTTTTTCTGTAATGACTATTCCTCTTCGTGCGGGTATGTCAATTGGGGTTTTGTTAATTTGCGTTGAATTAATAATGATGATGATAATTCTTGCGTTTGTATCTCCTTTATCTGCTGGGGCTTGTTTTATAGGTTTTGCAATAGGTGAATCATTGGGTGCTGCTGCCTTGCGTATATGTGGAGGCATTTTCACAAAAATAGCAGACATTGGCGCTGATTTAATGAAAATCATCTTTAAAATAAAAGAAGATGATGCAAGAAATCCAGGAGTAATAGCAGATTGCACCGGCGATAATGCAGGTGATTCGATTGGACCTACTGCTGATGGATTTGAAACTTATGGAGTTACTGGAGTTGCCCTTATAACCTTTATCGTACTTGCAGTAGGTTGGCAAGTTAACCCAGATGACATGAACCGGTTTTTAATTGAAGGCGGAGCAGATTATCAAGCAAAATTCATAGTTTGGATTTTTGTAATGAGAATTTTAATGATTGTAACATCTATTCTTGCATACATTATTAATTATGGAGTTACTAAATTCAAATATCAAAATGCAGAAAAATTTAATTTCGAAGCGCCACTGACTTCATTAGTATGGTTTACTTCTATCATATCTATAATTGTAACATTTGTTATAAGTTATTTAATGTTGGCTGATGTTGTTGGCTCACTCTGGTTAAATCTATCCGTCATTATCAGCTGTGGCACTTTGGCTGCCGCTGTTATTCCTGAAATAACAAAAGCATTCACTTCATCGAAATCTAAACATATCGAAGAAATTGTAGAATCAGGTAAAGAAGGCGGAGCTTCCCTTGTAATATTATCAGGAATAGTAGCAGGAAACTTCAGCGCATTTTGGAAAGGTATTGCTATTGCTGGGTTAATGTTCTTTGCATACATGGCGGCGGACGGACTTGGTGAATATATGGTTTACCCTACTGTATTTGCATTTGGTTTGGTTGCTTTTGGTATGCTTGGGGTTGGTCCTGTTACCATAGCAGTTGATGGTTACGGTCCTATTGCTGATAACGCACAAAGCGTCTTTGAGCTATCTCAAATTGAAAACATTCCTAATGTTGAAAAAGAAATCAAAAGAAAGTTCAAACTAGACGCTGATTTTGAAAAAGGAAAACTGTACCTAGAAGAAAACGATTCGGCAGGCAACACCTTTAAAGCAACTGCAAAACCGGTATTAATCGGTACGGCAATTATTGGTGCTACTACTATGATATTCTCTATTATATTATTATTGAATCTAAAACTTGATTTACTTGATGCAAGGGTTTTACTAGGCTTAATCGTTGGTGGAGCAGTTGTATTCTGGTTCAGTGGTGCAGCCATCCAAGCGGTTGTAACCGGCGCGCACAGGGCCGTTGAATTTATTAAAACCAATATTAAGCTTGACGCTGATGCAACAAAAGCAAACATGGAAGATTCAAGACAAGTTGTTATTATTTGTACTCACTATGCCCAAACTGGTATGATAAATATCTTTGGTGTGATATTTTCATTCACATTGGCTTTTGCTTGTTTTAACCCAGAATTTTTTGCCAGCTATTTAATAGCCATAGCAATTTTCGGATTATTCCAAGCAGTATTTATGGCAAATGCTGGTGGCGCATGGGACAATGCAAAAAAAGTGGTTGAAGTCGATTTAAGGAAATCTGGCTCAAGATTGCACTCTGCCACCGTAGTAGGCGACACAGTGGGCGACCCATATAAAGATACCGCATCGGTTGCGCTTAACCCCATTATTAAATTTACAACTTTATTTGGTCTTTTAGCTGCTGAAATAGCGGTTGCGTCACCTGATAAAGCACTTTTCACTGGAATTATTCTCTTTATTGTCGGATTATTCTTTATTTGGAGATCATTTTATGGTATGAGAATAAAATCTTCTAGAAAAAAACTAAATAAAAAACGAAATAAACCTGTTAAAAAGAAAAAGGAACAGAACTAATGACTACAGAATTAATCACAGTAAACGAAGACAATTGTGCTGGTTGCAACAGATGTATTGCAGCATGCCCAGTGCCTCAAGCAAATTACGCTCAATCAATTGATGGTAAAAATAAAGTAAGGGTTGATGCAGAAAAATGCATCCGTTGTGGAGCATGTATCCCTGTTTGTGATCATAACGCACGTGGCTATATTGATGACACTGAAAAATTCTTCGAAGCTCTTGCAAGCGGCAAAAGAATTTCATTACTTGCTGCACCTGCTATTCGCTATAATTTTCCTAACTATAAAAAATTATTCGGATATTTAAAATCAATCGGGGTAAAAGGATTATACGACGTATCTTTTGGCGCAGATATTACTACTTGGGCGTACTTAAAAGCAATCAAAGAAAATGGAATTTCAACAGTAATTGCCCAACCTTGTCCTGCTATTGTTAATTATATTGAAAAATATCAACCAGAACAATTAAATCAACTTTCTCCTATCCACAGCCCTATGATGTGTCTTGCTACATACCTTAGAAAATATATGAAGCTAGAAGAAGAATTTGCTTTTGTTTCTCCTTGTATTGCAAAACATGACGAAATTAATGATCCTAAAAATAATAATGCTATACAATATAATATTACATATTCAAAAATCAAAAAGTATCTAGCAGACAAAGGCATAAATCTTGACAATTTCCCAGAAGCTGAATTTGAAAATGAACCTAGACGTGGTCTTGGGTTAACTTTCTCACGCCCTGGTGGATTAAGAGAAAACGTTGAAATCTATGCAAAAGACGCATGGGTAAAACAAGTAGAAGGCACAGAGCTTGCCTATCACTATCTTAAAAATTATGGAAAAAGGGTTGACGCAAAAAAGCCTGTACCACTTCTTGTTGACATTTTAAACTGTGAACTTGGTTGTAACCTTGGCACAGGCACTGACAAAGATATCGATATTGATGATGTTGATCACAAAATAAATCAATTAAAGTTAGAAACTCTTGAAAAAACTACTAAAAGTAAAAAAGGTTTTATGAGCAACGACAGCAGTTACTTCTTTGAAAAATGGTGTGAAGATAATCTTGATTTTAAAGATTTCATGAGGGAATATAGAAATCGCAAAGTTGATGACAGCTCTATATCTGCAAGCGAAAGCTCTCTTGAAACTATTTATCAAGACCTTCATAAAGGTGATACAGATTCAAGGAAAATTAATTGTACTGCTTGCGGTTACAATAATTGTAAAAAGTTTGCAACAGCGGTTGCTAATGGGCAAAATCACAAAGATAACTGTATTTTCTATAACCAAAAAGAAATTGAAATAGAAAAAAGTGAAGCTCAACAAAAAACAGTAGAACTTGAAAATAATATGAAAATTCTAGATGAGCAAAAAGCAATAAGGTTAAAAGAGTATGAAGTACTTGAGGCAAATGTTAATGTAATCACTGAAAAGGTAAAAGAAATTGCAACTGCCCAATCTGCAAATACTGACAAAGTTGGATTATTGCAACAACATCTTTTAACTCAGCTTGAAAATATTTCTGTAAATCTTAACAGTACTGTTTCATTGATAAAACAAAAACTAGAAGATTTCTCTACTGCTAATGATAAAGTGGCTGACATCGCTACTCAAACCAACATGCTTTCTCTTAATGCAACAATAGAAGCAGCAAGAGCAGGAGAGCTTGGCAAAGGTTTCTCAGTAGTAGCGTCAGAAGTACGTGAACTAGCCTCTCAATCAAGAGCAATTGTTGAATCAACCAGAGTAAACCAAAGTGAAATGTTCACTCAGGTTAATGAAATCAATAATATCAGCGAAGATTTTGCTATAAAAATGCAGGAAGCAGTTCAAGGGTTTGAAGAGCTCACTAATTCATTAGAATCTGACTTACAACAATGTCACAATATTATCGAGGTTATTAATGAATCTGCCCAAACTATGGTAAATATGAAAAAATAAGGCACTTTACATAATGGAAATTATAATACTCGGATCGGGGTCTGCTTATGGGACCCCTATGATGGGCGGTTTTATGCATGGATCAGACTTAACTGATAAAAAAAACATCAGATTAAGAAGCTCTATATTAGTAAAAACAGCAAATGGCAGCATTCTCGTTGATGTCACCCCAGATATAAGACAACAAACTCTTAATAATAATGTGAAAGATATTGATGCCATATTAATAACTCATGGTCATGCCGATCATATCGCAGGACTTTGGGAAATTCCTAGATACTCTCATAATGCAGAAAAAACAATCGATATTCACGCCTCTGAAAACACTATGGAATATATCTTAAATATGTTTAGCTTTATGTTTTCGCCTACTGCTATTCACCCAAACAGAAAAGAAAGCTTATCATGGCATTCTTTTATTCCTAATCAACCATTTACATGTATGGGTTGCGAGGTCATGCCTATTGACTTTCCTCATAATGGGATTAATAAAGAAGTTCTTACAACAGGATATTTATTTAATAAAAAACTTTTATATTCAACAGATATAAGTGGAGTTTTCGATGAAAACGTTGAATATTTAACCAACCTTGATGTTTGGATAATTGATTGCAACAATGGAAACGAAGCAAGAGAAAATGGACACTTAGATCTTGCAAAAATCGTTAATTTAAAAGACAAATTCAAACCAAAAAGAATGTATTTAACTCATATCCAAGATAATATAGATTTCGAAGACTTTTCAAAACTCTTACCAGATGGTGTTGAGCTAGTATATGATGAAATGGTTATAGAGGTTTAATTAGAGCATAAGGAGAGGTGTCCGAGTGGTTTAAGGTGCACGCTTGGAAAGCGTGTGTGGGTTTAACCACCCACCGGGGGTTCGAATCCCCCTCTCTCCGCCATATAGCAATGCCCCCATTTTGGGGGTATTGCTATATGCGAAGAAGGTGGAATTTGAATGCCCGAAGCAAGGGGGTTCGGAAATCGGAGTAGGTTTTGCAAACGAAGTGTAGCAAAATCGTTACGAGATGAAAGGGCTCCCGCTTGCAGGAATTACAACCAAACGAAAGGCAGACGGAGCATGCCGGTAATTGCTAACAGCAATTATGAGTGCTAGGTGATGCCCAGCATCAATCCCCAATCGAAGCCATATTATGCAAAGTAATAAAAAAACTATTTCATTTTATTCATTATAGGACTATTATTACAAAAAGAGGGTTAAACAATATGAAAAAAATTTATATAACTTTATTGGCAATCATGATATTTGGAGTAAATCAAACCTATGCTCAAGAGTATGGCAGCAGATTACAAAAATGGAGAGAACAAAATAATTCCCAATATAAAGATAATAGACAACAAAATAACAAAGCATATAAATATCAAGAAAATGATGGTATAGTTGTTTTTTATGAAACAACAGACCGAGAGCTTTATAGAAAGCTTTTACCTGAAAAATTCGGAATGCCAGACCATTTATTGGTTCATTTTTTTGTTATGGATTTTTATAAAATAGATTCAGATGCTGAACCATATAAAGAAGTTTCAATATCTTTACTTGCTAAACATGATGGAAAAGATGTATGGCATTGTATTTATATGCCTGTTACAAGTGAACATTCAATGATAGCAGGAAAAATAGGGTTAGGATTACCAAAGACAATAGGAGACATTAAATTCACACGTGACGGTTATATTTTTACAGGATATATAAATGACAATGAAAATAGAATAGCTATGTTTAGCCTAGATACGACCAATTACATAATGTCTAAAAAAGAAGAAGAACAAATAAAAAAATTAAATGCAATTCCCAAAATCAGCATATTAAGAGGAAAACCAACTCAAATGACAAGAAGTGGAGGTCAAGGCAACATCATCGATGTATCTAAACGCTATCCTAATTTATTAAAAGTAAAAGGAGGGAAACCTAGTATATCATTTGACAATGGGACAGGTAATCATCCTTTTGATTTAAAGCCAACAAATATTATTGCATCATATTATATTCATAATAAAATACCATTCAGACTAGGCAGGAAATAATATGTTTGATATATCAAAATTAAAATGGATTAATGAACCTAAAAACTATACAATATCAGAGGATAAAATTGAAATCATAACCGAGCCGCATACTGATTTATGGCAAAGGACATATTATAATTTTCAAAATGATAATGCTCCTGTTTTACAAATCGAGAGCGATAAAAAATATTTTTCTTTTATAGTAAAAACAGAATTTGACAGCAAGCATCGGTTTGATCAATGTGGGATAGTAACTTATTTAGACAGCCAAAATTGGGCAAAATTTTCTATTGAATACGAAAATGAAGAATTTCAACATTTGGGCGGAGTTGTAACAAATAATGGATATTCTGATTGGGCTACTGTTGAAATTCCTGCAAAGACAAAATCTATGTGGTATAGATTTTCTCGTCGTGAAAATGATTTTTGTATTGAAAATTCTGTCGATGGAATTACATTTAAACAAATGCGCATTTTCCACATGTTTAACGCAAAAGACAAAGTGCAATTTGGTGTATATGCCTGTTCTCCGGAAAATTCTTCTTTTAAGGCTATTTTCTCAAATATAACAATGACCGAATGCAAGTGGCAAGCCCATACTGGACAACAACCAGATTAAAATTCATTTATTGAATCAGTATTTATTGCATTACTAAAAAGATAACAGCAAAAGCGTGCATTATTGTGCCTAGCAAAACGAAAAAGTGCCAAACAACATGAGTGTAACGTTTTTTCTTCCACACATAAAAGAAAATACCTAAGGTATAGAATAAACCACCTATACAAAGAAAAATAAGACTTAGTAAAGGAAGAGCAGATATAAGTTGCTTAGATGCAAAAATAATAAGCCACCCCATGCCAAGATAAAGACCTATTGACCATATCTTTGTGCCTGAAGGATTTGTTTTTAATTTTAAAAAAGTTCCCAAAAAAGCCAATCCCCAAACAGCACCAAAAAGTGCCCATCCTAATACATCACGCATGGCTATTAACAAAAAAGGAGTATACGTCCCTGCTATTAAGTAATAAATTGCTATATGATCAAATTTTTTAAGACCGCCTTTTGCTTTTTCAATTGGGATAAGATGGTATAAAGTTGATGCTGTGTACATTACAATAATACTTACCCCAAATAAAGCACATGAAACAATAGACCATGCATCTCCGTAAATACTTGCAAAAGTAACAAGTAACGTCAAAATGGAAATTCCAAAAATCACCCCTACTCCATGGACGCTTGCATGCCAAACTTCTTCGGTAAAAGTGTATGGATTTTTCCTAGTTGTCATTTTGCCTCCTATTATATTTAGTATTACATACTTTGCTATATCAATAATATAATCTAGAAATAAAAAGTCAAACCACTAAAATGGAATAAACAGTTTAATTTACTTCACGCTTTATTAAAAATAGTCATTAAATAGTACAGTTTACTATTGACACCAGTCCATAATAACTTTAACTTATATACAACAAAAATGGAGATTGTTATGCCAAATAATAATATGATTACAGTAGAACACTTAAAAGAAACTCTTTCGATTACAAATGTAGGCGTTTTCATATGGAACTTAGAAACCAACCATGTTATATATAGTAAAGAATGGGCAGAAATTGTCGGTTACACCCAAGAAGAACTTGCACCTCATGTTTCTACTTGGGAATCAATGCTTCTTCCAGAAGATTTAAAAATAGCAGAAAACAGCGTTGATGCTTACCTAGCAGGCCAAAAACCTATATACGAGGCTCAATTTAGAATGATAAAAAAAGATGGTTCTATCATTTGGGGACATGACAAAGGCAAAGTTACTGAATATACAAAAGATGGAAAGCCTCTTATTCTTTGCGGTGTTTTACAAGACATAACAAACATCAAAATAACAGAACAATTATTAAGAGAAAGTACCGAAATTCTTAACCTAGCGATTGAAGTAGCAGAGTTTGGGACTTGGGACTGGGATATAGTCAACGATGTTATATCGTATAACGATGAATATCTACGAATACTTGGCTATACCCAAGATGAAATAAATGGTTCGTTAGCAGAGTGGGAGGCTATGACTCATCCAGATGACCTTCCGATGGTTGTAAAAGCTCTTGATGAATTCGTAGCAGGAACAATTGATACTTACGATTGTGAAATACGTATGCGCCATAAAGATGGTCATTACATTTGGACAAAGGATGTAGGTAAGATTGTTTCAAAGGATAAAAACGGTTTCGCAACGCGTGTAATCGGCGGACACTTAAATATAGATCACTTAAAAACATCACAGTATAGATTAGAGGACACCTTAAAACAACTTGAAAATCATCAAGCCCATTTAGAAAATGAAATTTTAGTACGAACACAAACTCTAACCGAACAAGACAAGTTATTATTGGCGGTTAATGCTGTATCTCAAAAATTATTAGAAGTAACCGATACAGATAGCTTTAACACGGTACTTACAGATTGTTTAAAAACTCTTACATTTGCTTTTAATTCTTCTGAATTTACTTTATGGCGATATGCACAAATTGATAATAACGAATTTTTCTATATAACGCATATTTATAATAAAGAACAAGACCAAAAAATAATTTTTGATGTTTCTAATATACAAGAATATATTCGAAATTTAATTAATAAAGATCCTGAATTTCAAATACATACAAAAGAAGATAACAATGTAATCATAAATTACAGCAAAGTACCTCAAGAATTACGAAAAGCTTTTGAAAAAGAAAAAGCTATAAGTGATTTTATATCTGGGATGAATGATTTATGGAAAGAAGATGTACTTAATAAAATAGAAAACAGCGAAAACAGCATTGCTGCATCAATATATTTGTACAATAATCTTTTTGGTGTAATAGCAACAGGCAGCAACTCTACTAATGTGTCATATTCTGATGCGCACAAAAATATGCTAGATATAAGTGGAAAACTTTTTGCAAACTCACAGAAAAAACACGAAATGGATGAACAGTTGCGCTTTGCACATGAAGAAGCATTACTTAGCTCGCAAGCAAAAAGTAATTTCCTTGCAAATATGAGCCACGAAATGAGAACTCCATTAAACGCTATACTAGGAATGTCTGAAATTGTTCTTAGAGAAAATAAAGGCAAATCCGCGGAAAATTATGCAGTCGAAATAAAAAAAGCCAGCGAAAATTTATTAGTAATCATAAATGATATCTTAGATATATCTAAAATTGAATCGGGTAAACTCGAAATAACAAATGAAGAATACAACATAAATTCTATGCTTAGTGACATTATTAACATATCTAAAATGCGTTTGAACAACAAATCTGTTATATTTACAACCTTTGTACAATCCGACATACCTAATGTTTTACTTGGCGATGAAATAAGAATTAAGCAAATACTTATAAATATTATAAGCAACGCTATTAAGTTTACAAAAACAGGTAATATTAATTTAAATGTCACATTCGAAAAACAAAATGATACAGTAGATCTTGTATTCGATATTTCGGACACGGGTATGGGTATTAAAGAAGAAGATCTTTGCAAGTTATTTTTACAATTTGAACGTGTTGACACCAAAAAGAATAGAAGCATCGAAGGAACCGGACTAGGCCTTGCTATAACCAAGCAATTATGTGAAATGATGAACGGAACCATAACCGTGAAAAGTGAAATTGGTGTAGGCTCTGTATTTACTGTAAAAATACCTCAACAATCTAAAGGCACTTTGACTATCGCTAATAAAGCTAACAATATCAATGTTCTTGTCTATGAATTCCGAGAAGCATATGCACGCTCTATTTGTCAAACATTTAAAGATATGCAAGCTAATTGCATTATTTGCACAAACCAATCAGAACTTGAACAACATCTTTCAGATCAAAAATTTGATTACCTGGTTGCTCCTGCTGTTCATATAGAGCGAATAAAAATCCTGCATAACGACTTGAACTTGGATACTAATTTAATTTTCACAACAGATGCAGACGATGCAACCGTTTATCTAAATGAAAACACTGTAAGCTTGCCTATAAGTAGCATTCAAATTGGCAACATATTTAATAGTGATGACAATACCTTAGATGCAGAAGAGGAAGTATATAATTTTATTGCACCAGATGCAAAAGTTCTTGTTGTAGACGATAATATAATTAATATTGAAGTTGCAAAAGGCCTAATGGAACCTTTCGAATTTGAAATTGATACAGCTGTAAATGGCGCAATAGCGGTCGACATGATAAAAAACAAAAAGTATGACTTAGTATTTATGGATCATATGATGCCGGAAATGGATGGTATAGATGCTACCGTAGCAATAAGAAAAATTGATGAAGAATATTATCAAAACTTACCAATAATTGCACTTACTGCTAATGCACTTGTTGGGGCAAAAGAGCTATTTTTAAAAGAAGGCATGAATGATTTCTTAGCAAAGCCTATTGAAATAGATAAACTCAACAAAATAGTGCAAACATGGATACCAAAAGAAAAACAAAAGTATCTAAACCCAAATAAAATATCATAACCGTCTTTAGATTACTCTTGCATGATATAATTTTTATAATTTGCTATTATTTGTCCTAATGAATTAATTACATCAAGTATTCGGTTTTCTTTATTATTTTCATCCAATAATCTCCAATTCATTTCAACTTGAAAACATGGTATTTTATTTCTTCTAGCTATTGTTGCTGACACTGTATTTTTATAAGCCGCTTTAAATACTGAATCAACTTTTACTTTTTCTATATTAAATAATTCAAAACTAGATTTAATCGTTTTAATTAAATCGTATTTATATGACACATTATTCCCTACACCAGTCCCTAAATCAATGTTATGTTCTCTTGTTGGCGACATAATATGTAAATCTAATAAAAGTTTTATTTTTTCTTTCTCTATTATTTCTATTAATTTTTCTTTATAGTAGCTTTTAGGATCATAGTTTGCATCATCATTAAAATTAACAGTTTTATAAGCAATATAACAATTATATTGGCTATTTAAAAAAGTGGCAATTGAAGCCGTTCTATGCTCAGCTGCTTTAATTTTTCCTTCGCGAAACTGTTCAACACTATGAGGAGCAGAAATTAAAATTGGTATATTACCTCTTGAAATAAACATACCTTTCTTATGCTCAATTTCTTCATTTTTAAGTTTTTTTTCTAAATCAACAAATGAAGAAATTAATTCTGAATAATTAAATACGTTAATCATTGTTCATTCTATTTTTAATTTCTGTTATGATATCTTTTAAAAACGAAATGGTTACAAGTTTTTCATTATAATACATAAATTCATTTAAACGTTCTATGTTTGGATTTTCTAACTTATACTCATACGCTTGTAACAACATATCCACCTTATCTAAATTTTTTACTATTACAGCTTCTGCTGTTTCATTGTTTTCATATTCATCAAACAAATCTTTAAGCACAGGCATTTCAGATTGTAAAGACAATTCAGATATTGCCTTTTGCTCTAATATCCTTTTTTCATCTTTCGTAATTTTATTTTCTTCCGTTTGATGTTTTTCTGGGATAATGTCACCGACAATTGCTTCGGCTGCATCATGAGCAATGCACATTTTTATTACTTTGTTTATATCCGCACCCATAGCAATTATTTCTTTTTCCATTTGCATTGCCATCATTGCCATCCGCCATGAATGCGCAGCGACTGTTTCTGGTTCTGGCACATTTCGTATAACCCATCCAGCGCGGCAAAGATGTTTTAATTTACCCATTTTTTGTTGAAATTCTATAAAATTTTTCATTTAAAATTCTCCATCTATTTTAAATCATACACTCTATTTTACTATTTATCAATAATATAACAGTAATTATATCATAGTGTTTATTGACTTTTATTTAGGTTTCTATAAACTTTTTAACAATTTTATATTTAATTAGGAGTGGTTATGGCTGTTTATGCGATTTTGGCTTTTATGCCTATTCTTCTTGCATTGATTCTTATGGCTGGGTTCAGGTGGGCATCTACAAAAGCTATGCCTTTGTCGTATTTACTTGGTGTTGTTATTGCTTTTGTTTTTTGGGGACTTAGTCCTCTTCAAATAGGAGCACTAACTATCCAAGGACTTATCACAGCACTAGGGGTTT
>CAYJES010000028.1:0-18958 GCA_964369365.1 uncultured Lactobacillales bacterium | reverse complement strand
AAATAGATGATATAGCAAAAATGATATTAACTAAACCAGAAGATATTACACTTTTAAATAACTTTATAATTTCTGGTGGAAAATTTAAAAAATCTAAAGGTATAAATTTATATGATCATGAAAAACACGAAATACTAATAGATAAAGAATACATAGACACCTTTGATTTAAATATAGTGAAAGATGTTTTGTTGCATGAACTACAACATTCAAATGATATAGCAAAAATTGAAAAGAAACACCCAAATATAAGGAAATTTGAATCAAACTACGATATGAATTCCGTTGAAATTATTACTCAATCCTTGGAAATATCAGGATATTTTAAAAATTTTAAAGATGGTTTTGAACAAGGGTTGCCCTTATCGCAAAATGATGCTTTTGGAAAATCTACCGAAATGATGTATAAATTTTTAAATAAACATGGGATTAAAGAAGGAAATCAAATTCCTGAAGAATATTTATCTCCGGTTGCAAATCTTGCTGTATTAGCATTTTCTTATAATTTAGATGTAAATAATACGAATTCCTTAAGGTGCGGCTCAATAGGCAGCATATATCAAGAAAATATGCTTGGCAGAATGGGTTTTTTGAAAGTGATTTTAAAGCCAGCAGGCAAAGGTAAAGAAAAAATATCATGTAGAGAGTTTTTTGAAATAATAGATTTTCCGTGCACATTGAGTGAAAAAGTTCTTGAAAGTTTGATTTTATATAGAAAAAATAATGAATATAAATCAGGAGTTTATTCTAGAGTAGGTGAAGAAATAACAACATCAAAAGTAAATGAAAAAAATGAAAATAACTGGATAAAAGCAGTAAAAAATAAAATAGAAAATGATTTTAAGGTTGTTAAATGACAGATTTAGGAACTTTTGAGGTTTTTGAAAAATTCAAAGATATATGTCCAGATGCTCAAAAAAAACACAACCTAGTGTTAAATTTATCAAAAAAAATTATAAAACATCCAACAGACAAAAAAAATCTCAATGATTTCATACAATCAGGAGGATTATTTATTGTTTTAAAAGGTGGATATTCGTACAGTCCTAAACATAATTTAATATACGTAGATGAAAAAACAATAATAAATCTTGAAAATACAGACATTGGAAAATTAGAATTAAATGTAGCAATGTCGCATGAATTAAAGCACTTTAGTGATATATCTAAAATATCACTAAAATTTCCTGATTTTAGGCAGCTTTATGATAAATATGATATAAAAACTCTGCTGATGTCTAGTCAGGTACTAGAAGCTATGGCAATGTATCATACACTAATAACATCATTTGAAACTGGGCAAAAAAATTGGGATTTTTTTATAAAGTATAAGCCGTTCGCGGCAAATGTATCATATTCATTGGCAAAAAATAATATCCGTCCAGGCAATAAAATTCCTGAAGAATATTTATCTTTTGTTGCAGATACGGCATTTTTAGCATTCATTTATAATTTCACGGCAAAAGAAACTGGGTTTTGCTTTGAGAGAATGAATAGTACTGGTTTATCATATCAATATAACTTTTTAAAAATCAAAAAGAAAAATGGAAATAAATCGCTTAATTTTAATGAAATTTACGAAATAATAGGAAATGAAATAACGTATTCAAAAAAATTGATTGAAAACCTGTTTTTATTAGATAGAAGGTTATACATACCAAAACAAACAGATATATTTTCAAAGATAGATTATAAAAATGAAAAAAAAATAGCTAAGAAATTATTTGATAACTATTTTAATAATCTTCAAAGATAAAAAAAACCGCCCTGAAATAACAGAGCGGTTTTTAAAAAGTAATAAGAATTAAATCTTAGTTATCTTTTTTAGCCAAAGCAGCACCTAGGATATCACCCAAAGAAGCACCGCTATCTGCTGAACCAAATTCAGCCATAGCTTGTTTTTCTTCTTCAATTTCTCTAGATTTAATAGATAAAGAAATTTTCTTAGTTTTATTATCTATTTGTGTTACTTTTGCATCAATTTTATCGCCAACAGCGAATCTTGATGGGTTTTGTTCTGATTTGTCACGAGATAAATCAGATTTTTTGATGTATCCTTTAATGCCATCAACTTCTACTTCGATACCAGCGTCTTCGATTGCACTTACTACACAAGTAACAACTGCACCTTTACGCATATCACCAGTTTGTTCAGAGAATTCATCTGCTGAAAGTTGTTTAACACCAAGACTTACGCGTTCTTTTTCAACGTCGATATCAAGGATTTTAGCTTTTACAGACATACCTTTAGTATAATCTTTTAATGCATCATCGCCTGATTTTTCCCAGCTGAGGTCAGATAAGTGTACCATACCATCGATATCGCCAGCAAGGCTAACGAATAAACCGAATTCAGTGATGTTACGAACTTCGCCTTCAATCTCGTCACCAATTTTGTGGCTATCAGCAAAACCTTGCCATGGATTTGGCGTGCTTTGTTTGATACCAAGCGAAATACGACGTTTTTCTGGTTCTACTTCAAGAACAATTACATCAACGTTTTGTGAAGTTGATACAAGTTTGCTTGGGTGAACGTTTTTCTTAGTCCAGCTCATTTCTGAAACGTGAACAAGACCTTCTACACCATTTTGGATTTCAACAAATGCACCGTAGTCAGTGATGTTTGTGATAACACCTTGTAATCTGTCGCCAATTTTATAAGCGCCTTCGATGTTTTTCCATGGATCTTCTTCTAATTGTTTCATACCAAGAGAAATACGTTGGTTATCATTGTTAAATTTAATAATTTGAACTTTGATAGGTTGACCAACAGACAATACTTCTGATGGATGAGAAATACGACGCCAAGAAATATCTGTAACGTGTAAAAGTCCGTCTACGCCACCTAAATCAATGAACGCACCGTAATCAGTAATGTTCTTAACAATACCTTCTACTGTTTGACCTTCAGATAGGTTTGCAATAATTTCTGATCTTTGTTCTGCTCTTGTTTCTTCTAGGATGGCACGTCTTGAAACAACGATGTTGCCTCTTACTCTGTCCATTTTAATGATAACAAAAGGTTGTGGAATACCCATAAGTGCAGAAATGTCACGAACAGGGCGAACATCTACTTGTGAACCAGGAAGGAACGCAACAGCGCCATTCAAATCAACAGTAAATCCACCTTTAACTTTTCCAAAGATTGTTCCAACAACGTGTTCACCTTTTTCAAGTAATTTTTCTAAATCATTCCATGATTCTTCACGTCTTGCTTTATCTCTTGAAAGAACTACATTACCTTCTCTATCTTCGTAACGATCGATGAATACATCGATTTTATCGCCTACGTTAAGTTCAGCATTAGTTCCAAATTCTTTTAAGGAAATTCTTCCTTCTGATTTTAAACCAACATCAACGATTGCAAAATCAGTATCCAAAGCAACAATAGTTCCAGAAACTACTGTACCTTGTAGATTTTGTTTTGCTTCAAAAAATTCGTTGAGTAAGTCTTGAAAGTTTTCACCAGTTGAAAACTCTGTTTCATTTTTTTGTGTCATAATAATATATCTTCTTTGTTTGCCAGACCTGAAATTTCAGCGGACTTGCATGGAAATTAAATAAACAAAATACTAACAGACCATGCCGCCTGTTAGTATTTAAAAAAGTATCTATTTCAAATTAAACAACTGAAACATAAGTGCGTTGTTTTTCTTTGATTTCAAAAAGAACTTTACCTTCTGATAAAGCGAATAATGTGTGGTCTTTACCCATTCCAACATTAGCGCCTGCATAATATCTTGTTCCTCTTTGACGAATAATAATATTTCCAGGAATTACAGCTTCACCGCCATATTTTTTTACCCCTAGACGTTTACTTTCAGAATCTCTTCCGTTTTTGGTACTACTACCAGCCTTTTTATGAGCCATTTCTTTACTCCCTCTATATCAAATTATCCAGCGATATCTGTAATTTGAACGATTGTTACATGTTGTTTATGACCGCGTTTACGGCGATAGTTTTGACGGCGTTTTTTCTTGAAGATAATAACTTTGTCATTTCTATCCATAGCTTTGATAACGCCAGAAACACTTGCACCAGCAACCATAGGTGTGCCGATTTTATCCCCAACCATCAATACTTCATCAAATTTAATCGAGTCACCAGCTTTACCGTCTAGTTTTTCGATTCTAATGATATCATTCTTTGCGACTTTATATTGCTTGCCGCCTGTTTTTATTACTGCGAACATTATTTTTTTCCTTAAATTAAATGTTTTTGAATGAGTCCTTATATATGTTTTTGAATTAAGAGTCAATAACTTTTTTGAAAATAATTATAAAATCATTACTCTTTTGACATTGATTCGGTATCGGTTTCATCGTTTTCAACCACAGGAATTGCATAAGAACCATTAAACCATCTATTTAAATCAACATCAGCACATCTTTTTGAACAAAATGGATGATAGGTTTCTTCTTTTTGTAATTTATTACAAATAGGACATTTTTGATTAATGTTTATTATCATTTAAAACCTCATACAATGATGCAAATCTTCTTTCTCTTGTAATTTCTATATTTCCAAGAGGGGTTATTCCAACAATTCTTGTTCTGACACTGTCATTATTAGCAATGTCATATAAATTTTTTATGACTTTACTTGATAAATCAGGATTTCGTCTGTCTTTTATTAAATCAATGACAATTTGACCAGATAAATTGCGGAGTCTAATTTGGTTTAAGGCTTCTTTACATGCTTCTATATTAATATTTAAAATATCGTTATGATTGCCACCTGAATCTATATCAATTGCTATTAAAGCTTTTGTTGGTTCGATTGTTATTTTGCTGCCGCCTTTTAGATAAACTTCTTTTTCCAGCAATAAATCTAGGTTTTCATCGAGTCCAAATTTTGCAAATAAATCTTCGCTTCCTGCATGAAATGAAAAAATGTCATGAGAAAGATTAACTTGAGAACCCCAACCTTTGATAGCTGCTAAAAAATCAGCGTTGTCACAAATTATTTCTTTAAAACCATCTTTATACTTAGCAAGAAAGAATATAATAGAATCCAATCCTTTTGCTGACAAACCTAATTCTTTTTGGGAAGATATTTTTTGCCACTTTGCTTTTAGAAATTCTAGTTCTTTTCTTATAACATCTTCATTTATTCCTATTGCTGCAGAACGAATCATTAATCCACCTTCAAGATGTGGTTTTATATCCATTGCAATATATTCAAGACGTTGTTTTTCATCTTCGTCATTTATACTTTTAGCAATGTTATAACCATCACCGTCAGGAGAATACACGCAAAATGCACCTGCTAATGATATGTTAGTGGTTAATTTAGGATGTTTTCCATCTTTTGCTTCTTTTATTATTTCAAAAGCCAAAGTGTCACCAACTTTATAATTATTATATTTGTTGATAGGTAAAAAACCACTACCTGCCTTACCTAAATCTACGAAAAATGCTTTTATATTATCATTTTTTTCAGAAATTCTGCCAATAACAATATCACCACTCGCTAGTTTATCGGTTTTAAAAACATATAACTCTTTTAATTCTTCATTTTCGAGCAAGGCTATTTTTTTAACCCCATCTTTGATAGAACATATTAATTTATTTACCATCATAACCCTTTAATATTTGTGAAAGTTCGTAAGTAGGTAATCCAACAACCCCACTGTACGATCCAGAGATAGAAATAATAAAAGTTTGTCCTATTCCTTGGATTGCGTAACCACCCGCTTTTCCTATACCTTCTTTTGAATCAACATAAAAATTTATTTCATCAGGAGTGAGTTGTTTAAATTTAACCTTAGTAGAAGATACTTTTTTTACACATTTCCCGTTTGGAAAAATAACAGCAACTCCGCTATATACAATATGGTTTTTACCACTTAAATATGTAAGAAATTTTTTAACATCTTCGTCATTATTTGCCTTGTCTAGCATTCTGTTTCCATGAAAAACAGAAGTATCAGCAGCAATAATTATATTATTTGAAAATTTTTTATTTGCCGTTAAAGCTTTTTCTTCTGCCATTCTGATTGCATATGATTTAGGATTTTCACCTTTTTTTATGCTTTCATCTATGTCAGGGGAAAAAATTTCATATTCAACCCCAAGAGAAGACAAAAGATCTTTTCTTCTTGGTGATGATGACGCAAGAATAACCTTATGATTATATAGGTTAAATATGGGTTTATTCATCCCCAAAATCTATATCTACTTGCTTAGCAGCAGTTTTTCCAAGAGTTTTTTCCAATTTTTCATGGTGTTCTTGTGCTTCTATCGTAAGAGTTGCAACAGGTCTTGCTTCTAATCTTTTAAGACCGATAGGTTCACCAGTTTCTTCACAATAACCATAATCTTTTTCATCAATTCTTTTGATTGCTGAATCAATTTTAGAAATTAACTTTCTTGCTCTGTCTCTTGTGCGAAGTTCTAATGTTTTATCGATTTCGTCTGATGCTCTATCAGCCATATCAGAAGCAGCAGCGTCTTCTGTATTTTCTTTTAATTGTTCAAGAGTACCTTCTGACTCTTCTAGTAATTCTTCTTTCCAAGCAATAAGTTTTCTTTTGAAATACTCAAGTTGCAAATCATTCATGTATTCTTCTTTAGCAGAAGGTTTGTATCCAGCAGGTAATGTTACAGACATGTTATTATCTCCATAAATCTAAATTAAAACATTAAGTAACATAATATTTTTATTTTTAAAAGTCAATAAATATTAAAGATTAAGGGTTAAAAGCATTAATACAATACTTTGAAATAGGACAAATGTCACACTTAGGTTTTTTAGCAGTACAAATATATCGGCCGTGTAAGACAAGCCAATTGCTAGTATGAATATGATATTCTTTAGGAATTTTTTTATATAAATCTTGTTCTATTTCAAGAGGTTTTTTAAAAGTTGTAATACCAATGATGTTGCTGGTGCGGATAACATGTGTGTCAACAGCTATAACGGGTTTTTTATATATAGTATTAAAAAAAACATTAGCGCTTTTTCTTCCTATTCCTGGAAGTTTTTCTAGTTCTTCGCTTTTTGTAGGGACTTTACCGCCGTGTTCTTTTACCAAAATATCGCTAAGCGCAATGATATTTTTAGCCTTGTTATTATAAAGACCTATGGTTTTAATATAATTTTTTAAATCATCAAGCCCTAGCTCAAGCATTTTTTTGGGGCTGTCAGCAACAGCAAAAAGAGCTGGAGTAGCCTTATTAACACCTTTATCAGTTGCCTGGGCAGATAAAAGAATTGCAACAAGAAATGTGAAATCGTTTACAAAATCTAACTCTGCTATTGGATTAGGATTTTGACTTTTAAAAATTTCAAAAATAGATTTAATTTTTAAGGTTGTTAACATAATCAATATATTCTTTTGTTTTTTTAAATTCATTAATATCTTCTTGGAACTTAACTATTATGTTATTAGGTGTATCAACATTAAATGCAAAATAGTAATGCCTTTCTCCTAAATTAAAAATAGATTTAAACTTAATGTCTTTATATTTAGGATTTGTTGATAATTCATGTTTTATAGTAGATCCCATGACAATAGCTTGTGCTTTTCCTGATTTAATTTGTTCTATTGCTTGAGCGTAATTATCTACTAAAGAAATTTTTTGTTCAGAAACTTGGTTTCTTGCAAGCAGCGATTCATCAAAAAATCCATTAACAATAGCATAATCAAGATTAGTTATATTTCCGTTATATTTATCATAGTCTTTTTCAAGAACATAAACATGGCGATAAGTGCTGAAAATAGGTCCAGCCCATTTAAAAAGATATTCCATGCTGAATGTTTTTGTCAGAGTTGTAATTGCATATTTTCTGCTTTCAAGTACAAAAGGGAAATAAACGCTAATAGGGGCAAGTTCAATTTTAGGCTGGGGAAGATTTCTTTTTTTATAAACATACTCTAATATTTTGAAGCCAGGTCCAATATTACTTTCTTTTTTTATAGAATTATTACCTTCGAGTGTATAAAAATCAGATGTGTAAAACTTAATGTCAGTAATATTTTTTACAGGCGATCTGTCATAAAGGAAAATCATATATATAAATCCACCTAATAAAATATAAGCCAAAAAAATAAAAACAATATTTCTTAACATATTTATACCTCGTATATTATAAAGAGTTGTAATATAAAGTATTATAAAGATAATCAGGGAATAATCAATATTTTTTATTTATCTGGCTTTATATAATATTTGTGATATAATTAGTACATAAAAAGTATTAAATTTTAACGAAAGATTTAATAATGAAAAAAGACACCAAGCAAGAAATTCTTAAGAACAAAATAACAGAACTTAATAGTTTGTTGTCCAGAGATGGTATTAGACTTTATTTTGATATTGTTCAATACACAGCTACAGAAAATCCGAAAAAAATCAAATATAGAGAAACTTTGGAAAAAAATTTTATAAAAGATTACACAGCTAAATTATCCGAGCAGGAAAGATTGAAATACGTTCCATTTTTTATGCAAAGTCCTAAATATGGAGGCGGAATATCTTATAAAAATGTCGTTTTAATGCCTAAAATATTAAAAGAATTTTTAGTAGAGGTGCTTGATAATTACACAGACGATAAATGTTGTCCAGTTTTAAGATCAAAAAATAAAGTAATAAAAGAAAATTTTCACTTTTTAGAGAAAGAAAAAGAAAAAAAATTCTTTGCAAAAATGTTTGAAAATTCTGAAACATTAGATTATTTTACAAATTTGTTTGGTTCGAAAATAGTAAGTCAAATGTCAAGAAAAGGAATTTATCCGTTCGGATACGAAATAATCAGAATAGATCCTTTTGCAGATAAAGATATTGATAATATGTTGTTTGTCAAAACATCACATGTTACAGGTATTGTCAAATTGATTGAAAGTGCAGATAGCAGAAAAATAGAGCAATTAAAAAATAAAAAATTTTTACTTGATAATATTAATTATCCAAAACCTGCTCGCCACAGCAATATTTTAAGGTTAAAAGCAACAATAAACCCAGATAGTTTGTTGGAAATAGGAATAACAAAAGAGCAATCTGAAAACATATCTTATAGCAATTTTTTAAAACATCCGATATTGCCTGCTCTTATTAATCCTTATATTTACGATAATATAAAAACAAAAAAATATAGCGGAAGTAAATCTAGAATCCAGATTAAAAATATACCCTCAACTAATTTTAATGATTTGACTAGTGATGAAGCAGAAGCTTTAATTAAGGAAATGGCAAAAGATGAGGAATTTACAAAATATATAGAAATACTAAATCCACAAACAAAAGAACAAGCAATAATAGAAAAAGATAAATATAAAAAGATGAGTAGTTTTTTCGTAAGGATGTGCGCAACTATAAAATCAGAACATGATAAACTTTTAAATATGGGAATATCAGAAGCTGAAATCGCTTTGATGAAGCTTGGAAATATGTCTGGACTCGTAAATGACAATAATAAAACTCAGCAAAGGCTTCCTAAATTAAATATCCATCATGTTATTTTAAGAAGTTTTGGCAGGGAATTTAATGAATTGTTTTATGAAAAAGGAAAAATAGTTCCTAAATATTTTAAAACAACCCCTTTTACAAAGAAAAATCTTGTATATATTGGCGAAAAATTACATAACGCTTATCATAATTATTTAAATGAACAAATAGCTAGTAAAGGTGGATTAAAAAAAGGATTAGTTTTGAAAATGATAGATTTTTCAAGATTGGGTTATGTTGTTGATCATTCAGCATTGATGCAAAAGTATAACTTACCGATGAAAAACAAAAAGGTTCCTCAAGAAAAAATAAATAAATCAGATTTAGTCTGGGAAATACTAGAAAAAACAAAAAATAGCAGATAAAAACACACAAAACAATAAAGATAATTATTGACAATATTATTATTTTTGTATATTATGTCGCTGATTTATTATGAATCTAGCTTTATTAATTATTTAAAAAAAACAAGGAGAAAAAAATGGAAGTTAAAATTTTAGATAGCTTTGAGCCATTAATAGAAAAACATGATGCATTTATTTTTGATGCTTATGGTGTATTTAACCTTAATGGTAAAATTTCAAAACCATCAATAGATGTTATGGAAAATATTGTTAAAACGGAAAAACCTTTATATATTCTTTCTAACACAACTGCTGGTGCTGCTAGCTCTGTTAAAAGTTATGATAAAAAAGGTGTTTTTAAAGGAATTCATTACACAGAAATTTTCACATCTGGCGAATTTGGTCGCAAGCTTGTTCTTAGTAATGAGATCCCATTAAATGGTAAAAAAGTATATATTTATGGAGTAGCTAACTTTAAAAATCCTGATCCTGTTCCACAAGCTTTGGCTGATACCGGAGTTATTATTGTAGATAATCCAAAAGATGCAGAATTCGCATATTGTGGTATTCCACAAATAGATGAAAAAGATATTGAATATTTTCCGACAAAATCTATTAAAGAAAATGCTGAACTATACATGCAAGGTTTAAAAGAAATGGTTGATAATAAACTTCCATTGGTTGTTTTCAATCCTGATTTATTTGCTATGGAAAATGGTATGAAAGCATTAAGGCAAGGAACTATTGCTCTTGCATACAAAGAATTAGGTGGAGAAACAATTGTTTCAGGCAAACCTGATACAAAAATATATGGTGATATATTAAAATCATTAGAAGAAAACTATAAAATAACAGATCCTTCAAAAATTCTTATGGTAGGTGATACAGGAAGAACAGATATAATTGGTGCTGAAAAATTAGGACTTTCGACTTGTTTGTTGATGCGTCACGGCGTATCTTACATGGAATTTGTTGCTAAAAGAAAATCTGTTAGAAACGAATCTGGAATAAAAGATAAACCATATGTACGTTTTAATAATTTTGCAAGATTTGTTGCAATGGAAAAAGTTAAAACAGATTACATAGTAAGAGGATTGGTGTAAATATCAAATGGGGGAAAGATAAATGAAAATCTTTCCCCTTTTTTAAAGGGTTGAAAATGGTTGAATTATTAAAAGATGACTATAAAAATGAATTGTGGAAAGAAGAATTTAATTTCAATAGTATTGTAAATATTGATTTAGCTTTATCTAGAAATTGTAATAGAGCAGGACTATGTGGTTGGTGTCCAAACTCGCTTCCAAACAAAAAAGAAGATGAAATAATTTTATCTGATAACGATTTGAAAGTGATTTGTAATAAATTAAGAGAGGCTAATTTTAAAGGTGGTATTTCTCTTAATCGTTATAATGAGCCTTTTTTATTGCCTTCTTTAGCTGATAAAATAAAAATTATTTATGAATATCTGCCAGATGTTAATGTTTCATGCAATACAAACAGCTCTATTATTAATAAAATTATGTTAAAAGAAACAGCCAAAGCAGGAATGAAAGAATATCGGATGCAAATATATCCTGATAATATAAATGAAATAGAAGTGTTTAATAGTGGTTGGATAGAAAAAAAACTACATAATATTCTTTCAAAACTTGATGTTAAATTAGATAAATCTAAAACAATGATAATAGAAGGGTATTATTATGAATACAATGCTGTGTTCCCTGATAACTGGGAATATCTAAAAGGGAAGCCAAATCTTAGGATTTATGCAAAAAATTTAGATAAATTAGGATGTGATAGGGCAGGAAGTGTAGATAAGCTTAAATCAGTATATACAAGAACAAATCCTTGTGAACAAATTGGAAAATTTTTGGCAATAGATCCAGATGGAAATGTATCAATATGTACAAATTATACTGGAAAAATGCTGGGTATAAAAGAACATGAGCAAGGAATAGTTGGAAATATTATTACAGAACCTTTAATGACTATACAAAAAAAATTAATTCCATTAATATATGATTTAAGTTTATATTTTTCAAAAGATAATTTAGAAAAATATAAAATGTGTAAGAATTGTTCGTTCGAACCACATGCTATGCAGATTAATAAATTAATTGCGAACGAAAAATTGATGCAAAAAGATTAATAAAAGGAAAAATATAATGATATATAATAAAATAAATAATGAAAATACAAATGATTACCCTCAAGAATTAAAATTAGGGTTAGAAGCTCTTAATGCTCTTCTTCCTACACTAAAAGAAATAGAAGGAAATGAGATAATAAAAGTAAATTCTTGGTTAAGAATAATATTACAAGATGGTAAAAAAGATATAGCAAAAGTGGATAGTGAAGTACATGTTAAGCACCATGATATATTTTATTTATCAGAAGGAAGAGAGCTATCAATTTATCAAGGTAATTATACGTCATATGATGAAGCATTAGCAGTGTTCGGAAACCCGGTGGCGCATGACACAGGATTTAAAGACGAAAAAGACATAGGATTTGTGGCTCTTGCTCCAACAAAAGAATCTGTATGGAACGTTCTTGAAAATGACTATTTTGTACACTATGAACCATCAGATTATCATGCAAGTCAAATAGCGATGGATAAAAACCCAGTTAAAAAAATTGTCGTAAAGATTCTTGATAAAAAATATTGGGAAAATGATATGTCTGAAAACACATTACAAAAAGATATAGCTGAAATAAAAGAAACAATTAATAAAAAATAGAAAAAAGTTGAAACAATTAATTTTGAATATAGAATATAAAAACAATTTTGTAAAAACAAGAAAGGAACTATAAAATGTCTAAATACTTAATTGCAATTCCTGCTAGATACGAATCTACTAGATTTCCAGGAAAACCTTTGGAAAAAATTGCTGGAAAAGAAATGATTTTACGTGTTTATGAAAATGCGAAAAAAGCAGCGGCAAATTTCGGTGAAGAAGTAAGAGTTGTTGTGGCAACTCAACACCAATTAATCAAAGATTTTTGCGATGCAAATAATATGGAATGGGTTAATATTTCTTATGATTGTAAAAATGGTTCAGAAGCTGTGCTTGAAGCTGCTGAAAATATAGAAGGTGAAAAACCAGAATTTATCATAAATTTACAAGGTGATAACCCTTTATGCCCACCTTGGTTTGTAGAAGATATGCTTAATGCGTATAAACAATCCCAAGATGTTGCTTTGATTACTCCTTGTGTAAAAATGACCTGGGAACAACTTGATGCTTTGCGTGAAAGTAAAAAAACTACTCCATTCAGTGGTACAACTTGTATTTTAGACAATGATAATTATGCAATTTGGTTTTCTAAAAATATTATCCCAGCATTAAGACCAGAAGCTCAATTAAGAGAAGAATCTGATACTTCTCCAGTTCATCGCCATATTGGTCTTTATGGATATAAATATGAACCTTTGAAAAAATATGTAAGTCTTCCTATGACTGATTATGAAAAATTAGAAGGTCTAGAGCAATTAAGATTCCTTGAAAACGGCATGAAAATTAAAGTTGTTGTGGTTGATTATAAAGGTTATGGTTCTATGAGTGGTGTTGATTCTCCTGAAGATGTTGGTCGTGCAGAAGCATTACTTGCTAAACATGGAGAGTTTAAATAATGGCAACCACTTTAATCATTGCAAGACATGGGACAACTTTTGAGCTTGGTGGGCCTACTTTAAGACAAGGATCTAAAACGGATCTTCCTCTTATTGAAACAGGAATAGAACAAGGTTTAATGTTAGGTGAATGCCTTAAAAAAGAAGGGTTAATTCCTGATAAAGTTTATTCTTCATCACTTAAAAGAGCAAAGGTAACAGCGCAAAAAGCTTTAGAAGCTATGGGAATTGATATGCCTATTGAAATTAATGATGAAGTATTCATGGAATTTGAATATGGCATTGATGAAGGCAAGCCAGAGCCAGAAGTTGTTGCAAGATTGGGAAAAGAAGCTATCGATTTATGGAACAAGCAATCAATAGTTCCAGATGGCTGGAATATTGATGTTGACGCTGCTAAGGAAGCTTGGGTCGACTTTGGTAATTCTATAAAAGATTCAAACCAAAAAATATTTGTTGCAACAAGTAGCGGTATTGCTAAATTTGCGTTGGAAATGGTTTCTGATAAAGCATCTCTTGAAGGTGTAAAGTTAAAAATGCTAACCGGTGCATATAGTATTTTGAAATATGATAACGGCGCTTGGACTCTACAAGCTTGGGGAATTAATCCTAAAGAAGTTTTAGAAAAAACAAATAACCAACAAACCTTAAATGCTAATAATGATTTAAGTAGATAATTAATTTATTAAAAATCCTTGTACTTTTGTATAGGGATTTTTCTTTTTTTTAAAGGATAAAGTTTATGGAACAAAAAATAAAATCAATGACAGTTTATTGCGGATCTTGGTATGGAAACAAACCTAAATATAAAGAAGCTGCTGAAATTTTGGGACATGAACTTGCAAAAAATAATATAGAGCTTGTTCATGGTGGCGGAATGTTCGGAATGATGGGCACTGTTGCCAAATCGGTGTATGATAATGGCGGAAAAGTTATGGGAATAACTACCCAAAAAATTTGGGATAGAGAGCATAGTAAAGAATTTGCAAATGAATTTACTGGTGAGCCTATGGAACTTAGCAATGTTAAACCTCTTTTCACTGATGACTTAGCAGAAAGAAAACGTCTTTTATGTGAAAAGGGCGATGTTTTATGCGCATTGCCTGGATCTACTGGAACTCTTGATGAATTATACGAAGTAATAGTACAACAGCACGTAGGTATAATTAAAAAACCTATCATTGTTTTAAATCTTGATGGTTATTATGACTTAACTTATAAACAAATTGAGCTTGCTGCAAAAGAAGGATTTACCTCAGAAAAAATCTTAAAAGCATTTGTAATGGTTGATAAACCAGAAGATATTATACCTGCTGCTAAAAAAATAATAGAATCTTATTAATTAATTATTCAAACTGATCGCGTAAAGTTGGTGGAGCATCTCTAAATAATGGACGACCTTGCATAAGTTTAGCAAGCTGTGCTTCCATTAAAGTACCTAGATGAAGCTGCATATCCCTTACGTGTATTCTCATTTGGTCAGGAGTCGATGGATTAGGATTAGCAAAACAGAAAGATACATCAGGACTAAGACTTGTTTCTCCTTCTAATTTTTGTTGAATAACTCCAAGAATACCTCGTGATAATAAATCAGCAGCAAGATTATCGTTAATTCCAGAAGCTGTCGCATATTTAATCATAGAATTAAGAGCGTCTTCTACACTGTTCGCATGGATAGTGGATAACACAAGGTGTCCGCTGGTTGCAGCCCTTAAAACTTGGGTAGCTGTTTCAGGAGTTCTTATTTCTCCTACTAAAATATATCTTGGTTTACTTCTTAATGCTGATTTTAAACCTTCGCCCCAATCGCCATTTGGTGGTTCAGTTTGTTTACATAATGCAAGACCACCTCGTTGAGATTGGTAAACCCCATCAAGAGGCATTTCAGGAGGATCTTCAATCGTATAACAAAAGCCTCCTTCTCTTTCTAAAAATTTCTTAACTAAACAAGATATAGATGTTGTTTTACCTGTACCAGTAGCACCACCCCAAAGTAATAATCCAGAAGCCCTATTTAAAGATATAAGATATTTGTACACTTCAGGAGGAAAACCTAATTTTGTGAAATCTGGAGTTTTTCTTGGCATTCTTCTGACTGAATAATGGGTTCCAACAATGGCTTCTACTTTTTCAACCCTATATATAGTTTGGTCGTAAATCATGGAATAACTTGATTTACCTTTCCATGATTTTACAAGAGATTGTTTAAATTCGTTAAAGTCATCAGCTTCGATTTTTTGAAGCCCGTATTTAGTTTTGCCATCATGGATAAAAAGGCTGTTGTCTGGTGTGATATATATATCTGAAAAAGGTATATCTTCGATTCTTGGCATAAAAAACCTTTCTGGTTTATTAGTTAGTTTAATGATTAAGAGTATTATAAAGAAGTTAATTATTTTTTAAAGAAAAAACTAAAAAATAAAACTATACCTAAAGTCATAACAATAGCTGGTGAAGTTGGTACATCGATAAAGTACGAAAGAGATATTCCAAAAACAATTCCTAAAATTCCGATAAAACAAGCAATATAAGGCATAGAAATAGCTGATTTAGAAAACATTCGAGCAGTAGTAGTAGGAATTAAAAGAATTGACGTTGCAAGAATAATACCGATACTTTGCATTGAAATGGCTGTAAAAATAGCAATTAAAATTAAAATTATTAAATTTAGAAAATTAGCTTTAATCCCTTCTGAAATTGCTATTTCTTCATTTATACACATAGTTATAATTTTATTCCAATTAAATATAAGAACAGCACAAATCAAAAGACCGGCAAGGCCAGAAATAACCAAAGAAACTGTGGAAATGGACAAAATATCTCCTAATAACAAGTTCATTAAATTACTGTTTATTTGAGGATTTTTGTATAATATAATAACACCCAATGAAAACATTATTTGAGCAATTATAATTAAAAAAGTATCAATAGAAACAACAAGCTTTTCTTTAAACTTTCCTAAAAAAACACTAATTAAAATAGCTGTAAAAAAAGCAGACCAAGCCAAAGAGATGTTAAAAATGAAACCAAGAGCAATTCCAGGTAAAACAGCATGTGAAATGCAATCAGAAAAACATGCAAGTCTTCTCCAAACAATAATACAGCCCAAAAACCCACCTATCACAGCGATGATTGTTCCTGCTATTAGTGCTTTTATCATAAATGGCTCTATCATATTATATCTCCATCTCTGTTGTGAGAATGATTATGAGAATGACGATAAAGTGCAATATTATTAAAATCATCTTCGCCATATAAGTTTTTAAAACCATCGGCAGATGTGATTTTGTCAGGCATACCTTTGCAACAAATATGACGATTGAGGCAAATAACTTCGTCGGTTCGGTTTAAAACAACGTTAAGGTCATGAGAGACCATAATAATAGATGTTTTTCTTTCTTTGTTAATTTTATCAATGATATTATAGAATTTTAGTGTGCCAGAAATATCTAAACCCTGTGAAGATTCGTCAAGTAGTAATAAATCGGGATTTCTGACAAGCGCACGAGCAAGTAATACTTTTTGAAGTTCACCTCCCGATAATGTATATAAAAAACTGCTTTTTATATCTTCTAGTTCTAAATAATTAAAAATTTCAGGATAGTATCCTATAAAATCTTTGACAGTCATAGGTAATAAAGAATCAATAATAACTTTTTGAGGAACATAGCCTATTTTTAAATTTTTCTTTTTATGAATGATTCCTGATGATGATTTGTAAAGTCCTATGATAAGTTTTAAAATAGAGCTTTTTCCTGCACCATTAGGTCCAATTATTGTTATTATTTGTCCTTGAGTTAGAGAAAATGAAATATCTTCTAAAATCTTCTTATTATTAAAAGAAAGAGAAATGTTTTCAAAAGATAAAATAGAGCTTATTTCTTTTGACATAAGGAGCATACCCCAACCATTTCAATGACAGGATCCTTTATTTTAAATTTGGAATTTTTTTCAGCTTTTATTATGGTTTTTGGTAACTCTTCCTTATATAGTTCACCTACCTCATTACATTCATTACATATAAACAAAAAAGGTATGTGTTTTTCTCCAATAAAAGAACACCCTATATAGGAATTAGAACTGTGTACTTTATGAATAAGGCTGTTTTCTTCTAGAAACTCTAAGGCTCTGTAAACAGTAGTGGCAACCACTTTCTTATTGGATTTTTTTAAAATTTCTAATAAGTCGTATGCAGAAATTGCTTTATGTGAATTCCAAATGATTTTGAAAACTAACTGACGAATAGGGGAAAATAAAAGCTTTTTCTCATCACAAAACTTTTGCGCTTTTAATAATGCCTTTGCGCTACATTTTCCATGATTATGGTTTCTGTCAGTTAAATTTTTCATAATGTAATAATATTACAATATGATGTAATTGACAAGTTATTTCTTATATATAGATATAATTGATTAGTAGCTTACGTATTCGTTAAGGTATCTATCAATCCCGATTTGCATTTCAATATCTGCTTTTTCAAGGGCAGTATATATTAAATCATTCCAAATTTTATTTTTTTCAGGTAGTGATAAGTAATTTTCAACAACTCTTTCTTCGAATGCTTTTGAAAAAACTGCTCCAACAGTTTGATTCCCGTTTTGCACTTTTATTTCCAGATCAATATTTGCGCGGTATACTGCGTATTCAGTATCTAATATACCATTACGAATTACAGGTTTTTGTGTAACTGAAGATTCTTTTATAAAAACAACTAATTTCAATGGTGAGCCAGGTTTTGTAGAGCCAAAACGAGATTTCATCCATTCTCTAGTAAGTTTATCAGGAGAAGTTTCCATTAAATTATCAACGACAGGAGCGGTAGAACGAGAACGATAATGACTTGACAATGTAACTCTGTCAACTTTGAAGTTTGTTTGGGTTTTAGGTTCTTTGCTAGGGTTATCATTATAAATATTAATTCTTGTTTCTTCTGTAAAATTTCCAACCCCTGAACAAGCAGAAACAGCAATTAATAACATAATAGAAAGTATTTTTTTCATATCGACCTCTTTAAATTTTTTAATATTAATACTATATATATACAATAAAATAAAATTTGATACAATATTTATTATGGTAAAAAAGATAACACATAAAAGAATTGAAAATATAGCTTTGTATTATTTGGAAAGATATTCAAGCTCTAGTGCTAATTTGCGCAATATTTTAAAAAGAAGAGTTAAAAAAGATGTTTTAAAAGGAGCTGAAAAACCTGATGAGGCATCAGAATGGATTGAAAAAGTTGTATCAAAAATGCAAGATTTAGGTTATATTAATGATGATTTATATAAAGAAACTTTGATAAATAAATTAAAAATTCAAGGGAAATCCACGAAACAAATAAAATTAAAATTATTGGAAAAGGGATTATCTGCTGATTTTGCAACAAATGAAGATGAAGAGTACGAACAGGCGTTAGTTTTTATAAGGAAAAAAAGACTAGGCCATTATCATAAAGACACAAAGCCAGAGAATTTAAAAAAAGATATGCAAAAAATGGCACTTGCAGGATTTTCATATTCTGTTATAA
>CAYJES010000027.1:0-19274 GCA_964369365.1 uncultured Lactobacillales bacterium | reverse complement strand
GGTTGCCCCACAGCGACCTCAACGCTGCGTGTCTACCAATTCCACCACGACCGCATTTTTATTGGTATGTAATTTCTATATCAAAATTTTTTAAAACTTGCAACAGTTTTTAGAGTATTATTTTAACTGGTTTTGCAAACTTTCAGTGATTTTGTATGATTCCCCTGCGCCCATAACCAGAACAATGGTTTTTCCATCATAGCTGTTTATTTCAGTCATAACATCTTTTATAAGGCTTTCGTTGTCAGGGTTGTAGCATCCTTTATCTTTATAACTTGCAATCATTGCGTCTACATCTGGTATTTCTTTATCTTTTTCTCTGCCTTTGAAAATTTTAGATATGTAAAATTTATCAGCAATGTCTAAACTTTCGATATAAGCGGTGGAGTTATCGACCAAACGTGATATTTGATGAGGTTCAAGAATTGCTATAATCTTAGTGTCTTGATAAGTGTCGCGCAAAGCCTCAAGGTTAGAGTGAACTTGATTATGGTGATGAGCATAATCGTTGTAAAGAATGACTTTTTCATTATCTAGAACAACTTCCAGTCGTCTTTTTGCTCCACTGAAGTCTGATATTGCTTGCTGAAAGTTAAGTTTTCCTTCTGTTATTTCTTTGCATACACAGTAACTAGCTAGCAAGTTATAAACATTATGCTTACCAATTAAAGAGGTTGTTATAGTTTCATTATCAATTTTAAAATTTGCACCATTTCTAAGGTTTATATCGGTGGCAAAATATTTTTTATCGCAATCAAAATTATGATTGTCTATTCCATATCCAATTAATGTAACATTTTTGGATTTTAAAAAGTCGCGCAATATATCAACAGTATCGCAAATGTTTTTACTGTCCATATTAAAAATTAAATATCCATCTTTTTGAATAGTTTTTAGGAAATTTACAAAAACCTCTCTATATTCATCAAACGATTTAAAAATTTCAGGATGTTCCATTTCAAGAGTGTGGAAAACAATGTATTTTGGGTGATAATGTATAAAGTTGTTATCATATTCGTCCGCTTCTATTACATAATAATCAGAATTGCCGGTGCGAAAAGTCCGGTCCCATTCTGGTACTATGCCGCCGACTAATACTGTTGGGTCTATGCCGGCATTTTCCAGAGTTAAGCCAACCAAAGAAGTGGTTGTGGTTTTACCATGAGTGCCACATACTGCAACTGTATTTTTTTCCTGCATAATATGTTTGCCGATAAACTCTTGCCATTTTATGAGAATGCCTTTTTCTTTTGCAGAAACAAGTTCAGGAATCGATTTGTATAAATCTTTATAAAGAAAGTGAGGAGTTATTACGACTAAGTCAACATCATCAGTTATGTGAGATTCATCATGACCTATTATAGGAACTATTCCTACTTTTTCGAATTGTTTCGAATAATTGCTGTCTTTTTTGAAATCACATCCAGATACTTTATACCCGTTTTCGGCTGCTATGCAAGCTGCTCCTGATATGCCGCTTCCGTTTATTCCTACGAAATGTATATGCATATATTATCCTTCTAATACATCGTTAAAATTTAAAAATATTTTCTATATATATATCATTTCATCAAAATGGCAAAATTTTATTTGCATTTTTGTATAAAAACAGGTTATTATCAAGCTGAAATATATCTTTTTAACATATTATTGTAGTAAGGGGCTTTTTTTTGCACGCGGTTTTTGACCATAATGCTGGTGGTGTAATTGTTATTAATACTAAAGGCATCATCCAATCGGCTAGCTTTATGACCAATCAAATTTTTGGTTATGATGATAGAGAGCTATGTGATCAAAATGCAAATGTATTATTTCCAAATGATAATAAAAATGATGTTTGGGGTGGGGTAGTTTCTAAATTTGTGACTATGAATAATACATGCATTTTCGAAGGTAGTGCTATTCGCAAAGATGGATCTATTTTTTCCATGGAAATGGTAGTTGCAAAAATAGAAGAAACTCAATACGGTAAATTTTATGTTTGTACTGTTCGTGATAATTCAAGAAAAGAGCTATCTGAAAAAATTGATAACTTAATTAATGCGGTATTGCGTAGAGTGTTAAGAGGAGAAGAGATAGAAGAGTTTTCAGATTATATTTGCGATAAAGTAATGCAAATGTTTGATTTTTCTTTGGTTTGGATCGGGCTTAAAAACATTGATGGTACAATCAAGGTGGTAAGTGCTAGTGGAAGTAATCGCGGATTAATAATAGGGCAAAGCAACGTTATGCGTTGGGATAATGCAGATGGTAATCCTATTCCTGCACAACAAGTAATTAAATCTATGGAAACTTTGGTAATTAACGTAAGCCCAGAGGATAAAGATTATTTTAGCCAAATAGTAACAATACCTCTATTGTTTCAAAATAAAGTTTTAGGTGTGGTTGAACTTCATATAGAACATGGCAAGCTTGATGAAAAAATATTGCATAGGCTGGAGACGCTTGCTCTTAGGCTTACTATGGCTATACAAATTGCAAAAGATCAGCGTTATATGAGGCTTTTGGGTACTGCTCTTCAATCTTCTGCTAATGCTGTTTTGATTACTACTCCGAACGGGGTTATTGAATGGGTTAATCAGGCTTTTTCTAAAATAACAGGATATAGCGCTGAGGAAGTTGTAGGAAAATCAATAGATATACTGAAGTCTGGCCATCATCCAAGTGGTTTTTATAAAAATATGATAGATGAAACTGTTGCAAGCGACGGTTGGTCAGGCGAGGTTGTTAAACGTCATAAGTTAGGCGCACTTTATACAGTAAATCAAACGATAACACCTATTAAAAATAATGTAGGTGAGGTTATATATTTTGTGATGTCACAAGAAGATATGACAGATAAAAAAGTTGCTGAAAACAGAATTATGAAACTTGCTAATTATGATCAGTTGACTGGACTTCCTAATCGTAAATCATTTGCAAAATTGGCTGAAAAGTCCGTAAGTATTGCAAAAGCATCTAGTACCAAGATTGCTGTTGTTTTTATTTCATTGGTGAATTTTAACAGAATTAGTGAAATGTTGGGATATAACAACAGTGATAAAATAGTTAAAATAGTAGGCGAAAGAATAGAAGCAGTTATTAATAAAGGCGATATTTTAGCAAGAGTGTCGCTAAATGAATTTGCTGTGGTTACTCACAATATAACCACTACTGATTCTGTGTCTAACTTGGCTAGGAAAATAATAAATAAAATCTTCAGTGTCATTGAAATTGATGGTGATCAAATAAACCTTTCATCTTGTATTGGGCTATCTTTATTCCCAGAAGACAGTGATGATGTTGGCAAATTAATGAATTATGCCGATATTGCTATGCATAAAGCAATCAAAACTATTCCAAATAGTTATTTCTTTTTTTCTCCTGAAATTAATTCCGAGGCTGAAGATAGAATAGCTCTTGAACGTGATATTAAAAAAGCAGTGGCAAGGAATGAATTTCTTTTATATTACCAACCACAGCTTGATATCAAAACAGGTAGATTGATTGGGTTTGAAGCCCTTATTAGATGGCAACACCCAGAACGAGGTATGGTATCGCCTGCGAAATTTATCCCAATAGCAGAAGATACAGGTGTAATCATCCAAATTGGTAATTGGGTGTTTAAAGAAGCTTTGGAACAATGGCGTAAATGGGGTGAAATGGGACTTTATCCTGATACTATTGCGATAAATGTCTCTGCGGTTCAATTCCAGCAAGAAGATTTAGTTGAAACAATAGAAAACTTGTTATCACAAACAGGGGTGCAACCAGAAAGCTTGGAAATAGAGTTGACTGAAAGCACGGTGATGCAGGATGCTAAGAAAACTGATAACATCTTGACTAAACTTTCTGCTATGGGAATTCAAATTGCAATTGATGATTTTGGAACTGGTTATTCTTCTTTGAGTTATTTGAAAAAATTCCCAGTAGACAGGCTTAAAATCGATCAATCCTTTGTGAAAGAAATTACATCAGACTATGATGATGCAGAAATTGCAAGAGCTATTATAAATCTTGGGCACAGCTTAGGGCTTGAAATAGTTTCAGAAGGCGTTGAAAATGATGCCCAATTAAATTTATTACGCGAACAAGGTTGCGACATTGTTCAAGGATATTTAACAGGAAAGCCAATGCCTGTTGATGTTGCTACTGAATTCATGCAAGAAAAATTTAAAAACTAAAATAAACTTTATTAGGAAATATTATGTTTAATATAAAAAGCTATATTAATGACGAAATTGTCAAAGTGTTTTTACAAAAAGGTTATGAAACGACTGATGCTTTGATATCTCAATCGAATCGTCCTGACCTGTCTGATTATCAAAGTAATGTTGCTATGTCACTTGCGAAAAGTTATAACAAATCTCCACAAATGATTGCAAACGAAGTAAGGGATGATTTGGAAAAAATTGAGGGCGTTAATTTCGTTAGCATTGATGGTCCAGGCTTCATAAATATAAAACTTAGTAATGAATTTATCGAACAACTTGATGATAAAAATTCGCCAATAAAAGAATCTAAGACAATAGTTTTGGATTATGGTGGTCCCAACATTGCAAAGGCTTTACACGTTGGTCATTTGCGTTCCATGGTAATTGGAGAAAGTGTTAAAAAAATTATGCGCGCTGGTGGCGATAAAGTTATTGGTGATGTGCATTTCGGCGATTGGGGGACTCCTATGGGAATGTTGATTTCTCAACTTAGAATCGAACAACCTAGTCTAGAATTCTTTGCGGAAGATTTTAATGGTTCTGATTTTGATATTGATGTAGATGAGTTGTCTCAACTTTATCTTCGTGCTGCTGCTGATTTTAAAGCAAGTGAAGTGTTTAAAACGCAAGCAAGACAAGCGGTTTTTGACCTTCAACAAGGACATAAAGGCTATTTAGCTCTTTGGAAAATATTTAATGATAAATCAGTTGCTGCCGTTAAAAAGATTTGCGCAGAGCTTGGAGTGGAATTTGATTTGTGGTTGGGCGAAAGTGACGTTAACGACATGTTGCCATTGCTGTTCGAAGATTTAGTAAGAAGAGAAATCGCAATAGAAGATGATGGGGCTGTTATCATTCCTTTGCCTGATAAAGGTAAAAAAGAGCGCGCGCCGATGATTTTACGTAAAACTGATGGCGGTTATACTTATGCTGCTACTGATTTAGCAACTATTATTAAAAGGATGAAAGATTATAACCCAAGTTCAATCATTTATATAGCAGATGGGCGTCAACAAGAACATTTTGAACAGGTTTTTGAAGTGGCTAGAAAAGGTGGTTTTGTTTCTGATGATGTAGCATTGGAACACGTTTGGTTTGGAACGGTTAATGGCCCGGATGGTAAACCATTTAAAACTCGTGATGGCGGAGCGATGAGCCTTCAAAACCTGATAGATATCGCGTTGGAAAAAGCCGCGGAAAATATCCCAAGCGAAAGTGATGAATTTTCAAAAGAAGAACTAGCTAATCAAGCAAGAAAAATTGCAATTGGAGCTTTGATTTATCAAGATTTAAAAAGTAATCGTACTTCTAATTACATATTTGATACAGATAACTTTACTAAATCAGAAGGTAAGACAGGTGCTTATATTCAATATGCAATAGCAAGGATAAATTCACTGCTTGCAAAATCTGATACTAGCGTTGGCGATATTGTAACCATTTCTCATGATTTAGAACGTGAATTGTTGTTGTTACTTGCAAGGTATCCAGAAGCATTGGCAGATGCATATAAAAGAAAAGAGCCATCAGTTATGGCTGAATATGTTTATGTGGTTGCTCAAAAATTCAGTACCTTCTATTCAGAACTTAGAATTAATAACGAAAGCGATGAAAATATCAAAAAATCTAGATTAAAATTGGTTGTAAAAACAAAAGATATTTTAAAGCAAGGTTTGGATTTGTTAAATATAGAATCGCCTGAAAGAATGATAAAAGCGAAAGTTTAATGGATGCCTACTTTTGAAATTGAAAAATCTTTTGCACCAAGCATAATAGCAGGAGTAGACGAAGCTGGAAGAGGCCCTTTAGCTGGGCCTGTTGTCGCTGGTGCTGTGGTTTTTAAAGATATGGACCATTTGGATATTCTTTCAGGGCTTGATGATTCAAAAAAAATATCGGCTACTAAACGTGAAAAACTATATAAAGTCATAATGGAAAATGCTCATGTTGGAATTGGAATTGCATCGGTGGAAGAAATTGATGAATACAATATTTTGCAAGCAACTTTTATAGCGATGAATCGTGCGATTGATGGCCTTGATATAACACCAACACTTGCATTAATTGACGGTAATCATAATCCAAAAGGTGCGAAGATTGAAACTAAACCAATTATAAAAGGGGATAGTAAGAGTTTTTCTATTGCTGCTGCTTCCATAATTGCTAAGGTTACTAGGGACAAGATTATGACTGATTTAGATATGGTCCACCCTGAATATAATTGGAAACAAAACAGTGGTTATGGGGTTAAATTTCATATAGATGCGATTAAAAATTTTGGAATAACTAAACATCATCGCAAAAGCTTTGCCCCGATTAATCAATATAGTCTTTTAGATTTATAATCCACTTGATTTTTAAATAATTTTTGTATAATAAGAAGAAAAAATAACATAAGGAGATAATAATGGCAGGTCATTCACAGTTTAAAAATATTATGCACAGAAAAGGTGCGCAAGATAAATTACGTTCTAAAATATTTGCGAAATTGGCTCGTGAAATTATGGTGGCGGTAAAACTTGGCGGACCTGATCCAAAATCAAATGCAAGATTGCGTGGTGTAATTGCCAATGCAAAGGCGCAAAAATTACCAAAAGATAATATCGAAAGAGCAATTAATAAAGGTTCAGGTGGAGATAGTGCAAATTACGAAGATGTAAGATACGAAGGTTATGGTCCTGCTAGCATTGCATTTATCGTTGAAGCGTTAACTGATAACAGGGCAAGGACTGCGCCAAATGTGCGCTCAATTTTCTCTAAATCTGGCGGAGCTTTGGGCGAAACAGGTTCGGTTGCATTCAATTTTAAAAGAGTAGGACTTATATCTTATCCAAAATCAATCGGTGATGATGACACAGTAATGGAAGCAGGAATCGAAGCCGGAGCAGATGACGTGCAATCAACATCAGAAGATCACGAAATAGAATGCCAAGTTGAAGATTTTGGCGCAGTAAGAGATTTCTTAGAAAGCAAATTCGGTGACCCAGAACGCTCAGCTCTAGAATGGATTCCACATAACCCAACAGTCCTAAATGAAGATCAAGCAAAATCAGTACTAGATTTCGTAGAAAAACTTCAAGAAGATGATGATGTACAGAATGTTTTTGGGAATTATATAATTCCAGACGAAGTGCTTCAAAAATTCATATAATGGGTAAAAACTCATATAGCGGGGAATTAATGCAGAGAACTTCGAAATTGCTAAGTCATGTAGGTTAACTACACTCCTGTCGCAATTTCTCAATTATCTTATTACTCCCCTCGCTCTATGAATTTTTGGGTTTTCCTTATTTCTTATTATTTGCCTCATTATCTGAATTTTGGGTTTGGGTAATAATGGACTATTATTTAGTGTGATTAGCGCTTGAATTAGATTTACTTAATATACTAAACACAAAAAAAATCCCGCCAAATTAGGAGGGATTTTTTTATTAGTTAAAATAACTTAGCCTTCAATTTGTAAATTGACAGCTGCCATTTTGCCTTTTTCTTCTTCTAGGTCATAATTGATTGGTTGCCCATCTTTTAAAAATCTTAACCCAGCTTTTTGAACCGCACTGATGTGCACAAAAATATCGCTGCCGCCATCTTCTGGAATTATGAAACCAAAACCTTTTTTGGCGTTAAACCATTTAACTGTACCTTTAGCCATTAAAAATATCCTTATAAAAAATTAAATTACAGCCTCAATTTACATTAAAGCTAGCCCAATAATAAACCATTGAAATAAAAAGTCAACTAGATTCTGATAGTTAAACAAAAAGGATATTTTTGATGTTTTCAAGTATTGTAAAGTTTTGTAAATTTGTTATAGTATATGTTCGTGGATTATATATGAAAGAGGGAAAATAAATATGTACGATCTTAAATGGATAAGGGAAAATGCAGAAACTTTTGATGAAGGATTAAAAAGACGCGGTCTTGAGCCTTTGTCGCCTCAGGTTTTGGAAATGGATAAAGGGTATCGCGATACGCTTACTAAATTACAGGATTTTCAACACCATCGTAATGAATTGTCACAAGAAATTGGCAAAATAAAAAAAGAAGGCGGAGATGCTAAGTCATTAATGGATAAGGTTGCCCAAATAAAAGAAGATATGGCAACACTTGAAAGTGAAGCAGAAAAAAAACATGCAGAAATAGTACATATTTTGGAAAGAGTGCCAAATACTTTACTTCCTGATGTTATTTTTGGTAAAGATGAAGAAGATAATAAAGTTATAAGAAAACATTTGGAACCTACTAAATTTGGCTTTACTCCTAAAGAGCATCATGAATTGGGAGAAGCTTTGGGACAAATGGATTTTGAGCAGGCTGCTGTTATTTCTGGGTCTAGATTTGTGTTCGTCAAAGGTCATTTGGCTAGATTGGAGCGTGCCTTGGGGCAATTTATGTTGGATTTACATACTTCAAAACATGGATTTAATGAAGTAAGTGGACCTTTGTTAGTTCACGAAAATGCAGTTTACGGTGTTTCACAATTGCCTAAGTTTGAAGAAGATTTATTTAAAACCACAACTAATCATTACTTAATATCTACTTCAGAAGTGTCACTAACAAACCTTGCGAATAATCGTGTGTTTGATGAAGAAGAGTTGCCGCTTAGGGTTACTTCTTTGACGCCTTGTTTCAGGTCTGAGGCGGGATCTGCTGGTCGTGATACAAAAGGAATGCTTCGTCAACACCAATTTTGGAAAGTTGAAATGGTGGTTTTAAGTACTCCTGAAAAATCTCAAGAAGAAAATGAATTTATGACAAGTTGCGCCGAAGAAGTTCTTAAACAACTTGAAATTCCTTATCAAGTATTAATGCTGTGTTCTGGTGATATGGGTTTTGGGTCTAGCAGAACCTATGATATAGAAGCGTGGCTTCCTGGGCAAAATAAATATCGCGAGATTTCTAGTTGTTCTGTTTGTGGTGATTTCCAAGCCATTCGTATGAACGCTAGGTATAAGAAAAAAAGCGAAAAAGGAACGCATTATATTCATACGCTTAATGGTTCTGGGGTTGCAGTTGGCAGGGCATTAATTGCGGTAATGGAAAATTATCAACAAGAAGATGGTTCTATCGTAGTTCCAAAAGTACTTGTCCCATATATGGGCGGAATAGAAGTTATTAAACCACAAAAAATATAAAGGAAAATAAAATATGGCTAAAGATTTTTTTGAACCAATTACAGATTTAAAAAACGCAAGAATTTTACTTGTGAACGACGATGGTGTTAATGGCGAAGGCATAAAATTATTAGAAGAGATTGTAAAAGAATTGTGCGATGATGTTTGGGTGGTTGCGCCAGATGAAAACCAAAGTGGTACGGGGCAATCAATTACTCTTAATGAGCCTTTGGCTATTAAGCAAACTGGTGAAAAACATTTCGCGGTTCGTGGTACGCCTACCGATTGTACGCTTGCTGGGTGTCATCTTATTCTAAAAGATAAAGAGCCAGACTTAGTGATTTCTGGAATTAATAAAGGAAGCAATTTAGGAAGCGATATTAACTATTCTGGAACACTAGCTGCAGCAAATGAAGCAACTGTACTAGAATACAGAACAATTGCATTTTCTCAAGGTAATGATCCTATGAAATTTGGGGTAAGTTGGGAAGTTGCCAAAAAATACACTGCTGATTTTATAAAAGAATTGGTGTCTAAAAGATTGCCTGCTAACGTTTTGATGAATGTAAATTTTCCAGCATTAGAAAATGCAGATGATGTAAAAGGCGTTGTTGCTGCTCCTCAAGGTGGCCATATGTGGACAGATGAATTAGAAGAGTTCAAAGATCCATTAGGCAGATCGTATGCGTGGATAGTTGGACGCCAGCCAAAAGTGGCAAGCTTTGATAAAGGCGATGACGTTGCTTATTATAACAATGGTTATATAACAATAACTCCAATTACAATAAACAGAACAGATAAAGAAACAATGAAAGATGTGCAAGAATGGGTAGCGAACTTCAAGACAAAGTAATAAAGCTTTCTGATTATAAGGCTCCTAACTTTACTATTGAAAAGGTTGAATTAGAATTTAACCTTGATGAAACTGAAACAATTATTAAATCTAAAATTTATGTTGTTAATAATAGTGATAAAGAATTTTTCCTTAATGGATCTACTATAATAAGACCAATAGACGTAAAAATAGCTGGTGTAGTTCCAGAACATGATTTTGATTTAGATGGCAATCTTACTATTTTTAATGCTCCTAGTGATTTTGTGCTTGAATTAATTGCTGAGATTAATCCTTCTACTAATACCACTTGTATGGGACTTTATATGAGTGAAGGTATGTTTACAACTCAATGTGAAGCCGAAGGATTCAGAGAAATTACGTATTATCCAGATAGGCCAGATGTTCTTTCAAAATTTACGGTTACTATTAATGCTGATGCTGATAAATTTAATACTTGGCTTTCTAATGGTAATTTAATATCAAGACAAAAGCTAGAAGATGGCAGAATGCAATCAGTTTGGGAAGACCCATTTCCAAAACCTGCTTATCTATTCGCGCTTGTTGTTGGAAATTTAGGTCATATAGGTGGAACTTTTACAACTGAATCAGGCAGAAAAGTCGATTTGAATTTGTATTGTGAAAAAGGAAAGGAAGATAAGCTTGGTTTTGCTTTGGAGGCTCTTAAAAAATCTATGCGCTGGGATGAAGAAAAATTCGGCCGCGAATATGATTTAGATATTTTCAATATAGTAGCGGTAAGTCACTTTATTTTTGGTGCTATGGAAAATAAAAGCTTGAATATCTTTAACGATTCTTGTTTGCTTGCCGATAAAGACAGTGCTACTGATTATAATTATCAACGTATTGCGGCTATTATTGCTCATGAATATTTTCATAACTGGAGTGGTAACAGGGTAACATTAAACAGCTGGTTTGAATTGTCTTTAAAAGAAGGGTTCACAGTTTATCGTGATCAATTGTTCACAGCTGATCAATATTCGGAAACCACGAAAAGAATTTCTGATGCTTCTGATTTAAGAAACTATCAATTCCCAGATGATAATGGACCTTTATCTCATCCTGTGCGCGCGGAAGAATATGTATCTATAAATAATTTTTATACTTCTACTGTTTATGAAAAAGGTGCTGAAATCGTTAGAATGTATGAAAAATTATTGGGATGGGGACATTTTAGAGAAGCATGCGATTTATATTTTGATAGGTTTGACGGAAAAGCTGTTACAATTAATGATTTCGCAGCATGTATGGAAGAAGTTTCTGGTAAAGATTTAACCCAGTTCAAAAGATGGTATTCTCAAAACGGGACACCTACTGTATTTGTTGAAACTAAATATTCTGATGACATTTTTTCTATTTACCTTAAACAATCTCAAGAAAAATTTAGAGAGCCTTTGGTTATTCCTTTGGAATATGGACTTATTAATAAAGAAGGAGAAGAAGTTAAGTCAGGAACTGTTGTATTGGATAAAAAAGAACAAGTTTTCAATTTTGATGGTATTGAAAGTGGTGTTGTACTTTCTATTAATCGCGGCTTTACAGCCCCTGTTAAAATAGATATTGAATATTCGCAAGATGAAATTGAAACACTTATAAAGCATGATAGTGATTTGTTCAATAGATATGATATTGGGCAAAAATACGCGCTAGACAATATGTTACAAGATAGAGTGGATAGTAAATTTATTGAAGTTTTTGGCTCTTATCTTGATTTATTCGGAGGAGATAATGAATTTATTTCCCAAGCTATTGCACTTCCTGGGATAAAGCAAATCACTGATTATATGTCTGTTATTAATTATGACAAGGTAATTGCAAAGCATAGAGAAGTTTCAAAATTGTTCGCAAATACCCATAAAGAAAGATTGCTTGAAATTTATAAAGTTCTTGATGTGGATAAGGAATATTCTTTATCAAACGAAGATATCGGTGCAAGAAGCCTTAAAAGCATAGTGTTATATTATCTGTGCTTAGCTGGATATGGAAAAGATTTTGCGCTTAATCTTTATAAAAAATCAAACAATTTGACAGACAGAATTATGGCTATTGCTAGTTTGCGTCATGAAGATATTTTAGCTTTTGATGAATGTATGGATGACTTTTATGAAAAGAATAAGAAAAATAATTTAGTAGTTTTAAAATGGTTAGGACTTTATGTTACCACCAAAAGAGATGATATTTTGGCAAAAGTAAAAGAATTACTTAATCATGAAGCATTTGATATGAAAAATCCAAATACTGTAAGAGTTGTTTTAGGAGGATTTTCTTCTAATTTAGAATATTTCCATGCAAAAGATGGCTCAGGTTATGAATTTATTGCTGATAAGATTTTGGAAATTGACGAAATAAACCCTAGTGTTGCCGCGATGATGGCTCATGCTTTTAACCAATTACAAAAATTAGATGAAACAAGGAAAAATTTAATGTCAGCTCAAGTGAAAAAGATACTGAGCTCTTCTATTTCATCTAATCTTCGTGAGATTTTGGAGAAAATAATAGTTGAATAATCAAGTTCGTAAATGGATACGTCCGCCAGAAAAAATTGTAGAAGAAGATTATAAATATGCTTCTTTAGATCAGTATTTTTTGGATACGGGCGATACAGTTATGAATGTTTATGATATTGAAAATGATAATTCTTGGGTTAATGATGTGTTTGCTGTTAATCTAGTTAACGGCGTAAAGGAATGTAAAAAATTCATAGGATGTGATTTTTCAAATATTACGTTGGCAGGGGCTTTTTTGCAATCTTCGATATTGACGGACAGCAACTTTACAAATGGAAATTTAGTTGGTGTAGATTTCTATGGTTCAGATTTAGAAAATGTAGATTTCACAGCTTGTGATTTAAGAAAAGTTGATTTTAGAAAGTGCAATTTAAAAAATGCAAATTTTTCAGAAGCAAATTTAGCAGGGGCAATTTTCGACGAAGCTGATTTGACAGGGGCTAACTTTACGGATAGCTATGTTATGGGGGCAAAGCTGGGCTCTGCCATTATTGATGAAAAGACTAAGTCTGAATTTGAAAAGCTTATGCAAACTATTGACGATGCTCAAAAAGGTCTTATTCCACTTCATCAACTACCTAATTCTGTATTAAGAATGTTGGATTGGCGCAGAATGTACCTTGGCGGAGTTGATTTAAGAAATGTCGATATGACCGGTATTTCTTTAATAGGTGTTAATATGTCGGGAACGATGCAAGAAATTATTGCTGTACCTCCTACCTATGTAGAAAAAGAAGAAAAAAAAGATATAAATTATCCAAATAAGGAAAATGTGCCTAGACCAGAAATGAAGCCTGATATTAAGTTGCAGACGGAACATCAAGAATTTGAATTTATAGAAATATTTAAAGAAGAAAAATTATCAAGCGATGACAAGCCACGCGATACATCTAAAATGACCAAAAAACAAAGTGGCAAAGGCGAAATTAAACCAGACGAAACAATAGATATTAAAAAAATTAAACCAAGCGATGAAGAAGTAGGCGATAAAGTTGATGAACAAATTATGGCTATGCGAATTGCTGAACTTAGCAAAAGAATAGATAAAGTAGAAAACTCATTTAATGAAATAGAAACAAAAAAATCTGGTAAAGTGCAAAATGATAAAACAAAAAATGAAAAAATTGCTAAGATTGAAAAAATCAAAGAATTAGAAAAACGTATCGATAAAGAAGAAAATATCCCTACAGGTATTGAAAATGATAAAAACAAAAGTAAAGTTGAAAAAATAGAAAAATTAGGGGAAAGAATTGATAAAAAAGATGGACGCTCTGCAAAGGCTACTAAAGGGAATTTAAGAACATGAGTGTTAAAAAAATATTAGAAGACGGACAATGGGATGAATATAGAAACGCAATGAATTGGGTTGCGATAGGCTCTATTGTGTCTGTATTTATATTTTTAATATTACTGATACTTACTTTAGGTTTGACCAATATCGCTTATGAAGGTTTTTCTAAATTATCTATTGTTAATTTTTGGGATTATTTGTTGTTGTGCTTTAAAAAGCCATGGCACGTTTTTGTTGTTATGGGGCGGTGGATGTATATATTCTTTACGGATTTTCCAGCTGCTTGGTTTAATTGGCTTCCTATTATTTCTTTTTATGCTCTTGGTTATGGTATTAGATATACACTTAAGAAAAATCCACACAGATTTATGAATACTTTTCATGGGTCTTCTTCTGCTGCTAATTTTGAGGAAGCTAAAAAAATGGGACTTGATGGCAAATATATGCTTATATGTTCTATGGGTGGAAAATGGTTGCGTCTTAACGATACGCGTTCTGCTATTTGTGTTGGCTCTACAAATGAAGGAAAAACAGAAAGTGTCGTAATTCCAGCTATTTTGACTGCTGATGAAATGTGTGTAATGGTTCATGAAAGTGGGATATTATTTGAAAAAACTAGTGGGCATAGAGCAACTCTTGGTCCTGTATTTATGTTGAATTTTTCAAAAGTTGATGATGTCGAAAAAAAGGAATTTTATCCTTCATGGAATCCGTTGGCCAGTGGAAACATACCATTGTATGGTCCTGGTCGTTATAATTATATCAGTGCACTTTGTTTTATGTTGATTAAAGATGGTCCTACTGGGGCGGATCCATATTGGGCAAAAGCAGGAAGATCTGCGTTAGAAGGTTTTGTAAATTATTTGTGTGATAAATGCGACAGTGCAAAAGCAAATGACTATTTCTTAAATAGATTAGAAGAAGGTGGGTTAGACGAAGAAGATAGGCGTGTCCTTGCTTCTTATTATAAAGCGATGCCTGATAATAAATCTGCAGTTATAAAAGCAAGAGAAAATTTAGAAAATAACAACATCACAAAAGATAATTACGTTCCGATTGGAAAATGGGACCCAATTCCCGAAGAATGGCACGGACATCAATCTAATTTGGCTACTTTGATTGATATGGTGACCCTTATCCAAATGGAAATAAATGACGAGCTGAAAGAAAAACGTGATAGTGGTGATCCATCATATTATACTGCTGATCCTTGGAATATGATTATCGAAAATATGTTAAAAGAAAGTGTGAATTTTGGATACTCTAGGCGTGCTATATTGGAATTAAATCAGATTTTAAACTTGCCAGGAAAACAACGATCTTCTGTTCTTTCTACTGGGTTTGCTGGGATTGCTCCTTTTAAAAATACTGCAATTAGGCAGAGAACTGCAATGAATGATTTCACATATAAAGATTTGCGTGGAATGAAAAATCCAGAAACAGGTGAATATCACCCAGTTACAATTTATGTTAATTCTAGTGATCCTTATGGTATAAATTCAGTATTTTTAAATATAAATACTGGGTATTTAATGTCTTATCCACCTAATGTTGCAGGTCATGGTCCTTATCCTATGTTTTTTGCACTAGATAATTTTCACCGTATGGATAAAATGCCTAAATTTATTGATATGGTCGGTATGGGAAGATCTCAAAAGGTTTCATTCCTTATTGTCGTTCAAGATCTTGCCCAAGTAAATGCAATATATTCAGAGAATGATGTTTCCGTACTTATGACCAACTGTTCTATTAAAATGATTAAAAGAACTAATAATCCGACCAGTTCAGAAAGATTTTCTCCTATGATAGGGATGAGAACAGTAAAAGAGGCTACCGGTTATAGCTATAGTGAAGGTTTTTTTGGAAAGAAAAATAATTGGAATAAAGATGTGAAATACAGATGGCATGGAAGTCCGGTGCAAGGCTTCGCAAAAGGTGTGTTATCAGGTGGATTGAATAGAGATGAAGTGAGAATTTTAGTGCAAGGTTACTCTAATCGTCCAATTAAAGGTGATGCAATTTATTGGAAAAAGAATGAAAAATTATCTGAGTTAGCACAAATTCCAAAAGCGGCAGCAGTAAGTGAAGATGTGCGTGATCAACGTGATGTAGAAGATAGGAATCCGCCTCTTTATGTTTTGTTTGAAACAGGGGCTGATAAACGAAACAAAATGACGGTAAAAATAAAACCACATTAATAAGGAGATTAAAAGATATGACAGATATAGTAAAAGTAGGGGGTGTAATTCCGTTTACGACAATTGATTTTCCTAATCACATTTCGTGTGTATTATTTTTACAAGGATGTCCTTGGGATTGTATTTATTGTCATAATAGACATCTTATAGATATGAAAGCAGAAGGTGATGTTAGTTGGGACGAAGTTAAAGAATTCCTTAAAACTAGAGTAAATCTTTTAGAAGGCATTGTTTTTTCTGGTGGCGAACCTTTAGCCCAAAAAGGATTGAAACAAGCAATAGAAGAAATAAAAGAAATGGGTTTTTTTGTTGCACTCCATACAAATGGTTATCACCCAGATGCACTTGAAAATGTCATTCCACTTATATCTTGGATCGGTCTTGATGTGAAAGCACCGTTTGATAATTATAGTGAAAAAATTTGTGCTAATGCTAATGGAGAAAATGTTGGAAAAAGTTTGAAAATTATATCTCAATCTGGTTTACCGTTTGAGGTTAGAACTACGCTTGATCCAAGAGTTGTAAGTAAAGATGATGTTCTTGCGATAGCCAAAACATTAGCAAGTTATAATGTGAAAGATTATGCGTTGCAACAATATAGAGCAGGTGAAGATGAAAAAAATATTCCTACTATTCCTGAAATTACACAATTTTTTGATGATAAAGAATTTATAGATAAAATTAAAAATCTAATTCCTAATGTAATCACAAGAGAAAGCTAATACTTTAGCTTTATTTGTAAAATTTTTAATTTTTACAGATTCTTTTGTAAATCGATTGTTGTTTATTTCGAGATTTTCTGGTTTATCTATTAATTCAATAGTTTTTGTAGCCCAAGAAAATAAATTTTCAGTATGAGGAAGAGTGTTCATTATTTCTCTAATAGTTGGAAAATTTGCAAAATGTTCTTTTGCATAGCTATTTATTTTTTTTGTAATTGTTTGGGCATTATAAATATGTTTTTCACATATCACTTCTCTTTTATTTATCATTGATATTGCTTCTTTTCTTGTGAATTCATCAGATTTATCCCATATTTTTTTCATTTGTTGGTATTCTTGTTTTAATATTGTTGCAATTCCCAAATTTTCATGTCTATCGCTATTTTCATAAATATTAGGATTGAATAAAGTACTTATATTAATAACCGTTTCAGGACTTTTATGTATTGATGTTTCATTACATGCTCGCATTACTTTGTCGGTGAATATTAATATCATATCAGCAAGATAAGTAGGAGAAGACACTTTTGAATTTGGGTTTGCTTTATATTTATATTTTTCAAAATTGGAAAAATTAGCTTTATTATCTCCGTGTTCTGATTTTTCATCTGGTTCATTATTTTGATTATATAAATTAGCAAAATCATCATTTTCTATCTTTTTTATTATAGAACTGAGTAGTGTTTTTTTATCGTCGTTTAAAATATTAAATACTAATTGATGTTTTTGCATAAAATTAAAAGCATTATTAAATTCTTGCTGTGCTTCTAATGACGGAATGTTATCAATCTGTTCATTAAGATCTGATAAAAACACACAACTATATGAATTGTCTGTTTGGACAGGTTCTGGTAAATTTTTAATATCACACGCTATTTCAAACAAAGCGAATCTTTCATCATAACTATAGTAGAAAGCATCTTTGACGGTCGTTACAAAGGAATCAACAAAATCATCTTTTTCGTTTGTTAGTGATTGTTCTGTTGTTTCTTTTTCATATGGTGTTAATGATTTTAATTGATTTTTGATATCATTTGCGATGATTAATGCATCTTCTTTTACATCGAAAACTTCTGTATAAAAATCTTCTAATATATCATCTAAAGATTTCTGTTTGTAGCTAAGTGAGTGGTCGTAGATTAATTTTGAGTGTTTTTTTAAATCTGTTATTAATTCATTTATTGTATGATAATTATTAAGCATTTCAACGCAAGAACCGAATTCCATAAATTGGTCATATAAAGGGGTTGAAACTCTTTTATCTATTGGAAAGTTAAAAATTTTCATACATTAGTCTCCTTTTGTGAAAGGTGAGTGAGAAAAAGTCAGAATTGTAGCATGCTTTATTGGATTTCTGTTTACATTCAATTTTTGCGTTTCAGATTTAACACCATTAAATACTTTCCATATAAATCCCATAACATTGCCGGCTGTTTGAATATTGCGTTTTATTTTATCTTCATTGCTGTCTGCACAATTAAAATGTCTTAATCTTAAATCTTCTATTTTTTTAGCATAAAATTGTGCTTTTTTTGAATGTAGGTTCATTAGTTCTTGTTTTTCTTCAAGTTTATTTGCTACTTCTTGTACAGTTTTTAAATCAGCATTTGCATACATTGTTACAAGTTGGCTATACTCACTAGACAAATTGTGCTTAACAATAGCATATTGTATATCTTGTGAAGAATTAAACTTGTCAGACATTTTAATGATTACACCTAAATTTGTAATTAAATCAACAATGTCATCTGAAGGGCTTTTGTTATCAGCAAAATTAGAAAAACTTGTAATATTTGTAGGTTTTATTTCTGAGCTAGTTACGTGTTTGTTTATTTTGTTAGCTTGTTTAACTACTAGTTTATTAAGGCTTTCTTTGCATAATGATTTTATTTTTATACTTTTCCCTTTTGCAATTTTATCTAAAACCCTATCAAGCCATATATTATTGACGTCTTTGATTATATTGAAAGACGTTATTAATTTATTGTATATATTATGTAATTTTTGACCAGTGTGTATTGTTTCACAAGTAGGTTTTTTGTTTTTATCTTCACAAAACTTTAAAATATTGTGGTATCTTTCTTTTTTAAATGTATTAGCATTCGGTAAACGGTTCATATCGTATGCAATTTTCTTTAATTCATACCATTCATTAAGAGGAAGGTTGTCAAATATGCTGTTCAAACGTTCTTTTATAAAAACAACATATTCTTTTTTGTCTTGAAAAATCATACTGGCAAGCTGTTGTCTTTTGCTTTTATCAAGATTTTCTAATGAATTTTTAAGTTTTTTGCCAGATTCAAGAACACAATTTTGCTTAGTTGCTAATTCTTTATCAATATCATCAAGCACAATCTTATAATCACTTTTAAGGTTTAATCCAACAAGGGAACCGG
>CAYJES010000026.1:3598-21965 GCA_964369365.1 uncultured Lactobacillales bacterium | reverse complement strand
ACAAACAAAAAGGCGTACCCTTTCGGATACGCCTTTCAAAACGGAAGAGGTAGGATTTGAACCCACGGTGAGCTACTAACCCACGGCGGTTTTCAAGACCGATACCCCTTATATTTTGTATTTATACTAGTAATTTATTTAAGTAGAATCATACGCACACCATCCTATAAGTCTTCAGCTTTACTATTTAAACCCTATTTTCTGCACACTGTCAAGCAATTTATTCTCGTCAACACCTAAATATCGCTGAGTTGTTACTATTGACGAGTGTCCTAACAATATAGCAAGCGAAAATACATCTACTTTCAAATAGTATAGCAGTGTTGCAAAAGTTCTTCTTAAATCATGAAATCTTACTTTTGTTATCCCTGCCCTTTTAACAGCATTTCTATATGCAGTATCAAAATCAAATGATTTAAACATCGAACCATCGCTTAAAAATTCATGCTCGTCTAAAAGCGCTTGAACTGTTTCATTTATTGGCACTATCCGAGGTAAACCGTTCTTTGTATCCTTACCGCTTAATACTATCCTATCACCTTGAAAGTTACTTTTCTTAAGCGTTTGGATTTCTCCCTTGCGTAACCCTGTGTTAAGAGCTAAAACAACGATGCTGTAAAGCTCCTTGTTACGACTACGTAAACATTCTGCTAATAGAAGGTCAATCTCGTCGCCTTTAAGGTAATTTTGAACACTATATTCTTTATACTTTTTAACAGAACGAACAACATTTGTATCGATTACTTCTAGCTCGACTGCATATGTGAAAATAGCTGATAGTTTTGTGCGATACCTATTTACTGTCGATCTAGATATGTCCCTATCTTTTTCTAGTTGATAGAGAAATTCGACTAAATCTTTTTTCTTAATCTCACTAATATCCATTGCCGAAATAGGATATTGCTTAATAATGTCGATAATGTAAATGTCATTATCATAGTTTTTATCGTTCTTAGCTTTCAGCCTAAAATATGGCACATAGTGTTTTGTGATGAAGTGCTCTAGTTTCATAACTTGCTCCTCTTGGTGTTGGAAGAACCATGAATTAAAATTTTATTTAAAAAATACCCTGGAAATATTAACTCCGTTATTCTTCCAGTCGTTAAAATCTGTCATCCCAAGTTCTAGCTGCTTTTCAGTGAACTCAGGCAAAATATACCGCCCACCTACTGCTTTCGCAGCTTTTTCAGCGGATATTTTTCCTATGTTATGCAATGATTTATGGTCATCATCGCCTGCTATTGTAATAACAATTTTTGTGCCATATTTTTTGCGTATTTCGATAGCTACAGGTTCAAGATTACCAGCGTCCATTGCTGATATAGTTGGAATGTTTGTACTTTCATAAATACTCGCTCCAGTTGCAAAACCTTCGCAAATAATCACCTTACTCTTGATGAAACCAAATTGATAAAAACAGCCGTGTTTTTGGGCGTTTTTTAAATATGTTTTGAGGTTATCTGGTGTAACCTTTACAAATGAGCGAATACTGCCCTTAATGTTCCTTAAAGGGATTATTAGATTGCCATCATTGTCGGTTAAGGTGTTGTGCGGTTTCACTATCTTCAGAGTTAAGTAAGGATGTGATACCGCTTTTTTAAACTCCCTTGTGCATAAATATTTTGCCAATTTTGCTTGTTTGTTATGTTCTTTTGATAAGTCTTTCTTAGCATCAATTTTGCGTTTTTCAGCTATCTTGATAGCTTTAATTTCACTTATAGAATTATCTTTTCTAAAAAATGACACATAAGCACCAGTTTTATAGTTTTTGATATAACCGCCAATGCCTAAATTATCATGCATTAAACGATATTCGCCGTCCTTCACACCATGCTTGCTATCAACAAGTGGCACACGCACACATCTCGCAGTATTAGCATAGGCGGTTTCAATAATTAATCCGTATGCTCTTGCTAATTCGATAAACTCTTGATAAATCATTTTAAATCCCCTCTATATGTTAATGAAATGCAAAACTTATATCCTACATATAATACAGTGAAAATATTCATTTTTAAGATTTTCAGGTTAGGTATGTTGTCGAAAGTAACGTTGAATTTTAATTAGGCATGTTTGCTTGATAACATTTGAATCTTAATACTTTGTGTGCTATATTATATGTATAATAATGAGGTGTGAATTAATATGTACACAGAAATTTTCAAAAAAATATTCATTAGTTGTGCTGTTGCTGCATTGTTTTTATTTAATGTATCATATGCTGGCGCTAAAGAAGTTATTAAAGAATATCACTACACCGTTAGCCATGATGACAGCCGTAACTCTGCAAGAGCAAAAGCGTTGGAGCAACTAAAAATCCTAACACTTGAAGAAGTAGGCGTTTATGTTGAGAGTATGTTAAATATAAAAACAGGCTCTGATGACCAAGAAGTTCAAGAGGAAATAAACACGCTTACGGCTGGCATAGTCCAAGTAACTATTATTGACGAAAAGTATGATGGCGAAATATTTTATATTAAGGTAAAAATGATTGTTGATGAAGACGAAATTAAGCAAAGCATTGATAAACTGCTTGAAGCACGAGCTGGTGAAGAAAAAATAGCAGAGTTGCACGAAACTTTGGGCGATAAAAACGAAGAAATATCAGGATTAAACGACCAAGTAGCTTATTTAAGGCAACAACTAGAAGATAGCAAAAAAGGCAATAGCAACATTAGCAATGACTATGCAGAGGGCTTAAAATATTACTTCGGTGACGGTGTCAAGCAAGACTACGGACGAGCATTTGCAATTTTTAATAATCTTGCACATGACGGACATGTGTACGCACAACATGCAGTTGGCATTATGTATAAAAATGGTTATGGTGTTAAACAAGATTATAAGAAAGCAGTTGAATGGTATCAAAAAGCAGCATTACAAGGTTATGCTGATGCGCAATATAATTTAGGATGGATGTATAATTACGGTCTTGGCGTAAGGCAAGATTATGGAAAAGCTGTTGAATGGTATAAAAAAGCGGCAATTCAAGGTCATGCGACAGCTCAAAATGATTTAGGATTGATGTATGCAATTGGGCAAGGTGTCACACAAGATTATAAAAAAGCTGTTGAATGGTATGAAAAAGCAGCTAATCAAGGTGATGGTAGAGCACAGTTAAATTTAGGTTTGATGTATGTAAAAGGGCAAGGTGTCACACAAGATTATAAAAAAGCTGTTGAATGGTATGAAAAAGCAGCTTTACAAGGAAGTATTTATGCTCAATATGACTTAGGCTTTATGTATGCAAATGGGCAAGGTGTTATACAAAACTATAAAAAAGCTTTTGAATGGTATGAAAAAGCAGCAATTCAAGGTCTTGCTGGCGCACAGTTTCAGTTAGGTGGTATGTATGCAGTTGGACAAGGTGTAACTCAAGATTATAAGAAAACTGTTGAGTGGTTTGAAAAAGCAGCTAACCAAGGACTTGCTTCAGCACAACATAGTCTAGGTTATATGTATGAAAATGGTTATGGTGTCACACAAGATTATAAAAAAGCAGCTGATTGGTATCAAAAAGCAGGTACACTGTTAGATGTAAGCGGTGCAGACGCAGTAAAACTTGTTAGCACTGAGTTTGGTACGACAACTCTTGCACTTATTGATAAAGGCGAATATAAATTATCTTGTGATGATTCTGTAAAGTTGTTTGCCATGACTAGCGCTTTAAATAAAGACTTTGAAGCAAATAGAAATGCAAACACTACAGACAATATGACGCTAGCTATGAAAGACTTTGAGTTAAAGATTGATACTTTTGGCGATACACTTGAAAGCCATCTTTCTGATAATGAAACGTTAGGCAAAGTACTTGATTCACTTGGTCAAGATTTATCAAAAATATTCCAAATATCTATTATGCAAAGTGTTGGTGTGATTGATTATGCGGGTGTTAAACAATACATTAATATAACCTTTTGCGGCGTTGTTGCTCCAGCTGGATATATAGACCCATTGGTTGGAATGGAGCAAAAATTAGAACAGTAGCATGACGCATGTTAACGGTAGGGAGCTTACACCTGCAGATAATTTATCAAAACCTCTTGACAAACAACAAAAAAGCCCCCAACGCTACCTGCTTTGCAGAATAGTTTTGAGGGCTTTGTTCTGTGTGCATCAGATTGGCAAATCTGTACGCTTAAATTTAATCATCTTTTTCGCCTACAAAAACAGGAAAAGTCATACGTCTTGTACGCAAAATAAGTTTATTCTTATCAATTGCCACTCCATTTTTCTTGGCAATTTTCATTATATAATTTCGTAGATTTTTCTTTTGCTCGTTTATCCCGCTATATGCAGGAATGTTGTTCAAATAGTAAAATCTTTTCTCTAGCTCTTTAAAATGCCTTTTTTCAACATACTCCGTAAAGTCTGTCCTAAAAGCACGATAACATTCTCGCTCAAAGTATAGCGTTATTTTCTCTTTATCATTACCTGTAAAGATTTTCAAATTAACGTTATTGCTTACTTTGAAAAAATATGGTTTTTCATTAATATTATGAAAAACTTCCCTATCTTCATCGGCTGTGTATAATGCTTCACCGACGGTTTTTAAAACAATTGCATGGTTTTCATATCTCAGATACAAATAGTTAGCAATACCCTTTTTCTTTTGGCGGTACCGCTTATCTTTCGAGATATTAACGTTAAATTTACGCATTAAATGCTGATCCAACGCTAGCCATTGTTGTTCATTCATTTGTTTAGTAGGCTCTATTGGTTGATACCAACGATAGCCTTTGCCTATAACAGAAATTGTTTGCTGTATAAAGCCTTGCCATGATTTGCACAGATAATTTGAATGTTCCATATTCCTCCTCACCCAATGAGTCACGAATAAGCAACGCCCTTCCATAAGGACAGATAAATGAGAAGCCTTCCATAACAGAAGGCTTTTATCATAAGAATTGAATTTACAGGATGCAGACTTTCCAGTGTTCGTGCAACGATAAGCACCACCTTATCTTGAACTTATGCTATTACTGCCTTGCAATAGCACTATATTAACTGTACTCATCTACGCTAGTCAACCCTCGCATTATGCCACTACAGCATAACCGTTCGGGTCTTTCCTCGTTAGTATATTAACGTCACTTTAGTTGTCAGGTCGCACATCCGTACATACTTGTGTAGCTTTCGCCACGGAGCAGAAACTAGAAGCTCTCCCTTACTTACGATTTTGTGTTTAATGATAACACATTATCGCTTTCGGTACATATGCACATCAAAGCGGTTCAGCCTCGCCTCTCAACTAAAATTTACATGGTCGCATCCTCCTAGACGGATAGGACGCTTTACTTTATTGCTGTCACCAATAAAGCCTTTACAGGTTGAGCTATTTATCTGGTAATATTACTATTATCAGACTCCCCTGCCATGCTTAGTGTTATAGTATTACTACTATCCCACAAGGTGGATTATACAAGTTCTATAAACCATACAAATGGGTATGTTTTATAAATCCTTGGGTCACCACTTCGTTAATAACGTGCAAGCATAAAAATGCTCACAATTTCCGAGTCGCCCAGTATCAATTTACTAGTGGGTAGAAGCGATTTTACTCGCAGCCCCCGTTGCCACTGTGCGAACACCTCTCGATGTACACAGCGACGTCCGCATGTGTTACTGTCGACTGTTGGTAGCAGCCATTTTGCACACATGCACCATATCTCTACAAGGGTAGTTAATCCGTGTATGATACAGCCGTAAATTCAATCTTATAAAATCGAATAATCTATGTAATCACGCAACTTGCGTGCTAATTTTCTTCACGCTTATTGCGTGCTTTATGTCGTTAATTTCGCTTATCTGCCCTTATGGAAGGACGTGCTTATCATGGTTGGGATATTTTTTATTGTGTCTAAAATATCTTCTGAATTTGAATCGCAAAAAATATTGCGAACTGGGTAGCTAAAAACGCTACATATTGAATAACGATAGCATAGCTATCAATATTTTTTTTCTGTGGTTATCTCCTCTAATTTCCTATAGGGGAATCGCGGTTTTCTTCTAAATTATTGATAAATTTCAATAATATTTTTAAATTTTTCAGTGTTATTATGTTTAATGTTTTCTGTGAAATACATCTCACGAAAGTGATTGTATTCTCGAACAACAAGTGTAAAACTTGCCTTCGGTGAAATGCCCATAGGGATATCCAATATGCTTGGCAAATTGGCTATGCGGTCTTCTGTCGATACTTTCAACATCCTCTGTATTTAATGAAAACTACTTGGTAGATTTTCATACAGCATTGAAAGTATGCGTGGCTATGCTTTGCATAGATGAACCATAAAGGTAATTAATAATATAGATATTATATTTGTATTGGAAGGAATGTCAAGACGAATAATGTTACAATTTATAAAAAACTTCTATTGTTGGTAACGTCAACAATAGAAGTTTAATAATTTAATTATTTATTTATTATTATGTAATATTGCATGGGTGTTGAAAATTAATCTCGAACTTTTACAAAAAGATTAGTTAAATAGCTGAACTCAATATCTTTTTCACCGTAGCGCCATATACTGCAAGCTTTGTCATGTAAACGGTTGCACCCACCAAGTATCATGACTTCAGTAGCATACAGACTAGATGAAGGCCAAAACGAAACTGGCTGACCTATTGCGTCGATAACTTCTTGTTTTGTCATTCCTGGTATAAGTTTATAAACTAGTTGGTTTTGTTTTTCGATACGTTTTTTTGCATCTTCGATCACCTTCTCTGATTTATCATTTGTCTGACTTTGATTTCCGTATTGCGAAGAACTAGAATATTGTGCTTCAGCATGTAAAATCCCTATGATAAAAAAAGAAAAAGTAAGCAATAAAGTTAAAAGTTTTTTAAGCATATTTTACCTCATTTATTTATTTTCTGGAAGTTCATTCCACATTTTCTCAACTAATGATTGAGCTTCAGATATTTGGGAAGAAGTCATTCGTCTAGCTGTATTGTTTAAATTACCTATAGCTAGTGAATAGTCAAGCGCTTTAGCAATCGAAAGATGTGCATAAGCCTTGACATAATTTATAGGTGTACCTTGTCCATTACTGTACATAATACCCCTAAATTATTTTGAGCATCAGCTCGCCCTTGATTAGCCGCTTTCGTAACCATTCAATAGTTTTTTTCAAGATTTTGTGGCACATCTTCACCAGGAAGATATTTTGTACCTAATAGAGTTTGTGTCTCTATATCTCCTTTTTTAGCACGTGCTTCAAGTTCCTTGATTGATTCAGCATATCCATTACCGACAAACGCAATAGATACTAAAAGTAAAATTGTTGCTATTTTTTTAACATGTCTACCCCATTATCTTTTGTTATTGTATGGTATGCTATCCCAATTGACACTATCGCATTTTGGGCATCTTTGTTTAATTATATAGGACTTGCCAATAGATTCTGCACTAAAGAAACATACTATTCCACTTATTGTAATAACAGATGCAATAAGAAAAGCGTTCCCTGAGCCAGCAAACAGATAGCTAAACCAACCAAAAACTCCAAACGCAGCAACGCCTAAACCAATAACTCTATATTTAGCGGTAGGGATTGCCTCATAATGTTCACATTCTTTACAACGTAGATATGCCATCTTAAGCTCCAAATTAATTATGTTTTTAAATCATTATTATTATATTGTTTTCTCGCATTATGTAAAGTACAAAAAGTCTATTTGAACCTTTTTTCAAAAAAAATGAATATTTGCTCTGTATTATACACAGGAGGTATATTTTATGAATACAATAAGTTTTGAAGAACTATGGTGGCTACTATATCAAAATATATTTATCGGTAAAGTCGCTATGGTTATAGCATGTGTTTTCTTGCTGGTTTCAATTTTGTTTTTTGTGCGTTGGCGAATGGTCGCAATGAGCATGATTATGCTAACACTATCACTCATAATAGCATACGCAGACGGGATTATTATGATATTTAATGGTAGCGTGTCATGAGCAACAACGCTACGCCAATTATAACTGATACTAGCTATGAAAAACCAAAAGACATCTTCGGAGCAATATCGCACCTTGAGATACTGTACGAAGCGGAACTGTCTGGAGCAGATATTCCCGAAAAAATAGCAACTGTCAAAGAACGTCTTGATTTTTTTAATCTTGGCTTTCGCTCGATTGTGAAAGGAACGCTAATATCAATTATTCTCGCACCATTTTTTGCAGCGGTACTTGGTGAACGCATACCAATTTTTGGCAACTTCAACCCTAACATGTTTGATAAAATATTAGCGTATGTTTTATCGTTTGGCTACTCAATCGCAATGATAATGCTATTTGGATACACTGCAACCTTAAAAAGTGGACGTATTTCAGCAATCATATCCAATAATATTTTAATCGGCATGACAGTTGGCTTAATCACGCAATTTGTGATTGCAGAGTTCATTTATGGACTATTGAATTTTGTGTTACTGACAGACGTAAATTTACAATCATTTTTTATGGGCATGTATAAACTAGGGCTACCAACTAATTTTGTCAACGCTCTCAATATCATAATCACAGCAATAAAAACTTCACTCACAACGGCAATGTATATTTTCTTTTACACGTCAATAACTCTAGTTATCTTGCCATGGGTAATCGGATTTATCAGAAAATTTATAAATAAAACGGAGGATATTTAAGAATGGAAACAAATCAAAAAACTGAACGGGAATTGCGTATTGAAAAGAAAGCTAAACAGTTTGAAGAAAAAATGAAACTAGCTGAACAGAATGATACGAGAGTTGTATCAAACAAAACATATGATACTGGCGCTTTACTTAGCGTCGCTGAAAGTGTTGATTTAATGGTATTGCGACTAAGGCTTTTATCTGGAATATTCATCGAGGATAGCACAAAAGCCGCATACATTTCTGAATTAAACGAAATTATTACCAACCTACACATATTCGCTGTAAAATTAAGTACCGAAATAAATTTCAAATACACAATTGCTCCAGCTGTCCATGCTGTTGCAAAAAAAGTTCTCGGTTCTGCTCAGGCACGCGAACTAATAAATAATATCAAAAATGATAATAAGCAAACTAAGGAGTAACTTATGAAAACATTTACATTCGCATCTTACAAAGGTGGCGTTGGCAAATCTTCGCTATCGTTACTGACAACTATTTATTTAGCGAGTGCAGGCAAGCGTGTGTTACACATTGACGCAGACCCTCAAAACTCAAGCACGTTCTGCTTTTATCCTTGCGATTTTGAAAGTAATGCAAGTTTAGCAAATGTGCTTATAGGTAAAAGCATCGGCGATAACATCGTCCAAGCACGTGAAAACATCGACCTTATACCGTCATCGGTAGACATCATAGCTTTGACTAGCGGTAACATCAATACTGATATGCTCGAAAATCAGTTGAACACAGTTAAACAAAACTATGACTACTGCATCATTGATACAGGTTCTGCAACGATTAACAACGTCATTGCTAACTGCATATTTGCATCAGATTTAGTTATTACTCCTGTCGTTATGGGTGGATTTGACTTTAATGCAGCCATCGGGTACTACAACACGTTTCACGAGTTTGGTGTATTGGATAAGTGGCGAGTGGTTTACAATAAATCAAAAAAACTAGATAGGCTCACTGCCCAATTTAAAGGGTACTATGACAATATGTTTAAAAACTCAATTATCAAAGCTAAAATCCCTGAAAGCTCGTTAATTAAACAATATTTTGAAGTTGATATGAAGATTACACAAGCTAAAAGCAAGGTACATATTTTAGAAGCAGTACAAATGTTCGTATCTGAAATTACTGGTGAAAATTTATCTGTAGAGGAGTTTTGATATGGCTGGGAAAGAACTAAAAATAAGTAAAATTGGTGATATGAGTAAACTGAATAACAATATAAATTCCGCTAGTTTGTCAAACCTCTTTGGTGGTACAAAACAAGTAAAAGTGGCTGATGTGCAAACGGCAGAACCATTTAAAAGTTTGTTTATTGTATCAGATGAGATGCTTAACTCGATTGTTGAAAGTATGCGAGTAGGCGGATATGACAAAAATCAACCAATTATCATTTGGCAAGAGAAAGATGTGTTGATTGATGGGCATACACGTTTAAAAGCAGCACTACAAGTGGGGATAGATACTATCCCTGCTTTCTATGCGAGTTTCAATGATGAAGAAGCTGTGCTTGATTATATGTACTCTGTCCAGTTTAATCGTAGGAACATTACTGATGGCGAATTGCTAACGATTGCTGTACAAGCGCTATCTAAGTATCAAAAAGTGTATGGAGAAGGCTCAAAAGCTGAATTTTTGGTTGGTAAACTCAAGGGGTTGTCATTAACAAAGGCGAAACGTCTAATCATAATTATTGAATGTGAAAATTTTGGCAATATTCAAAAATTAATACTAATTGAAAATGAAACAATCAATAGTGCTTACAATAAGTTACAAAAGGATAAAAAAACTCCTAAACAAAAAGTCCACACGGACTTTTTTAATGATGACTACACTTGCCCTGTCCGTTCTGATGATACTGGCACTTTCTATTATCGCAACTATGAAAACAAAAAGGAGTACAAAGCATTTTCATTGCCAGCAAATATGAATACGCCTCGTATCCGTGAACGTATCCAGCAGGTGCTTGATGAGGAGCTAAGATAAAGCAAAATACGATAAACGTTTAAATGATCTTAATCATATTTATGTCCACATTATTAAATTGTTGATTTGGTAAGATTATTAGATAATCTTGCCAAATCTACTTTAGTATGTTAAAGTATGTTTAAAGCAATTGAGTAATGGCGAACTCCTTAATGCACATAGGTTACAAATCGTTTGACTTGTTTCATAATACAAATAATAAAGTAAGGTTGAACTTAATATATGTCTGATTCAATATTATATAATGATGACTGCATCAAAGCTATGCGAAATATTCAAAATCATTCTGTTGATCTTATTCTAACTGATCCACCATACAATTTAGGTGTTTTTATGAAAAACAGAGATACTAATTTGAAAAAAATGCGAGAAAATTTTTTTGGTGCAGCGGGATGGGACAATCTTAGTTTTGAAGACTGGGAAAAACATATGGACCAATTTTTTGAAGAATCTTCAAGGGTTATCAAAAAAGGTGGTACAATGTTGCTATTTATGTCAATAATAAAAATTGAAACTATTATAAGATTAGCTGAAAAACATGGTTTTTATTACAAAACTACAGGTATTTGGCACAAGCTGAACCCAATGCCAAGAAATATGAATTTACACTTTATTAATTCTACAGAAGCATGGGTTTACTTTACAATTGGGAAAAAAACAGGCACATTCAATAATAATGGTAAAGCGCTTCACGATTTCATTGAAACTTCAGTTGTGACAAATGGTGAAAGAAAGGCGGGAAAACACCCTACTCAAAAACCTATCGCTTTAATTGAACACTTTGTATCCATTTTATCTGACAAAAACGATATCATACTTGACCCTTTTATGGGTAGTGGTAGCACAGGGGTTGTTGCTAAAAAACACAATAGAAATTTCATTGGTATTGAACTAGATGACACTTATTTTCAAATTTCTACTAGAAGAATTCAAGAGGTAAATTGTGACGTATAAGGTAATCGATTTGTTTGCAGGAGTTGGCGGTTTTTCACTTGGTTTTGAAATGGCAGGTTTTAAAATTGTATTTGCAAATGAACATGATGCAAGCATTGCCAATGCATACAACATAAATCATAAAGGCACTGAAGTGATTGTTTCTGATATTCAGGATTTAAATATTGAAAAAGTATTTTCAAAGTTTAAAAACAAAATATCTGTAGTAATTGGTGGTCCTCCGTGCCAAGGTTTTTCGCAAAAAGGTCAAAGAAAAAGTATTAATGATGAACGAAATTTTTTATTTAAACATTTTGTTAATATAGTATCTTATATCAAACCAGCATATTTTGTGATGGAAAATGTGCCAAATTTATTAACTGCTGAAAATGGATACTTCAAAGCTGAGTTAAATATGCTTTTCAACAATCTTGGATATAATGTAAGTGCAAAAATAATAAATGCAGCAGATTATGGAGTACCTCAGAACCGTAGAAGAGCTATAATAATAGGTAAATTAAATGGACAAGCTCCTGAAATACCTGTTATTATTAGAAAAAAAGTAACTATTTGGGATGCAATTAGTGACTTAGCTTATTTAAATTCTGGAGAAGGAAGTGACACTTCAGATTATAAGTATCCACCTCAAAGTGAATATCAAATTAAATTACGTAAACATAATGAGTTATTATATAATCATAGAGCAACTAAGCATTCAGAGCTTGCTATTGAGCGACTAAAACTGATACCGCCTAATAAAGGGAAGGAAGTGTTGCCTAAAGAACACCATACAAAATCAATATATAGTGGCACATGGACAAGGATGAACAAAGATGATGTATCTGTCACAATAACAACAAGATTTGATACTCCCTCGTCAGGTAAGTTTACACATCCATACTTAAATAGGGCAATTACTGTGAGAGAAGCAGCTAGAATTCAGTCCTTTCCTGACTCTTATATTTTTACAGGTACAAAAGGTTCACAGATGAAACAAGTTGGTAATGCTGTCCCTCCTGTTGTTGGGAAAACGATAGCTGAAATAATACTAAACAATATCAAAGAAAGTGAGAATGGCTTATGAACAGACCAAACCAATTGACGAAATATCCCGAAATTGATTTTAAATTAGGTATTAAATCATCTTTGCCAAATGTAAGATCAACCATATCATTGCTTATAATGATGTGGAATTCTAATGCTCAACCAGATTTTTTAGAATATACTCAAGAAGTTGATAATAAAATATTATTGTCAGAGGATATAACAACCTCTCTAATTCGTGAGTATAATGCGAACTTAGAAGAATTTAATATATCTATTGAAGATTTTAAAGGCACAATCAATAATAATCAGTTGCTAAAATCTCAAATAGAGTCGCTTATTGTTGCCTTTGAATTAATATGGAGATTAGCAACAATTAGATTTACAAGTGGAAGGGCAGTAAGCTCCGAAAGAACAGGCAATAAGAGGTATAACAAGACATTACACTATACCAAAAACATCGATATTGTACACGTATTGATTTCGTCAAATAAAAATGAGTATAACAAAATACTATTAAAATGGTTAGGGTTACAAATAGCAGTTAATACAGAAGATGAGAAAAGGTTACTAAATCTATTAATGCTATTATCGGAAGATGCAATTTATAAAACTAATCACCAAGGTAATGATTTAATATTTAATACACTTGGAATATATAGTGCTTTATCAGAGCAGACTGAGATTGATATTGATGGGGATGTTGAACCAAAAGGCTCTCTTAGAATTTTAAAATCATTGTTATCCGAAAATATGAATTCAAACCTTCAATACATCAATAAAAAAGTATCAATAGCACAAGATATAGACCAAGATAATTTACAGCGATACAAAAGTAGACTTGACACATACCTTGCACTATCAAATATGAAAACGCTACCGAGCGGGGATACAGAGACTTCTTCTGAGGAAATGCCTGATAATATAGGTAAAAACATCCTTCTCTATGGTGTCCCTGGCTGCGGAAAAAGCTACTACATAGAGAATAAGTACCATGTTGACGATGAAAATAGTGAACGTGTTGTATTTCATCCAGATTATACATATTCGGATTTTGTTGGACAAATTTTGCCAAAAGTAACACCTTGTGCCTCTGGATCCACAAGTATTGAATATGATTTCATTGAAGGTCCTTTTACACGCATTTTGCAGAAATGTGAATCCGATGCAAGCACCATGTATTACCTTATTATTGAAGAAATCAATAGAGGTAATGCTCCAGCAATATTTGGCGAGATATTTCAGTTACTAGATAGGGATGCATCAGGAGTGAGTGAATATGGAATAAGCAATACTGAAATAGCTAAAAAAGTTTATGGTAATGATGCTAAAAAAGTAAAAATCCCTAGTAATTTGACAATACTTGCAACAATGAATACTGCAGACCAAAACGTATTTACTTTAGATACGGCATTCAAACGTAGATGGGAAATGGTTGCAATTAGAAATGACTTTAAGTTAAAAGGAAGTGCAACTCCTGAAGATGCTGAATTTGACAAGCAGCTTAACACCAAACTATGCGGTTCAGATCTTGATTGGAGGACATTTGCAACAGCTATTAACGAACTTATTATTGAAGAAAGAGAATCAAATTTGGGAAGTGAAGACAAAAGACTCGGACATTTTTTCATAAAACAAGCTGAAATGGGTAGTGCAGAAAAGTTTTCTGAGAAAGTAATCATGTATCTTTGGAACGATGTATTTAAGTTTGAGAAAGATAAAATTTTTAATGCTAAGTACAAGACACTTGAAGAGATACTCGATGACTTTAGGAAAAGTGATGTTAGATTTAAGGTATTTAATGACAGGCTAGGTTTTAATGTGGCAACGATAGCTACACTAACGGAAGATGTCAGCGAGCCGACAGATGAGGAATAAGTCGCTTCTTGAAAGATGTAAAATAAGTTCAGGAAAAGGTGAAAATAGTTTTGTAGGAATTAAGATTGAAAACGATGATGTTTTCATATCATTTCCAATGGGATATAATCTAGATGAGTCAGAAGATAAAAAAGTAAGACGTGAAATTTTATCATTATTGCATGTTTTGCAGAAATTTAATTCGAATAAGCAAAATGAACAAGCTAGAGTTGATAATACAAAAAATCTACTAGAGTTTCCATTATTGTCTTATCAATATGTTATTTTAGATTATTTGAAAAATGGCTACTATACTGAAAAAGAAGTAGCTTATCGATCTGAAAATAAAGGTAAAATAAATTGGAAACGTACCATTCAACAAAAAAAACCTCATATAGATTCTAGTAATGCAGTGTATCTAGATTTCATTGTGAAAAAGAATATAGTAAATGAGAATGTTGTCTTAACACGAATTCATGAATATTGTGTGTTTCATAGCTTCCTGAAGCTTGGATGGCTTTATACTGACATGTTGCCTACTAAACCACGCATGAAATTCAATCAAAAAATGTTTACATCAGTACTACAAACAGCAATATCACAAACATATAATGATAATAAAAAACGATTATTTATAGCAATGTTAAACATTATAAACAATATGAACGAAGGGAATGCATTATCTTCAGAATGTTATTTTGGTACAACATCTTTTGAGTATGTATGGGAAAAAATGATAGACTTTGTATTTGGAGAATCAGATAAGTCTAACTATTTTCCGAAAGCAAGATGGCAATTAGATGGCGTAGATAGAAGCATTGAAAGTTCTTCTCTACAGCCTGACACTATCATCAAAAAAGATGATAAAGTATTCATTATAGATGCTAAGTATTATAAATATTGCATTACAGAGAATCCAAATGATTTACCATCATCATCATCTATTCAAAAACAAATCACATACGGCGAATATTTAGAAAGCGATATCTTTAAAAATAATTATAATCAAGGGCAATCGTTGGTTGGAGTATATAATGCTTTTTTAATGCCTTTTGCCAAAACAACAGGATCTGATACAGAGTATAAGTCTATTGGAATTGCTACAGCAGATTGGAAAAGTAGTGATAAAAGCTATGAAAAAGTAGTTGGAGTGCTTCTTGATACTAAATATCTGATAAATAATTGTAGTAGAATGAGCAATCCTGAGATTGAGAAGCTGTCTAATATGATAGAGAAAAGAGTGATTATTGAAAGATGATAAATAAAAACATGAAGTAATAAAATCATTTAATTACGAGGTGATGCATGCATATCAATGACATAACTATCAAAAATTTTCGTCAAATGGTTGATGTTCAATTATCTCTTGACAAAGGAACAACTCTACTTGCTGGACCCAATAACAGTGGCAAGACAACACTAACAATGCTTTTAAAAAATATACTTTGTGGAGCGTCATATATCATTGGTATTGATGATCTTCCTGCTATAGCACGAAAAGCATTTTCTTCTTACATCATAGAAGGTATTGAAGGATCCACCGCCATACTTGATAATCTTATCGTTGAGTGTGATTTTAGTCCTTTAGAACTAGAGGTAAGAATTGAAATTGAATATGAAGAGCAAGACGATATTCGTTATTTTGCAGATTATATAATGGACTTAGATGAAGGTAATAAAAAACTATTTTTTAGCTATTGTGCTAAACTCAATCAATCAAAATTTGAAACCTTACTCTCAGAACAGCTTGACAAAATAAATACAAGATTGAGTAGCAAAAACGAAGAAGTCGCACGTAGTATGGTTTTGCAGATATTCACTAACAGCTTAGAAAACAAGTGTTATTTTTATGATTCTTCATATGAAAATGAAAATGAAATGGATATTAACAAATTTAAGAACTTGTTTAATACTGCAATAATTAGGGCTTCGAGAGGTGTATCGGAATACAGTATAGACGCCAAACACTCTTTGAGTGAGAAATTAATAAAATTAGCATCAAATGATGAAAATTGGGCATCAGCCATTGAAACAGTACAAGGGGATATTTCAATACAAATTTCAGATAGGGAAATAACTGAAATTGTTAAAAAAAGCGCAACAATAGCTCTTATAGAGGTGATAGATGAAATATCTAAAACTAGCGGCAACAATATAGGTAGATTGAATTTAGGAGTTGATGTAAAAGATGATGATATTGCAAAGCTGTTAGATAACACAATAAAAGCATACTATGTTTCAGATAACAAAATAACTATGAATGAAGCATCGCAAGGTTTAGGGTATAGTAATTTAATTTTTATTCATCTTGAGTTGGAGACTTTTTGTAAGACAATAGATCCATTTCGTATAAATCTCTTTATCATTGAAGAGCCTGAGTCACACATGCATCCTCAAATGCAATCAGTATTTGCAAAGTATGTTTTAAATAAGTTTGGTGATAAAAATATACAAGGATTAATTACTACGCATTCAAATGAAATTGTACGTTGTTCTACGGTCGAACGCTTAAGAGTTATTAGAAGTGTTAAAGGTTTAAAAAGTAGAATTTTTAATCTAAATGAGATTGCTTCTGATTCAGATATTAGTAAAAAACAAATTAATTTGCTTTTCGAAATAGGGTTTTCAGATTTACTGTTTGCAGATCGAATAATTTTGTATGAAGGCGATACAGAACGTTTATATTTAAAGCATATTGTTTCATTAGATGAATATAAACAATTACAAGGAATGTATATTGCATTTATTCAGGTAGGTGGGGCATATGCACACAATTACAAAGCAATTATTGAATACTTAGAAATCAAAAGTCTAATTATTACCGATATAGATTATGCAAAATCAAGTGAATCTATTGAGGATGTTTTAAAATCTAAATCAACAAATGCTGCAATTAACCATTTTTATGAACAAACTCATATAGGAAAAAATGATCCAACAGTACAGGACTTATATGAGTGGGAACAGGGAAATGATAACGTTATACATGTGGTTTTTCAACGCAATACAGATGGTTATGCAAGAACCTTAGAAGAAGCGATGTTGTTTAAATTATTAGGTAAAGAGAATGTTTTTGCAGTACATGATGATTGGAAAGCTATAAGAGATGATTGTAAACTTAAGTTTACAATTCCTAAACATGAAGACGGTGCTCCTATTCTAATACGAGATATTGTCGAAGCAAGCTCTGATAAGAAAACTGACTTTATGTATTCTGTGATACTTGAGGGAAAAGGGAAAAAACTATTACCTAAATATATCGAAGGTGGTTTAACATGGCTGATGAAATAATCAAGAATATGTGTTTGGTAAACGCACCAGCTGGAAGTGGAAAAACAACCAAAATCAGAGAAATGGTACTTGAACACCTCTCTCTGAATCCCAATGATAATATATTATGTATCACTTTTACAAATCGTGCGGCAGAGGAACTAACAAGGCAAATTCAACTGGAAAATGTTGATATATCAACAATACATTCGTATATTAATAAGCTGATTTCTTCATATTTTACCTTAAATTGTGTAATTGAATATTATATTGAAGTTTTTCGTTACAGGATTTTAGAAAGGATTACGAATAATGAAAATGATGAGAAAATACAAGCGAGTAATGAAAGGTATGAGGAGAAATATGGTGAACTTTCAGTAGATGGAATCAGAAGTCAAATTAAATGTTTGTCATACAATGAGCTACAGTATAGTTCATTATATTATGGCGGGCTTGGACATGATGATTTGTTATATTTTGCTTTAAAGTTATGCAAAAAGTATCCTAAAATTCTTCAAAAGATTAATCAAAAATACCAAAAGGTTTTTATAGATGAATATCAAGACACAAATGAAAGTGTGTTGGAATTATTTTATTTGGCAATAAAAAATACAACTGCATGCTT
>CAYJES010000026.1:0-3588 GCA_964369365.1 uncultured Lactobacillales bacterium | reverse complement strand
CATGCTTGTACCTTTTTGGTGATAATATGCAGAGGATATATAAAACATTTCATGGTGAATTTCGAGATAAGCTTAAACAATTTACTACAATGCAACTTAATATTAATTATAGATCAACTGAGAAAATAATAAATCTTCTAAATAATTTATACAATGACCCTAATTTCATTCAAAAACTTCCTGATAATGTCGATAGTTGTTTAGCATCAGAGGTAAAAATAATTATTTCTGAGAATGTTGAAAACTGTATCAAAGCACTGCAAGAGGAAATTGAAGATCCTTTATTGTTGTTTATAGTGAATAAAGATAAGTTTGATGAAATTGGAGCATTGAATTTGTATAATGCATTTGAGAAAATTGATAAATACAAATATGGCAAAAAGACACGCGTGACGGATGTTTTACTAGATACTACTAGTGACAACCCAGATGATATTATGAAATTATTGTTTAATATACAAAAAATTTATATGGCATGGTGTGATAAAAAAATAGGCAGCTTGATTAGTATGTTTAAAGCATATAATAAATGGTTTTATGTAGACCAGATTAGCATCAACAATCATGCTGATAAAATAAGACTGAATGATGTTCTTATGGAGCTGTTTGCTTATATCGCAGATGAGAACTCATCAATTCAATCAGTGGTTAATAAATTTGATGAATTAGGGTTACTTAAAGATAATATTTTCAATAAAGAAGAGGTTCAGCAAGAATATCAGGAAATATATGAAATAAATTTTTCGGAGGTAACTAATCTATATAAATTCAATGAAAATCCAAAAGTATCAACACAACATGGTGTGAAAGGCGAAAGCCATAACTCAGTAATTTTTATTGCAAAAGATAGTCCTAGCAGCATCAACGTGCGTATGTATATTTTTTTCCAATTAATTTCTAAAATATCCTTTTCTTTAAATGAATTAGAAGAGTTTTGTGAAGAGTACAGTAATAAAGTAAAAAATTTTTATCAGCATTTTGGTGATAAATGTAATAAGATAACTGCTGACGAATATAAACAGAACAAGGAATATGTAGACAATCAAATGCGATCGATATTTGAGAATTATAAATCAAATAAAATATTTGAAGAATTATTGCATGATAAATATCTGAAATTTTTAAACAAGTCAAACGTGACAAATGCTAATAATGCTTTAAAAGATACGCTAATCAATGGAGTGTTAAATGCCTACAGGTTATTTTATGTTGGATGTTCTAGGGCAAGAAAAAACTTAGTTGTTATAGTTGAAAAGAGCAAAATAAGTGAATTTGAAAGTGAGTTTATTACAAAATTTGAAGAACTTGGCTTTTCGATTTCAGATGATCCTTATTAAAAAGTTCATATTTGTAGCAATATGATGATAAACAATGGTAAATATTTATGAAAAAATGTAATTACAAAAAATATGATGGATTAAGTAAATGTAACAATGATGCTTTTGGCAATAAAGACCTTTGTGCACTCCATTGTGAAAAAAATGATTATGATACTGATAATCAAAGTGGATTAATTGAACAATTTAAGATTGAATTAGTAGAGTATGTAATACAGAGAATAGATAAAGCAAAACTTAGTAAAGAACAACTTAATACTGCCAAAATAAAAGATTATCTTTTATTACCTTATAATGATCAAAATCCTTCTGATGAAAAGCATTTTCTTCAAAATGAAAACTTAAACATCGAAGGAGTTAGTTTTCCAGCTCTTGAATCTGAGGATTCTGACTATTATTATTTTTTAAATTTATTTAAATCAATCGAATTTACTAACAGTACTTTTTACAATACAAACTTTAATTTAGGTAATGGTAAAATTAGCTTTTCGAATTGTATATTTGAAGAATTGTGGTATATAAGAAGTATTATGTTTACAAAGAACAGTTTTCCAGTTTTATACAATGATTGTGAATTCAAAGGCGATACAGTCTTTAAAGAAGAACTAAAAAGTTCAAACATTAAAAATAATTCAATATTTCGCAATTGTAATTTTTACAAAAACTTAATAGTTACGCATGCCACTATTGATAGTCAATTATTTAGCAACACCAGACCAACAAAAATCAGCAGCTTAAATATAATATCTAGTCAATTTAATGACAGATTTTCTCTGAATAATTGTACTCTGGATAGCGTTAATATAACTGACTCATATTTCAATTCTAAGTTCCAATTTAAAAATAATACAGTAAATAATATTTTAAGTATTGAAAATACTGATTTTAGCAAACTTTTTGACATGTATAAAACATCCGCTGGTATTTTTGAATTTAAACAAAGTATACTTGATGATTTTGCAGGATTTGAAGAGTGTAAATTTGGCAAAGATGCAAATAAAGCAACTATTTTCCAATACGTAACATTTATGTCTTTTACAAATTTTCGAGGGACTATTTTTAGTAGTGGTTTAGACTTAAGAAATTCAAATCTAAAAGAAACTCCCAATTTCTTAGGAGCAAGTATATGTTATAAAAATACAAACAGAGAAACATATAGAATAATAAAAAACTCCTTTGATAAAATTGGAAATATTATTGATGCAAATAAGTATTTTTCATTAGAAATGAAAAAACACAAAGATGATTTAAAAAAGGAACCATGCTCTCAAGAAAAAATAATTTTTAGAGTTAACGCTTGCTTATCAAATTTCGGACAAAGCTATATAAGACCGCTTGTTGGATTATTTGTTTCCACGCTGATATATACTATTCTTGAGTGTCTATATGAAAAAAATACTCTTTATAAACTTTTTCCTAAATACAATGATTGTATTGAAAAGGTTGTAAACTGTATAAACAATTTCGCATATAACTTTATTCCTTTACAAAAATTTCTCGGAACTAATGATGACATGGCTGCGATAAATCTTTTGTTCTATACTGTTACTGCAGTTCTATTATGGCAACTAATAGTCGCAGTAAAGCGCCATACAAAAAGAAACTAAAACACAAATACTATGTAAAAAAACAGCCCTCGGCTATCCGCATTGGATAGTGAGGGCCACCTTTAAAAATAAATTCTACCCCATAGCGTCGAGTAAATCAAATACGCTAATTTGAGTTTTCTTAGTGTTCCGACATGCTTGCTCAACGAGGTCTTGCATATCAAGATAATCTTCAATCGTGTAAATCTCAGCAGTTTGTGTACGCTTGCGAACCTTTGGTTCTTCAGCCTTTTGTACAGCTGCTTTTTCAATATTCATCAATCGTAAGAAATTTTCTCGGCTTTCGATACGAGTTATCGGGTATCGGTAGTTCAAGTCTAGCAAGTCGATGTCTCGTTCTGAGATTTCTTCAACTTGATACTTGCCACCATTAATTACCATAACATCGCCAACAGCGTAAGGGAAGTCATTAACAACAGGTTCTGCCACAACTTCTTCTTCAAACGTTGCTGTTCCATTGCCATTAACAAGTTCATCAGACTGTCTGTAGCTTTGCCACACATCGCCTAAGACACGTTTGTCGCTTTCCTCGCCCATCAAGCTACGTGCTAGCGCAATAACCATTGAGCTATCACTTTCACTCATAGCTGATAAACCATCAGCAGACAATTTGCCCTCGACTGCGTTACTCGTTTCAAGTTTCG
>CAYJES010000025.1:19775-23164 GCA_964369365.1 uncultured Lactobacillales bacterium | reverse complement strand
TATGAAGAAGTTGTAATCGACGTTGATGATGAATTTTCAGGCGTAGTTGTTGAAAAAATGAGCATCAGAAAAGCAGAACTACTAGAAATGAAACCTTCTGGTTCTGGTAAAACTAGGTTGATTTTTAAAGCTCCTTCTCGTGGGTTAATCGGTTATCAATCACAATTTTTAACTGACACTTCTGGTTCTGGGATTTTAAATCGTTTGTTCCTTGAATACGGTCCTTATAAAGGCAATATCGAAGGCAGAAGAAATGGCGTTTTGGTTTCAAAAGAAACGGGAAAAGCAATCACTTACTCGCTTAATAAAGTCCAAGAACGTGGTATGTTATTCATTGAACCAGGCGACGATTTATATTCAGGTATGATTATCGGCGAAAATGCAAAAGATAATGATATTGAGGTAAATCCTTGTAAAGAAAAACAATTAACCAACTTCCGTGCCGCTGGTAAAGACGATAACGTAATGTTGACGCCTGCCAAAAAAATGTCTTTGGAACAAGCTTTGACATATATCGAAGATGATGAATTGGTGGAAGTAACGCCTAAAATTATCCGTCTAAGAAAAAGAATGCTTGATGCAAACGACAGAAAAAGAGCATTGAAAAATTCTTCAGAAGACTAGGATAAATAGTGGATTGGTACTATAATTGTGCCTTATGCTAAGGTGTTAAAATGATAAGTTTTTTTCGCTTGACATTGATAATACTTTAAAGGTACTATTACAGGACAATCCACTTGATTTAAGGAGTTATTTAAAATGTTTAAAGTAAACAGGCTTACTGGTTATTCAGTGATGTTATTATCGACTATGTTAAAATCTGGCAAAGATGATAAAAACGCAATGTTCACAGCAAGCGGGCTTTCTAAAACAACAAAGCTGCCGCAAGCAACAGTTATAAAGATATTAAAGCAACTAACCACGTCAAAGTATATTAAATCTAGGCGCGGGATTAAGGGCGGTTATTATTTAGAACCAGGAACTGAAAATATCAGCTTTGCCCACTTAATCGAAAGTATGGAAGGTCCAATTAACATCAGCGATTGTGATGCTGGTAAACCTTGTTATATTAAGGACAACTGTCCGATAAGGCCAGTTTGTGACGGCGTTAATAGAGAAATCAGAGTGGCTTTAGATAAAATTAAGATAAAAGATATGGCGTCTGGTATGAAATAATGTCCACCCCTGATATTGAACAAATAACAAATTCCGAATACAAATACGGATTCACAACCGATGTGGAAAGTGAAAAAGCTCCGCTTGGGTTGAATGAAGATATTATTCGTTTTATTTCCGAAAAAAAATCAGAACCAGATTGGATGTTACAGTGGCGGTTAAAGGCGTATCGTCATTGGCTTACGATGAAAGAACCTGATTGGGCAGAATTAAAATACGAACATATTGATTATCAGAACAGCTATTATTATTCAGCGCCTAAGAAAAAGCTAGATAGTTTGGACGAGGTTGACCCAGAGATTTTGGCAACTTATGAAAAGTTAGGGATTCCTTTGGGCGAACAAAAGGTATTGGCGGGTGTTGCGGTTGATGCGGTTTTTGATAGTGTTTCGGTGGCAACTACATATAAAAAAGAACTATCCGATTTGGGTATTATTTTTTGTTCGATAAGTGAAGCGATAAAGGATTACCCAGAACTAATCAAGAAATATTTAGGCTCTGTCGTGCCATATACTGACAATTTTTTCAGCTGTTTAAATTGCGCAGTTTTCACCGATGGTTCGTTTGTCTATATTCCAAAAGGCGTAAAAGCGCCAATGGACATCAGCACCTATTTCAGAATTAACGAAAAAAATACAGGACAATTTGAAAGAACCCTTATAATAGCCGAAGAAGGCGCAGAAGTTTCATATCTGGAAGGTTGTTCCGCTCCGCAACGTGATGAAAATCAATTGCACGCGGCGGTGGTTGAAATCGTGGTGCAAAAAGATGCTAATGTGAAATATTCTACTGTGCAAAATTGGTACCCCGGCGATAAAGACGGCAAGGGCGGAATTTACAACTTTGTAACTAAACGAGGCATTTGCCATGAAAATGCAAAACTGTCGTGGACCCAAGTTGAAACAGGTTCGGCAGTAACGTGGAAATACCCAAGTTGCATTTTAAAAGGCGATAATTCAATAGGTGAGTTTTATTCGGTTGCCTTGACCAACAATCATCAACAAGCCGATACCGGCACCAAAATGATACATTTGGGCAAGAACACTAAATCCACGATTATTTCAAAAGGAATTTCAGCCAAAAAATCTAGGAACAGCTATCGCGGACTTGTGAAAATTGCAAAAGGCGCAAGTGGCGCAAAAAATTATTCGCAATGCGACAGCTTGTTAATAGGTTCGTTTTGCAGTGCTGGGACTATCCCTTATCTTGAAAATCATTGTGCGTCGGCTAATATTGAACATGAAGCCACCACGTCTAAGATAAGTGACGACCAATTGTTATATTGCATGGGGCGCGGCATAAATAAAGAAGACGCAGTTTCGTTAATCGTAAACGGATTTTGCAAAGAAGTAATGAAAAAACTGCCAATGGAATTTTCTGTTGAGGCAACAAAACTTATATCAATATCATTAGAAGGAAGTGTCGGATAATGTTGGAAATTAAAAACCTTACCGCTGGGATTGGGGAAAACATAATATTACAAGATTTCAACTTGACGATTAATTCGGGCAAGGTTAATGCGATTATGGGACCTAATGGTTCTGGGAAATCTACGTTATCTAATGTGATAATTGGCAACCCAGATTATACGGTAAAAGAAGGCGAAATTTTGTTCGGTGGGCAAGATATTTTAAAGCTAGACGTTGACCAGCGTGCGTTGATGGGGTTGTTTTTATGTTTCCAATATCCAACCGAAATTCCAGGCGTATCGGTTGCAAACTTCCTAAAGTATGCTTTAAACTCTAAATTAAAAGCGCAAGGCAAAGAAGAACTAAACGCAATAGAATTTTTAAAAATAGTAAAACCAATCGCAAAAAAGCTAGGCGTTTCAGATGAAATGTTAAAACGATATATTAATGTAGGTTTTTCTGGCGGCGAAAAAAAACGTATTGAAATCTTGCAAATGGCGGTGTTGGAACCTTCGTTTGTGATACTGGATGAAATGGATTCAGGTCTTGATATCGACGCATTAAAATTATTATCGCAAAGTGTGAATGATATGCGTGATGAAAATCGTTCTTTTTTGGTAATTACGCATTATCAAAGGTTGCTTGACTATATCACTCCTGATATTATTCATATTATGGTAAAGGGCAAAATTGTTGAAACTGGCGATGCTTCTTTGGCATTGAAACTGGAACAAAAAGGATACGGCGATTTTATATGAGCATCGTAATCAAAGAAAATGAAAATCTTGTAATCGAAGATATTGG
>CAYJES010000025.1:9900-19675 GCA_964369365.1 uncultured Lactobacillales bacterium | reverse complement strand
TTTATATGAGCATCGTAATCAAAGAAAATGAAAATCTTGTAATCGAAGATATTGGGGCAACTAATATAACTTTGCAAAATTATGCATCTGTTACCCATATTTTCAAAAATACAGATGACGTTAAAAAACTGACCGTAGACTTAGGATTGGGGGCAAGTTACGTTGCTGTGTTCTTGCAAAAAAATAATGATTTTACTTTGACGGTTAATTTAAACGCGCCTCAGGCAAAAACGGATATTGCAAGCGTATTTTTGGCGGATAATCAACAAAAATCCTCTGTTTTCATAAATCACAAGGCTTCAAACACTTATTCAAACCAACTGTTCAAAGGCATTGCATGGGGCAAAGGTTTATCCGATGTTGTGTTAAAGACTTTTGTTGATACAGATTTAAAATCTATCGAAGCTTATCAATTATTACGCGGCATAGTGTTGGACGAAACCGCAGGTATAAAATCGGCGCCATTGTTGGACATTCATTCTGATGACGTTATTTGCACGCATGGTTCTGCGGTTGGAATGATTGACAGGGCGCAAATTTTCTATTTACAATCTCGCGGTCTAGATATAAAACAAGCAAACAAAATATTGTTATCGGCCTTTGTCGACGAAGTGCTTGATAAAATTTCTGATGAAAGTATAAGGGCTAAATTTATTGATTTAGGAAGCGTATTATGAACTATGACATAGATAAAATCAGATCAGATTTCCCAATTTTAAACCAAATGGTTGACGGCAAACCGCTGGTATTTTTGGACACCACCGCATCGGCACAAAAACCAAAAACAGTAATAGACGGTATGCGTGATTTTTATGAAACTTCTTATGCCAACATTCATCGCGGACTTTATAACCTATCGCAACAAGCCAGCACCGCTTATGAAAACGCTAGGGAAAAGGTGCGCGCTTTTTTAAATGCAGGCGACGTTGGCGAAATTATCTTTACCAAAAACACAACCGAAGGCATCAATTTAGTGGCTAGTTCTTTTGGCAAGTTGTTAAAATCTGGCGACGAAATAATATTGAGCGAGGCAGAACATCACGCAAATATCGTGCCTTGGATGATACTGAAAAACGAAATTGGGATAGTGATAAAATGGTTGCCTATTAACGATGATGGTTCGTTACAAATTGAAAAACTTGATGACCTTTTAACTGATAAGACTAAGTTGGTTGCAATCACCCAAATGTCAAACGTGCTAGGCATTGTTTATGACGTTAAATCAATCGTCAAAAAAGCCCATTCAGCAGGCGCAAAAGTCCTTATCGACGGTTGTCAAGCTGTGGTTCACATGCCTATTGATGTTGTTGAAATGGACGCTGATTTTTATGTGCTGTCTTCGCATAAATTATATGGTCCGTCTGGGGTTGGCGTGCTTTATGGTAAAAAAGAATTGCTTGATATCCTGCCTCCTTATCAATCTGGCGGCGGAATGATAGGCAACGTAACCTATGACAGCGTTACGTTTGCAAAAGCGCCTGCTAAGTTTGAGGCTGGTACCTCAGCAATCACAGAGGCGGTAGGGCTAGGGCTTGCAATAGATTATCTTAATCAAATTGGTATGGAAAATATTAAAGTCTATGAGCACGAACTTTCAAATTATATGAGCGGTAAGCTAAAAGAACTGGATTTTGTAAAAGTATTAGGAACGGCAGACAACAAATCTGGTATTTTCAGCTTTTCTATCGAGGGCGGACATCCGCAAGATATCGCAATGATACTAAATAAAGAAGGCGTGGCGGTCAGAACTGGTCACCATTGCGCCGAACCTTTACATAAACGCTTGGGTGTTCCGTTTACAACTTCTACTAGGGCATCTCTTGGGCTTTATAATAATAAAACTGATATAGATAGCTTTATTTCAGCCCTTAAAAAAGTAAGGAATTTTTTGTAAGATGAGCAAAAATTACGTAAGTGTTATTGGAAAAACTTCTAATATCAAAACCAATGTGGACAAGGATTTAGTGATAGAAGCACTAAAAAAAGTCCAAGATCCTGAAATCTTAATGAATATTTATGAATTAGGGTTTATTTATAAGATTGATATTGACGAATTTGGAAATGTTGAAATTGATATGACTTTGACTGCGCCTGGATGTCCTGTGGCTGATGTTTTGCCGATGTCGGCAGCAAACAGCGTATCAGGTGTAGAAGGGGTGGGCGAGGTAAAGGTGGCACTAGTTTGGGACCCGCCTTGGTCAATCGATAAAGCCAGCAAAGATGTGAAAGATTTATTAGAGTTTTTTTAAAATGAAAACAATCGCTGAAATAATAGAAGATTTTTCTTATGCAGAAGAATGGGAAGACAAATACACCTATTTAATCGAACTTGGGAATAAATATGCAAACCTAACCGATGAAGAAATGGTTGATGAAAATAAGGTCCCAGGTTGTATGTCGCAAGTATGGCTTGTTGGTGAACAAACGGGCGATATATACAATTTTAGGGCAACGTCTGATGCATCAATTGTGCGTGGTTTGGCAACGATTATATCTGCTATATTTTCAAATAAAACCGCTGAACAAATCGAAAATACAGACGTCGAAGAATACTTTGATAAAATGGAAATATTGGAACACATCAGCCCAAACAGGCGGAACGGATTGTTTTCAATGGTATCAGTAATAAAGGAAAAAGTTAAAAAGTAATGGAATACCTTATTTTTGCTTTTGGAATGTTTTTATTTATATTAGGATTTTCAATAATCATATCGATATTAAGGGGGATAATTCCTCCGATGCCATCGTCTCCTAAGGTTGTTGCTGAAATTATCAAAATAATAAAAAAAGAAAACACATCAAATGAACCAATTGTTGAAATAGGCTGTGGTTATGGATTTACTCTATTCAGGCTGGCGCACAGTTTTCCAGATCGCCAAATTATAGGATATGAAATTTCACTTTTACCGTATTTGGTGGTGAATTTAATAAAAAGACTTGCGAAAGCAAAAAACGTAAAAATCATTTACGGAAATGCGTTTAAGTTAATTGAAAAAGAAAATGTAAAAATGTCATGTTGTGTTGCCTATCTTTACGACGGCAAAAAAATAAACGAAGACATGGAAAAAGTTTATTTAAATAATGTTACCGATATTATGGTTTTAAATTCATATCCACTTAAAAACTTTAACCCATCATATATCAGCGAGAATATAGATGTTTTTAAAAGCAAAATCTACGCCTACAAAAAATAGTGAAAATTCATATAATGGACAACTAATGCAGAAGAAATCCCATTTTACTAAGTCATGTAGTTATACCTACACTCCTGTCGTAAAATAGGATTTTTCTTATTATTTGCCTCATTCTCTGAATTTTCCTCATAACGTCATACCGGACACCGCAAAAAATGTCATACCGGACTTGATCCGGTATCCAGTAGTGGTAAACGACAAATGGATTCCGTGTCAAGCACGGAATGACTACTATGAGAGCACAATGACAAAACAACCGCAACAGGATGAAATAACCAAAAATCAATAGAGTGAGATGAGTAATAAGATAACCAAGAAATCACGATAGGAATGACACCGAACCGAAAATTCAGAGAGCGAGGCAAATAATAGGAAATAAGGAAAACCCCAAGGGAGTGTATTATAACTACATGACCGAAGGGGTTTATCCGCTATTTCTGTATTAGTTGTCAGCTATATGGATTTTCACCATTCGCGGCCGTTGAGGGTGGTTAACAACTCTATCAAATCATATATTTGTTTAGTGTGAATTTCATCAAACATATACATATTACCGATTGAAAAGTTGGCGAAATCTCTGGAACTTTTATAAACTTGGGTTTTAAATTCTTGGGAAATTGATGTCCAATCGCAAATCATTTCAATTAAATCCATTGGTTGCATTTCGTTGACATCATTATAATATTCAGGATGATGGCGGGATTGGCTGCGGTGTTTTTTGACGCAATTAAAAATGTATTCGTCTAGTTCTTTTGAGTATTCTGGTATTGGGAGGTTTTGTTCGCGTGCGTGATTTCTGACATTATATAAAATATAACCTTCATAAATACTTTTATCAAATTTAGAATGGTCATGCAAAAAAGCCCTTCTGATGATGTCAACGGGTTTCACGCCGAAAATCCCACCATTAAGTGCAATTTTTTTCATATTTTCTTGTACCAACCTGATGTGGGTGGTGGTTTTATTTATGAAAAGTTGTTCTTGTTCGAATGTGTATTCTAGTTTCATAACAAATAAAAAAAAGGCGACCAGGTCAAAGGAGCAAGGCCGCCAATATCCTTAATTAAACTTCCCAAGGATTGTGAAGAAGTTCAAAATGTTTTTGTTCATGATCACAAGCAGGACATTTGCTTGGCGCACCAACAGATTCGATGATGTACCCACAGTTACCACATTTCCAAGTAACGCGAGCATCACGTTTGAAAACTCTATCATTTACGATATTTTCGATAAAGCCCAAAAATCTTTTTTCGTGATATTCTTCTGCTACTGCGATTGATTCCATAGCTTTTGCAACTTCTGAAAATCCTTCGTCTCTAGCAATTTTAGCAAATTCAGGATACATTTCAGTGTATTCATGTTTTTCGCCTTCAGCAGAAGCTCTAAGGTTTTCAACAGTAGTACCGATAATCCCAGCAGGGAACGCAGCAGTAACCATAGCATCGCCGCCTTCTAAAAATTTAAATAATCTTTTAGCGTGTTCTTTTTCTTGTTCAGCTGTTTCCATGAAGATGTTAGAAATTTGGATTAAGCCTTCGTTCTTAGCTTTGCTAGCAAAGTAAGTGTAGCGATTTCTTGCTTGAGATTCGCCAGCAAACGCGGTTAATATGTTCGATTCGGTTTTAGAACCCTTTAAAGTAGCCATTTTATATTCCTTTCTTTCGTTTTATTATTAGCATTAACGATATTATACCTTTTTGGTAAAAAATCAACATTACATTTCTAAAAAAAATATTGCCAAAACTGACTTTATAGTGTATTATACAATTATAGAAATAACAATGAAAAGTGGCGCAATTATGGATAAAAACCAGTTTTATAACCTAGGAACCAGCAAAAGCATCTATCACATCGTAAAAGATGGGCGGGTGGATTTGTTGCAAGAAATTTATGTTGATGATTTAGATTTGCTTGAAAGTTGCAATAAAACCGATGATTTCAATTTAGACATCATGGCAAGAATAGCGGACGATGGCGATAAAGAAACTTTGGAAAAAATCATAGATGCCTATTTCAATGAAGGCAGTTTTACCAACAACCGCAATAAAAAAGAATTTTTGTTAAGCCATCAAATAGGTCGCAAGCCAAAAGATTTTCATTATTTTAAACGCTATCTGCCAATGGCCGAACAAATAGCATTTGATGAAATAACTGGTGTCAAAACCACTGTCACTGATGAAAATAGAACTGAAAAAGATGAAAAGATGGCGGAATTATATTACTTTATCCGCGACGAATATGAAAAATCATCGGTAAGGGAATTTTCAAAATCAAGACGTCCAAACCCTAAATTTGCAAGCACAACGTCACCAAAAGGCGTATATGTTAATGAAATACAGTTCCCGGGCAAAGAAGAGGGTACTTCTGCATATATGCATAAAGAAGTTTATCCAAATATTGTTTTGGAAAATTTTGTAATCGATGAAAATGGGCAAAATACAGGAATGGTTGAAACAGTAACCATAAGTTCCATTCCTTACAATAAAGATTCTGACCTTGCTAAAGAAGTTTTTAAAAGTATAAATTTCCCAGAAAAATATTTACAGGCAGACTTTTTTAAAACTTTGCAAGCATTGGATAAAGGTTATAGAGAGCTTAGAAATTCCTCTGAATTTTCGGGTGCATCAACATCCAATTTTTTTGGTGCTTTTGTAATTCAAAATGCATGCGAGTTAAATCCTGATGCAAACACTGTCGAAGATGTTGGTTACGGCGGTTATTCGGATGGAAAAGATGTTGTGATAACCACTGCTGGCGATGAAAATCAGATAAAATCTATTCTGCGCCACGAATTGGCCCATCATACGGATAAAAGTTTTTCAAAAAGCGATACATATAAAATAGCATCAACGATGATGTACGCCGACCGTTCAATTTCAGCCAGAAGGAATGTTTCAGTGGCGGTACCTTTAATGTATTACCCGCCAAGTCAATATACAAATGAATCACTTGCAAGGGTTATGGAAAGTCATCCCGATAAAGAAAGAGGCGATGATGCTTTGCTTGATTCTGTTGGCGCAATGTTTAATTTATATGGCAAGGCATTGGCGCATGATATGCCTTTGTCAAGGTTTGATACGGTTATGCAAAGGCAATTGCCGAACTATGAAAAATATTCATTTGCATACGATGTTATGGTGAAAATTCATAATGAAATAGAGCCAGAACAAGGTTTTGTTGATAGAGGAAAAGAATTATCCGATAGATATGTATTAAAAGAATCAGAATTTCATCATTTCATTGATATAGAAGCTAAGCTAACTGAACAACCTGTAATTGACGCTATTGATAATGAAGTAAGGGCGATTGAAAAAATTATGGAAAATCCTATTGCGATGCAGGTAATTTTGGACGAGAGCACTTTGTTACGCGATAATCCAAACCGCGATGAACCGTTGGAAGTAATGTTGGCGAATGTATTTGCCTTTACTAAAAAAGAATGTGAACAAGGAAATGCCCAAAAAAGTGATGTCGAGTTATTAAAAAAAATAAATAACAGCTCGTTTGATAGGTTATTGGCCACATTCGAACAAGACCAGGCAAACAATATGCCCCTTAACCGTTTTAATTTAACAAAATTGGTATCAGAAGCCACCACAATAAATTCAGTTTTGACCGAAGTGACCAAAAGACATTTTCCATCCATATCTGGGTTTGATGTTGAAATAAATAATTGTATTCCAAATGAATATACAGATTTATCTCAAATGTATGAAACTGCCCAAAATATATCTGACAATCTTGAAATGGTTAATTCAAAAGATGATGAATTAAGAATAAACAAAGAAATAGTTACATATCCGAATTTTAATTTTAAAACAAAAATCCAAGAAGTAGACGAAAATTTCCAAACCAAAGATTTGCATCAAATCATTAACAATTTTTCTAATAATGATTTTAGTCCTGGATTTCTTTCGATGACTTCAGGATTTTTACCAGGTCATGTTTCAAATCTCAGAACTGCGCAAAACATATACAGAACATTAAATCCTGACAAAAAAACTATTCCTGACGATTTGAAATTTTCGAATTTGACCCTTGCCACTATGGACAATGACGATGGTGAAACCGAAATTGCTAAGACCCTTACCAAATATGCTGCGGTCTTTTTCGACCAGTACGTAGAAATATTGGAAAAAACAGGTAAAGAACCGCCAAAATATAAAAAGGAAGAACCTGTTTTTGATATAGTGTTGAACAGGTTGAAAAAATGGGTTGGAAAGTAACTTATCCACACCTTAAAAAATCGTTAAAAATTCGTTGCAATTCGTAAAATAAAGATATATTGTATTAAATTATTGTATTATTTTATTATATGGATTTAATTATGAAAAAATATTTATTGATTGCTTTATTTGGTTTGGTTTGTGGAACTGCTAACGCTTATGAGGTTGCATACTGTGCAAATGGCAAATGTGAAAACATTCCGGTAAAAGAAAACTATCCACAAATTTACACAACTGTTTATGGAATTTTCAAAAATGCGATTTCTGCTGATTTAGGCATTTGCGATTCGGATTCGAATTTCAAAGAATGCTTACACAACGGGATAAGGTATTTAGGCCAAGTTGGCGCAAGCGAAACAAATTTCTCAGTAACTGGGATGCGTGTAATCGACACCAGGATAAACCCAGTAAACCGTAATTTAGAAATTATCAATGATTATTATACTTTTGTAAATGGTAATAGGGTTGTTTGTTCGGCTGCTATGGACACGCTTACTTTAAAAGACCGCAATGTTTCATTGGTGACAAAGGATACTCCTTGCCCTTATAACATGCAATTCAAATCTAAAAACAGCCATAATTACAAAATCAGATTAATTGATTTAGACCGCAAAATCATGGGTATAGAATATGATATCACTGATTATTATGGTGCAAAAGCAAATCCAAAAGGTTATGCCTTGATTAATTTTGAAAGAGTACCTGGCTTTAACTATGCTTCTGTGAATAAAGCGATTATGGAAAACTATAACACTACTAATAACACTCATATTAATAATGGTTATTACCAAGACCCTAATAAAGGTTATAATTATGCTGTTGGTGTGGCTCAATCATACCCTGCTGCTATGTACAATCAAAACCTAAACCCTAGCCCAAATGTTATGGGATATCAAAAAAATATGATGTACGATCCAAACAACATGTATAATCCAAATATGCCGCATAACCAAATGATGAACGGCGGGCAAAATCAAAATCCTAATATGATGCCGAAACAACCGACTTATAAATCGACGTTGCCATATCCATGGGGATATTACTATCCACCAGAAGGCGCTAAGAAGCCTGGTGCTGCGCCGCAACAAAAGGATGCTAAACGAAAAATAATCGAAATAGAAGCAGATGGTTCAGATGATATCAAACCTGTTCCAAACAAAAATTACAGTGTTGGACCTATTCCATCAAAACCAACATTAACACCAACAAGAGTTACTGCAACAGAAACAGTGACGGTGGTTGAAGAAACTGTACAAATTCCAACTTCAATGGTACCTCAACCGGCTCCTGCAGCTCCGGCACCTAGAAAGGTTGTTGTTCCTGCACCGGCTCCTGTGGCACAACCTGTTACAGCGCCTGCGCCTGTGATAGCTCCTGCTCCTCCGGCGCCAGTGGTTCCTGCTGCTCCTGTGGTTACAGAGGAAAAAGACTTTATTGGTGTTTTTGACGAAGAAATTTATTCAGACAACGCAAACAACCCGAAATAATGCAAACTGTACAAATATTTACTGACGGAGCTTGTTCTGGTAATCCGGGCAAGGGTGGTTGGGCTGCGCTATTGCGTTATGGGACGGCTGAAAAATCTATTTTCGGCAGTGATAATGACACCACCAACAACCGTATGGAATTAACCGCAGTTATAGAAGGTCTAAAAGCCCTCACCAAAAAATGCAAGGTTAATGTCGTAACCGACAGCCAGTATGTGTGCAGAAATGCCGAAAACTATCTTGACGGTTGGGTTAAAAAAGGTTGGAAAGGTTCCAACAAAAAAACTATTTTAAATGTTGAATTATGGCAAGAACTGTACGAACTATTGCAAAAACACGACGTTACTTGGACCTGGGTAAAGGGTCATGCAGGGCATCCAGAAAATGAAATAGTAGACGAGTTGGCCCGAAACGCAATAACTTAAAATTCATATAATGGACGATTACTGCGGATAAGTCTTGAAATTGCTAAGTCAGGTAGTTTTTCTACATTCCTGTCGCAATTTCTCGATTATCCTATTAATCTCCTCATTCTCTGAATTTTCGGGTGGTTATAATGGATGATTACTGCGGATAACCTCGAAATTGCTAAGTCAGGTAGTTTTTTTTACATTCCTGTCGCAATTTCTCGATTATCCTATTAATCCCCGCATTCTTTGAATTTTCGGGTGGTTATAATGGACGATTACTGCGGATAAGTCTCGAAATTGCTAAGTCAGGTAGTTTTTCTACATTCCTGTCGCAATTTCTCGATTATCCTATTAATCTCCTCATTCTCTGAATTTTCGGTTCTGTGTAATTCTGTCCACCGTACTGTCATTCCGTCCCATCAGTCTGTCATTCCGTGCTTGACACGGAATCCATTAAT
>CAYJES010000025.1:0-9800 GCA_964369365.1 uncultured Lactobacillales bacterium | reverse complement strand
CTGTCATTCCGTCCCATCAGTCTGTCATTCCGTGCTTGACACGGAATCCATTAATACTTGCCACCCTGGATGCCGGATCAAGTCCGGCATGACGTTGTGGGGTTGGTTTTCGGCATGACGTTGTAGGGTATAGATACGACGTTATCCCCAGCAGCCATCCGTTATATTGATTTTTCATGTGGGTAAGTGAAATAAATTATTGATTTGTAATGTTTGCAGTGGTAATGTTATAGTTAATTAATTTTTTATAAAAGGCAATAAAAATGAATACAGAAAATGATGAACCACAAACAGTAGTCGAAAAAGAATTCGCATCAAAAGCGGTTATGGATATTGATGTTAAGCTGTCGGTAACTTTGGGCAAATCGATGTTAAGGGTTCACCAGATGTTGAAATTGGGTCGTGGTGCGGTTTTGGAATTGGATCAAAAGTTGGACGAGCCGGTTGAAATTTACGCAAACGATATATTAGTAGCCCACGGCGACGTTATCGTAACCGACGAAGACAGGATTGGTGTTTCCATCAGCGATATGGTAAAAGCACAATAAAAAAACTTGAATTATATTTTTAAAAGGTATATATTTATTTTATGAAATATTTAAAAATAAACAGCGTTATTATTATTAAAATCTAATACCCGCCTGGGATTGGATTTAACCAAGCCGGGCAAAGTGTCCGGTTTTTTTATAAATTAAAAAGAGGTATAGCAAATGACAAAAACAAAACATTACCCAGATTTATCAGGAAAAGTTAATTTCCCAAAAGTAGAAGAAGAAGTCCTAGCGTTTTGGGAGAAGGATAACACTTTTAAAAAATCAATAAACAATCGCCCAACTGGTGATAACGGCGATAATGAATATGTATTTTATGATGGCCCTCCGTTTGCCAATGGCTTGCCTCATTACGGGCATTTGTTAACCGGTTTTATTAAGGACGTAATCCCTAGATATCAAACCCTAAAAGGCAAACACGTAGACCGCCGTTTTGGTTGGGATTGTCATGGGCTTCCTGCTGAACTTGATGCGGAAAAAGTATTAGGAATTTCAGGCAAAAAAGAAATTTTAGATTTAGGATTGGATAAATTCAACCAAACTTGTCGCACCCAAGTTATGAAGTACACGAAAGAATGGGAAAGTTCTGTAAACCGTCAAGCAAGGTGGGTAGATTTTGAAAACGACTATAAAACTATGGAAACTCCGTATATGGAGAGTATCATTTGGGCGTTTAAATCATTGTATGACAAGGGTTTAATTTACGAAGGTGTAAAGGTTTTGCCTTATTCTTGGGCGATTGAAACTCCGTTATCTAACTTTGAAACTCGTATGGACGATTCGTATCGCGACAGGGACGATCCAGCCATTACGGTTATGTTCAAATTAATCCCAACCGAAGAAGGTGCTAAACCTCGTAACATTTTGGTTTGGACGACTACTCCTTGGACTTTGCCGTCTAATTTAGCACTTTGCGTGGGTGCAGACATTGACTATGCAATTTTTGAAGAAAATGGCGTTGAATATGTAATAGCAGAAGCATTAGCAGGTAATTACAAAAAACAACTTGAAAATGCGGAAAAAGCTGGCTCTATCAAGGGTGCCGAGTTGGTGGGCAGAAATTATGAACCACTGTTTGATTATTTCAAAGGCACCGAAAATGCGTTTAAAGTTATTTCAGGCGAATTTGTATCGACTGAGGACGGAACCGGTATCGTTCATATTGCGCCAGGCTTTGGTGAAGACGATTTACAAGTCAGCCGTATCAATCAAATCCCAGTGGTTTGCCCAGTGGATTCTAAGGGTCAATTTACTGATGAAGTACCTGATTTCAAAGGCATTCAAGTGTTCGAGGCCAACAAACCTATTATCAAATTGATTAAGGATAAAGGTCAGCTGATTAAACAAGAAATGTACACCCACTCTTACCCGCATTGCTGGCGTACTGGGACACCTTTGATATACAAAATTACTTCCAGCTGGTTCGTTGACGTGCCAAAGTTCAAAGACAGAATGGTGGAATTAAACCAACAAATCAATTGGATGCCTGCTCATATCAAAGACGGTCAATTCGGCAAGTGGCTAGAAGGCGCGCGTGAATGGTGCATCAGCCGTAATCGTTTCTTTGGCTCGCCTATTCCTGTATGGAAAAGTGATAATCCGAAATATCCAAGAATGGACGTTTACGGGTCTATTGAGGAACTAGAACGCGATTTCGGGGTAAAGGTAGACGACCTCCACCGCCCATTTATCGACAGCTTAACAAGGGCAAACCCAGACGACCCAACTGGTCAGTCTAAGATGGTCAGGGTTGATGACGTGTTGGATTGTTGGTTTGAATCTGGGTCTATGTCTTTTGCCCAAGTTCACTATCCGTTTGAAAATAAAGAATGGTTTGAAAGCCATTTCCCAGCTGATTTTATTGTGGAATACGTGGCGCAAACTAGGGGTTGGTTCTATTCTATGGTGGTTATGGCTGTGGGGCTATTTGATAAAATACCGTTTAAAAACTGTATGTGCCATGGGGTTGTGCTGGATGAAAACAATCAAAAACTTTCAAAAAGTAAAAAGAACTATCCATCGCCTGACCAAGTCTATAATAATCAAGGTTCGGACGCTTTGCGTTGGCATTTGATGGCCTCTCCTATTATTGGGGGTGGTAATTTGTCAATCGATAGAGAAGGTGCAGAAATCGGAAAATCGGCTAGAAAAGCAATCTTGCCACTTTGGAATGCGTACTACTTTTTCTGTCTTTACGCAAATGCAGAAGGGGTAAAAGCCAAAGAAATCACGAAATCTGATGACGTTTTGGATAACTATATCTTGTCTAAGCTAAAGGTTTTGATTGATGAAACCACTATCAAAATGGACAAATACGACATTTCAGGCGCTTGTGCAGGGATAGAAGAGTTCTTGGAACTGCTCAACAACTGGTACATCCGTCGTTCAAGGGCTAGATTCTGGGACGGACAAAGCACGTCGGCTAAGGCTGCTTTTGATACGCTTTACACAGTTCTTACAAATGTTTGCGTGATTGCTTCTCCGCTACTTCCATTGATAAGTGATTATATCTATCAAGGATTAACAGGCGAAAAAGCTAGTATTCACCTTGCTAATTGGCCTAATTCAGACGGTTTAGTAAACGACGAAAAACTAATCAGCAATATGGATTTCGTGCGTACAGTTTGTACCACTGCGAAATCGTTGCGTGAAAATGCCTCTCTTCGTACTAGATTGCCGCTAAAAGAACTCAAACTAGCAGGCAAAGGCAAAGACAAACTAGCCAGCTTTATCGATTTAGTAAAAGACGAAGTTAACGTAAAAGAAATCGCATTTGATGAAAATGTAACTGAACTTGCTACTGAATTTTTATATATCCATACTCCAAAAGTAGGCAAAAGACTGGGCAAAGCCTTGCGCGACATTCAAAATGCGTCAAAATCTGGAGACTGGAAAATATCGGCTGATGGCTCTTTGGATATTGCCGGACAAACCTTGACTTCGGACGAATTCGAACTAAGGCTGCAAATCAAAGACGGTCTTGACGGTATGGCTCTACCTGATAACACTGCTGTGGTGGTTTTGGACACCAAAATCTATCCTGATTTGGAACGCGAAGGCATCGCAAGGGATTTCATTAGAGCTATCCAAGAACGCAGAAAAACAATGGATTTAGACATTTCGGACAGAATTGAAATAACCTTTGCCAGCGATGATAACTTGTTGTTGCAATCTTTCGAAGAATATGAAGACTATATCAAAGAACAAACTTTGGCAACCTCACTCACTCAAGGCATTACAAAGTCACAAGAGGGGGAAGAGATTGGTTCTGGCAATATAACCTTCGACGTAAAATCTATATAGCGGGTGATTACTGCGGATAAGCCTCGAAATTGCTAAGTCAGGTAGGTAAGCTACATTCCTGTCGCAATTTCTTGACTATCCTATTAATCTCCTCACTCTCTAGATTTTATAAAATCTATATAATGGCGGGCTAATGCAGAAATAGCGGTCATTCCGCCCGCCGTATTTTGTCATTCCGGACCCTCCATTTTTTGTCACCATCGGGCTCTCTTTGTTTTGTCATTCCGTGCTTGACACGGAATCTATTTACGCTCACCCCCACGAGATACCGGATCAAGTCCGGTATGACGTTATGGGGTTGGTTTTCGGTATGACGTTGTGTGGTTGGTTCGAGGTACTACTTGACTTAGCAATTTCGAAATTATCCGCAATAGTTGCCCGTTATATTGGTTTTTATTTGTCATTCCGGGCTCCGACCCGGAATCCATTTACGCTCACCCCCACGAGATACCGGATCAAGTCCGGTATGACGTTATGGGGTTGGTTTTCGGTATGACGTTGTGTGGTTGGTTCGAGGTACTACTTGACTTAGCAATTTCGAAATTATCCGCAATAGTTGCCCGTTATATTGGTTTTTATTTGTCATTCCGGGCTCCGACCCGGAATCCATTTACGCTCACCGCCAACCCGCACTATCAAAAAAAATTATCCCAGCTTTATGCATTTCGTTTCGGGGGTGAAAGTGATTTTGCAAAATAAGCTCTTGATATTATTAAAAATGTTGCTTCACATCATCGCTCTTCACAAATCGTCTATTTTATGCTACTACTTGTGTCATAATCACTTGTATTGTGTTTAGGAAATTAAAATCCTTCGCAAAAGTAAATTAATCGAAAAGGCTTGCCAGTTCAACGGGCAGGTCTTTTTTTTATGAAAGATTCTAATATGGAAAAAGACGAAATGAAAAAGGCGGGCAGACCTGCTAAATATAAAAGTCCCGATGAAATGGTTTTTAAAATCGACGAATATTTTAATACTCAGTGCAAGAATGTTCCGATGTTGGACGATGACGGCAACGTGTTGGTTACCAAAACTGGCAAACCTTTAATAGAATATAATCCGCCGACATTGGCAGGGCTTGCATTATATTTAGGGTTCGCAGACAGGAAAAGCCTGCACGATTATAAAAAGAAAGAAAAATTCGCTTTTGTAATCAGGCAAGCAATCGCAAGAATGGAAGAATACGCCGAAAAGCAACTGACCACTGGGCAAACTAGTGGGGCAATGTTCTGGCTTAAAAACCAAGGGTGGAGCGAAAAGGAGCCAACCGAAAACACAAATGAAAATAACAAAAGTTTACAAGAATTGGGCATAAGTAAAAAAGACATAATTGCACTTGCAAAACAATATCAAACATAACAAAATCAAACATAAAAGGAGGTTGAAATGGATTGGGTTAAAATACCAATAGATAATTTATTATATTTCGATTTTACCAAAGAAGAAATGTTTACTTTAATCAGGTATCAAGCATTGTATTGCCAATTGGAAAGCGAGCCAACTCAAAGCAGGTTGCTATGTTTGTTTGATAAAAAAGAAGTCAGATTTATAAATAAACATAAGGAAATGGTAAGGGAATTATGTGAAAAACAAATAAAAACGGTGAAAACAAAACGCAAAAAAGATAAAGAAAGTTATAAGTTAAAACAAACACTTAACACGATTTCAGAAGATGAAAAAATAACTAACACAAATCGAACAAGCGCCACAGATAAGATAAGAGAAGATAAGAATAAAAAAGATAATAATAAATTATTATCCCAAAAAGAAACTACAACAAATATAAAAAAACTTTCTTTGATTGATGAAGGGTGGAAACCTAAACCAACTACACTTGCTAAGATGCTTGAATACGGCTACAGCGAGGGCAAAACCCAGATTTTCGTTGATAATTTTATTGATAAGTGTATTGCAAAGGCATATAAATATGCGGATTTTGACAGAGCGTTATTAAGTTGGGCAAGAAAGGAAATGTTAGAAACAAAAGGATTAAGTGATGCAACAACTATCGCAAATACTGGAACAATCGGGGCAATCGCAACCAGCCACAGCAAAGACATCGGTGGCGGTTTTGGACACCCCAAGACAAACGCCAATAACCAGAGACGAACAAATTTCGATTACGTCCAAGCTGCAGTCACTAGAATTGTCGAAAGAAGCGGTATATTTAGTGAGGCAGAGGAAAAATATAAACCACCCGCCTATGAGGTTGACATCATCAACTAGGCTAATTAATGGCGAAGAAGTGGCTTTTTACGGAGATTTTCCCGCAAAAGAAGTAATAGCACAATTTGCTCACTACAAATACAACCAACTGGATAAACAAGACAAAATAGCCTTGCAACAAGCCCAAATCCCAGCAGGAATATTGGGAATACAACGGCAACTAACCAGACTTGCAGTCCACAAAAAAACCGAAAGCAACAGCACGGTAATCGAAATTTTATTCGATGACATGCAATATTTTTGCGAAAAAGCAAGGGTATCAGAATACGTATTAAGCAAAGTAGTGGACGATTATGTTTTTGGTGATGCCAGCCAATTTTTCCCAACCCTAAGCGACTTTGCGCTAAGGATAGAGGCAGAGACGAAAGAATTAAAAATACTAATCACCGACGTAAAACGAAAATCCATATAATGGGTAAATACTGCAGAAATAGCGGATAAACCTCTCGGTCATTTACCTTTTGTACACTCCCTCGGGGTTTTCCTTGTTTCTTATTAGAGCATTTAACGATTATAGTGGTTCTTTTTCGTGAAGGATTTTAATTTTTGAATTTTGATTTTTGATGAGGGCTAGCTGTCCCTAGCCGAAGAAAAAAGCGAAAAAGCAAAAATTAAAAGACAAACATAAAACTATTCAATATAGTCGTTAAATGCTCTCCTCCCTCATTCTCTGGATTTTTGGAGTGGTTATAATGGGTGATTTGCAATCAGACAAAGTGGTTGACAATATTTGACAAAAAAAGTATAATGTAATTACATGAATTGGAGCAATTTTTATGAATGAAGTTATAGAAAATTTACTGCCAAAAGGTTTTGAAAATCTGACGAATTTGCAAAAGGAAGCTTTTTTTAATTCAATGTCAGACGAAAAAATACATATTTCTGGTATGGATATTGAAATTAAACGTTCCAATGCACAAGCAATTTATAAAGAAATTTTTAAATCAGAAAAGAAAAAATACAATCAATCTTTGGTGCAAAGCTTTAACCCAGTTGAAAGTATAAACAATTATTTTAATCCAAATGACGCTAAAATTTTTATTGATGTGTTGAAAAAACAAAAAGATAACATAACAAAATTGGTAAAAGAGGCAAATAAAGATTTAACACTTTATCATTGTTCGTCGACTTCGCCTGATGAATTATCCGGCAAGAAATTAAAATGCCTTCCTAATTGGGATACTTATTTTGAACAAAAGAATGATTTAGTTTTTTCTTCGGCAACGATAAGTTCTCTTTATCCTTTTTTGCCGCCTAAAATCAATGGGATGAGCAGCGCGTTGTATAGAAGTTATAATTTAGCAGTGATTTCTAAAAAAGACGAATTTATAAAGGCAAAACGAGAAAAATCTAGCTTTTACGTGTTTGATTTGGGTCAGTTGAAAAACTCTACGTTTGAGCCTAATGTTTCGTTGTCAGGAGATTTTTCTGGCGAATATATATCAAAAAAAGATGTCCCAATTTTAAAGTATGAACAAAAGGATATAAGGGATTTGTTAAAATCAGAAGTTATGGTTGTTTTCCCTACAAACGAGAATGATTGTCATAATTTGATGAGGGATATAGATTTAATAATAAATAAAAAACAAGACCCTAAGCCATTTCTTGAAGATGCTATAAAACAAGGAAGGATAACAAAAATGACAACAGAAGATTTAAACAACAACGAAAATTCATTTGCAAAACTGTATGATGAGATTGAAAAGCGAAATGCATCGTATAGAGGGGACGAACCAAAATTTTTTATTCATGGTTCTGATAGAGATTTTAAAGGAGCGATACCAGCATTTTCTAAGGAAACTCAAAATGAAATTGATATGTTCAACGCCGTTAACAAAAAAAGAATGGATCAAGGGTTAAAGCCTTATACCATTGATGAATTGCCAAAAGAAAAAAGGGTTTTTGCGACCCCTGCCATTGATGATAAAGGCAATCCGGCTCAGATGAATTATGCATATGCGATTAAAAAGACAGCCCACGCCATTGGAAAATTTGATGAAAGCCCGGTAATATTTGCATCGCAAGACAGGTATGATGATTTCGTTAAAAGCAATAAGCCAGGCCATATTTACATCTTGGAAAAAGGCGAGTTTAAACCAGAAGTAACGCCCCAAGGCGAGGTATTTGAATGGACAAGTAAAAAAGATGCGCAAATAGCAAAAGACGAAAAAGGAAATGACCGAATAATTGATGTTGACCCGACCCTTGCAATGCAAAAAGGTGTGCAAGTTTTAATTATGAAAGACGACAAGGTTTTGGATGATTTAAGGTCTGCTGCCACAACGGACAGTTGGTATTATAAGCTATCTGAAGATAAATCAATATCTGATTTGTTGGATGAAATGATAAAAGAAGGCAGGATAGAACACAAAAATCAAACCGATAATAACAATCCAATTTCGTTTAATAAATCCAGATTTTCAGGTTTGGCGAATACTGTTTCTGATAACAATAAAACGATATCAGGTGAAGATAAAATGAAAATAATAAAAGCATCTTCTTCTATAAACAAATAATAATATAACACATTTACGCAAAGCCGTTGCTTTAGAGAGCTTAACGGCTATATAGGTTATTTTTTGTGATGGATTTTAATTTTTGAATTTTGTTTTTTGATGAGGGCTAGTCTTCCCTAGCCGAAGAGAAAAGCGAAAGAGCAAAAAATAACCTATATAGCCGTTAAGTTCTCTATAACAGCGGTTTTTTTATGAGGCAAATCATGACCAACAAAGAAGATAAAATTAAAAAGCTAGCTTTTGAAGAGGCGGTAAAGAATTTTTGGCTTTACGAACCGTATGCTAAACAACGTCAGTTCCATAATCTTGGTGGGGAGAAGAGGGAACGAGCGTTTTTCGCAGGCAATCAGCTGGGCAAAACCTTGTCTTTGGCGCACGAAATTGCGTTTCACTTGACTGGACTTTATCCGGATTGGTGGGGTGGCAAGCGGTTTATAAAGCCAATAGAAGCGTGGGCGGGTGGGGTCACAAATCTGTCCACGCGCGATATTATCCAATCTAAATTGTTTGGGAATATAGCGGACGAAACCGATACTAGTGGTATAATTCATAGAAGTTACATTTTGGATTATACTTCGGCCAGAGCTACTTCTAACAGCATTGACACGATTTATATAAAGCATATAAGTGGCGGAAAGTCTATGCTTCAGCTAAAATCGTACGAGCAAGGGCGCGAAAAGTGGCAAGGAACAGGCAAACACGTGGTTTGGTTTGACGAAGAACCTCCCGAAGACATTTATATCGAAGGGTTGGCAAGGACCAATGCAACAAATGGAATTGCGATGTTGTCGTTTACTCCGTTAAAGGGGCTGTCGAACGTGGTGCTAAGGTTTTGGAAGGAAACAAGGCAAGATTGCGCGCTGGTGATGATGGGGATAAAAGACGCACTTCATTATGATAAGGAACAACGCAGAAAAATAATCGACAGCTATCCCGCCTTTGAGCGCGAGGCAAGGTCAAACGGTATCCCAAGCCTAGGTTCTGGCAGGATTTTTCCTATTCCACCTGAACAAATAATGGGCGAAGTTCCTGCTATTCCTAAACATTGGGCAAGGATAGCTGGTCTTGATTTCGGTTGGGATCATCCAACCGCAGTTGTTTGGCTGGCTTGGGACAGAGACACTGATACAGTTTACCTCTACGATTGCTATAAACAATCACAAAAAGAAGTAAGCTGGCACGCAAGAGCCATAAAGGCTAAGGG
>CAYJES010000024.1:0-23183 GCA_964369365.1 uncultured Lactobacillales bacterium | reverse complement strand
ACCTTTTACGCTAATATAACCACTATTATGCAAATTGGCAGATGTATTGCTATACCCAGTATCACTATACATTCCGTAGGAAGATTTGTCTGCATTTATGATAATTGTACCATTATTGGTTAGTGTCTGTTGATCCCCACCATAGGCATACAGACCAGACAGTAGCTCTCTTCCACTACCACTTAATATAATAGCACCATTGTTGGTTAGTGTATGTGAGCCATTTCCCCAGGCATACATTCCACGAAGTGTGTTGTAGAGCAGAGAGTTTAAATTAATAGTACCATTATTGGTTAGCGTATGTGAGCCACTATCTGAGCGTGCAAACATGCCATAACTATGCCCCGTAGCATTATTAATAGTTATATCACCAAAGTTACTAAAGTTAAAACTTGCAGCACCGGTAGAATTGCCATACATAGCAATACGATAGTCGCCAGCAACATTATACAATTTACCATCCAATATTGTGCCATAGTTTTCAAGGACTGTGTCGGTGACAGTGGCTTCCATGCTAGTAATGGTTGAGCCAGCTTGGTTGGTGGCAGCATGAGCCACAGGTGATAAAAAAGAAGAAATCGCTAATAAAAAAGCAAGAGAAAACGTGTGGACTTTGGTAGTTTTTTTTAACATATTTTTTCCTTTAACAAAAACATTTATAGTAATTTAGTTTTAATTTATGTTTTCATTTTATATTATTTTATAGAAATAGCAAGATGGCATTCATCAAGATGCTTTATTAACGCCCTTAAAATAATGCCTATTTGCTCGGGTTTTGCGTGCAAAGTCCCACCACTTTGAACACACAACCCAAAACACCCTCCAAACTATTGCAAATCCAACACTTAACGAGTTCGAGAAAATTCCTACAAAAAATTGACATTCCCGACCATTCTCCTAATCAATTTTGTATTATTTATTAAACTTCGATTATAAAGTTGCTATTAAATCCTATATTTTCTTGTCTTTGAATAAAACCAAATGGATTGCAAATACATCTACATTCATTAAGTTTGTAGTCATAGCTGTAATGAGTATGACCGCTTATCCAATATTTTATGCAAGAATTATTTAATATGAATTTTGATAAATCTGATATATATGCAACATTCATTATTGATTCTTTCCATTTATCGGATATAGCAAATGTAGAGACTCCATAATGAGTGAGCATAATTACTTTTAAATTATTTTCATATAAACTTCTATATTTTTCTATTGTGTTTGTTATATAATCTAATGATGATTTATGAATTGACGCTAGATCTTCCCATGATAATCCAAAGAAGCGGGTAGATCCGTATTCTTCTATAAATTCTTGAAACTCAACTTTGTTCATATATTTTTTATGAAACAATCCATCTGACATCCCATATTTGAAATCGCTCCATAAGATACATCCTATTAATAAAACTTTTTCTTCTTCATAAAATATATGGTCATTTTCTAAAAATTTAAACCCAGTATGATGGCTATTATATTTATTTTTTAGAAGCTCTATTTTTTTATCTAAACTTAAATTATGATCGCCATATAAAATGTGATTACCCTCGACAAAAAAACCATGATATCCATTTTTAATTTGCTCTGCGAACCATTTGTCGCGAGTTTTCATATCACCAGAAATATCTCCTGCTATCAATGTAACGATATCTTTGTCGTGTTTTAAATTAAGATTGATATCCTCGTTTAAATTTATATGGATATCTGAACATATATTGAATTTCATTATTTATCCTCTTATTATTTATACAATATAATAAATAAATTAAAACTACAAATAGTAATAAAATAAAATGATTTTTAGTTCGGGAATTGTGTGCACTCGCCCACCATTTTAAAAAAACCACCGAGTTCGGTGGTGTTTTTTTTGTGGTTACGACATACGACGAGGACAGCAGAAGAGATTCGTCGAACGAGCACGGGCGCAAGCAGTGTGCGAGTGAAAGGTGCAGAGCTTTTTCTCAAAAAGCAACTAACAGAAAAAATATAAATGAAACACTAGAGCAATTTTTATCAATTCTTTCTGTTACTGATGTTCTAGAGCTTGATGAAAAAACTTCAATATAGATTAATACACGATCCCTACATAAAAAAATCTACTTATCATAATCAATTTCAGCTTTATTTACCTTATCTTTGATAAATTTTCACATTTTTTGGAAGCACCGAAAGTTGTGCATCTGTAAAAGCGCCCTTTGTTACAGTAAGCGATTTTAATTTTGGAAGTTTAGCCAAGTTGCTTAAATCGGTTATCCCATTAGCTTTTGCAATGTTGATAGAGGTTAACTCTGGCATATTTGAAACAGCATTAAAGTTTACCACATTAATTTCGCTTAGCTTTAATGATCTAAGTTCAGGCAAATCTTTAACATTTGATAAATCAAGTGGCTTTTGATTTTCACCAATATTAACTTTGCTTAAGTCTAAATCATCTAAAGAGGCAAGCCCTCTTACATCAATACTTTCAACGTATTGCTCAGATATATAAATACTTTCTATATTCGTAAGTTTTGCAAGAAATCCAAGAGAAATAGATGTCTTTTCATCTTCATTATTTTCACGCAAAGTTAATTCTTCAAGCTTTTGTAAATTGGCGATAGCTTCAAAATTTGTAACACCATCCATTGATTCGATTCTTAACTCTTTAAGGTTTTTAAGATTAGACAAGAAAGCTAAATCTCCTAATGGTTTTCTCATACTCCATAAATGAAGTTCTTCAAGATTAGGAGCATTCTTTAAAAATGAATAATCAGTAACGTATTCCGAGAAAAATGACATTGATTTCAATTTCGGCATATCTTGCAGCCAATCGATAGTTGCTAAGCTAGTAAGCCCCCCATTTAAATCTTTTATTTGTTTTAATTTACCTAAGCTAGAAAAATCAGCTTCTTTTACCGCATAGTAATATACAAGTTCAAGTTTTGGATTTTCTGCCAATGGGCTGAAATCTTTTATTGTTGCGCCATAAGCGTTAAATTCTTCAAGATTTGCTAGGCCTTTAATTGGAGTTAAATCACTTATTTTAGAATAATTAACATTTAAATCTTCAATATTTGGCATTGCTTTTACCAATGGCTCTAAACTTGGTATTATAGCATAAGCAATTATAACCTCTTTTGCCGCAGTCGCAGTTGGCAATCCTTCAATAGAAGCTAAATTTTTAGCTCTTATATCTATTTTATTAAGATTTATAAGCTTGCTCATCCATTTTAAATCTTGACCTTCGCCTTTATAATGAACTTTAATCTTTTCCAATGCTGTTAACCCTGCAAGTGCAGACATATCTGCAATATGTTCTAAATTGATATAAACTTCTTTAAGGTTTTTAAGGTTTGCAATAGGAGCAATATTTGTAATTTCTTCACTATTACTTATTGAAACTTCTGTTGCTTGAGGAAAAGCTTTCGCAAATGCTTTTAAATCAGCATCTTTAATTTTTGATAGTTTAAATTCTGTCTTTTCCGCAAGAACTTTTTTTGTAGCCATTTCTTTCGTGGCTTTTTCAATCATATCTGAATTAACAGCTTCTTTAAATTCAATAGCCCACGAATTAACAGAATAAGAAGGCTCTGCAAAGGCTGGGATAGATAAGCTAAATGCAAAAATTACAGATAAAAAAATGTTATTAATTTTCATAATTATACTCCTTAATACATATAAATTTAGTTACAAATCCAATATTACATATATATTTTTATAAATGCAACTATTTATATAATTGCTACACAGTAAAATTAAACCCGTTTTATTAATTTAATAAATATATGCAATCATCAAAGTATTAAGATCGCCTTTACACATATCTACAATATTAGCACGTGTAAAAGGAACTTTTATGGTTTTGCCTGCAGAAGGGCTATATACATGAGATATTCTTTGATTCATAGATGATGACAGATATGCTTCACAAGCTTCTGTTGGAACTCCGTATATATCAAAAGAAAAATAATTCGTACTATAAAAACCAACCCTTACCTCAACCCTGTCTTTATAAGCGTGAATTATTTTATTCCCTTGTACTAAATCGCTAGGAATTATTCCTGCCTTTAACGCAATTTCAGTGGTTAATCCTGAAAATAATCCAGTTGCAATAAAAGAGGTTCTAATGCTTGCTTCAATATTATCTAATTGATGAAGAAATGTATTTCTTTTATGACGGTCCATTGCATAAGAATAACCCAGCAAACCAACAACAGAAAGCATCGCAATAATTCCAAGCACACCAAGAATTTCCACCATAGAACGTCCAGATTGATATTTTACAGATTTCATTTTACCTACTATTGTTTAATTATTAATTACAAAAGCACATCTTATAATTACTTTATTTACATATAAAATTCAAGATATTTTTCTGCAAATTCAAACACTATCCCTTTTAAATATATACATAATTAAATAAATATAGTACTATCACAATATGAAAAAATTAGAAACAATATTACCAGATTACAACAACAATATTTTAGGAATAACTGCATCTATTTTAGATTATTACGGTGCAAAATCCACTCAAAACAAACTTTTAAAAGTAACTTCTGAGTTGCAAAAAAATCCTAAAAATGTTGTTCTTATGGTGTTGGATGGCTTGGGGTCAAAAATTCTTGATTATCACCTTGATGAAACCAACTTTCTAAGAAAAAATAAAGTCGATGATATATCGTCTGTATTTCCTTCAACCACTGCGACTGCTACTATATCATTACGGTCTGGACTTTCTCCTATTGAACATGGTTGGCTGGGGTGGGCTTGTTATTTCAAAGAATATGATAGCGTAATAGAATTATTCACTAATAAAGATTTTTATTCACAAAAGCCTGTCGCAGAGGAAAGCATCGCTTTTGCCTCTATGCCTTTTTCTAGTATCAATGAAAAAATATCTTTAGCCAGTAACAATAAAGTAAAAACTTGGGAAATATTTCCTCAATTTCATTCAAATGGATTTAAGGATTTTGACAAAGCTGCTGATAAATTAAAAGAAATTTGTAACAATAAAGAACAAAATTACATATATTTTTATTGGAATAATCCTGATTCAATAATCCATAAAAATGGTTGTTTTAGTGATAAGGCAAAAGAAAACATCAATCAAATCAACAAATACATTGAAAACATTTCTTCAATGCTAGGAGATACGTTGCTAATTGTTACTGCTGATCACGGACATCTTGATGTTTCAAAATATATTTCACTAAATGAGTATCCTAATTTAACTAAATATTTATCAGCTCCACCTTCTATGGAAGCAAGGGTTGTTTCTTTTAATATAAAACCAGATGTGCTTGAAAAATTTCAAATTGAATTTAATTCTCTTTTTTCTGATGAATTCGTACTTTTTCATAAACAAGAATATATTGAAAAATTCTTAGGTAAAGGCATCAAACATCCAAAAATTAACGACTTTGTCGGTGATTTTGTAGCTCTTGCATCTGGCACCTGGGCTTTTACATATCAACATAACGGCAGCACCTTCAAAGATTTCAAATCATTACATGCCAGTTTTACAAAAAACGAAATGATAGTGCCGTTAATAATTCATAATTGCAATCAACCTCAAAGATAACAAAAAAGAGGTCTTACAAAAGACCTCTTTTGTTTTAAATCATAGTCTATTAATCAAAATCAGCATCAAAGCTGTTATCCTGAGTATTAGTAGGTTTTCTTACATTTCCATAAAGGTTTGCATTATTTATAACATGCCAATTTCCATCTGAAAATTGTTTTACCCAAACACCTTTATCAGTATCAGAACCAGAACTTTTAATCATTACTCTTGTATAATCTGTTTCTTTTGCTTTGTTTACGAACATTAATTCATAATTATTAATATCCATTAAATATCCATTTTCAGGCGTCGATCCTTTAGCAAAACTTTTAAAAATATAATGTTGATTTGGATCTTTCATCCTTGAAACGAAAGTATTCATACTAGGTTTTGTATCCCAATCCGCATCCTCTCTTAAAATATAACGCAGCATTTTTTGGCCTTCGTTACGAGTTTTTGGATTCATGTAAGAATAAACTCCATCAAAATACATTTTTACTGCGCCTTCTGGTGTGTTTAACATTGTTGGAATCCTTACTTTCCAATCAGCATAAGTTTGAGCCAACGTTCCGTAATCTTGTTTCGGCTCACTTATTGATAATTTATCACTTGTAGTTTTGAGAGCATTACTTATACCATCTGTAATTTCTTGCATATCAATAAATGCATTAGCTCCAGTAGTAGCAGAAAGCATTAATCCTGCTACCATTGCGATTTTTAATAAATATTTTTTCATTTTTATTCCTTAATAAATTTTATATTGTTTTAGCAGCTTTTGCTACTTTTCTTTTTTTATTCAAGTACATAAATAATCCTATAACTGCTGCTATCAAAACAACAGCAAGTACAGGTCTATAGAAAAACCATGCTATTGCAATAACAATTAGTGACCATGCAACACCTATCACAGTAGCAACCAGCTTAATTCCCATATCAGCGATATCGCCTAATATAGGAAGTACATCTGCAAGAACCACAACAGGAGCCAAAATAAGTCTTAGTCCAATACAAACAAGAAATACACCTAAAAACCTTAATAACCAGGCTGTAACTGTATTTGATTGTTTATCCGCAGCTATCAACGATTCTGCACCATGCACACCAACAGAGATAGCACTGTATAATTCACCGTTTTTTGCTGTATACTCCACAAAAGTATTGCCACTAGTTTTTGCAATTAAAGATACTTCTGTATCAGCAGGAGTATAGGTATAAGTTATTCTAACATCACCTATATTAGGAACTGTTTTGTTAGTGCCAATATAAACTTCATTTCCTTCTACATACACAACTTCCACTGGATTTGCTGCTGAATAAGCTCCTGATGATTTCATAGTATTTTTAGCAGAAAGAGAAAGTTTTAATTTAGCAGCAGGCGTAAGAGCAACGGTCAAAGGTTTATCTGCACTTACTTGATTCGATAAAAATGCAGGCAAACGATATGCGCCAAAGGTAACATTAGTAGCTTTCCATTTTTCACTTTCTATTGCATAATTAACAACATTAATGTGACCTGCAACTTCTTTGAATTCACTTGAGTTTATTGGTGTTGAAGTCCATTCTTTGTCATAATGGTAAGTAGTTGTTGTAGTTGTTGACCCGCCTGTATTTTTTTCAGTTTGAGAAGTAGAGGATTCCACCCATTGATAAAATTCAACTTCTCTAGTTAAATTCAAACTTTTTTGAGAAATATCTAATACAGTATCACGAAGGACATCTTCTGTTTTTGCTATGCCTGTTGCATGAACCAATTTTCCGTTAAAATTAGCATCAATTGTTGTTATACTCGGCATATTGACCAACACTGACTGGGCCTCAGCGATGGCGCCAGCTCTTTTAACTGTTCTTCCTTCATTCCAAAATAACAACATAGTAGCAGCAACAATCAAAACGATACCTGTCAATATTCCTTTAAAAGCATTGGCTATCCTTGACATCCAACCTTGTGTTGTTACTTCTGTATAATTTCCATCAGACATTTTTAACTCTCCTTTAATATTAATATAAAAACACCATAAAAAATTATCATAAAAGAAATTCTCTGTCAACCTAACTAACCCTATAAAATATGCCAATTTTGTTAACCTCAAGTTAACCATTTTTATGCTATATTCAGGATTCACAAGTATTGTGAATAAAATTATTACAACAATAATAGCAGAAACTATGAAAAATTTATTTATCAAATCTTGTATATATATCAGCGTTTTTTCTACATTTCCTCTACATTCAAAGGCTGCTCCTGCTATTGTTTATTCAAATACGCTTGGTGAGAAATCTGCTTACACTATCAATTTTACTAATGGTACTGCCGATAATAGTAAATTTGTTTATTATCATTTTGATGAAAATAATAATTTAATTCAAAGTTATGTTAACTATGACTGGAACACACAGAATATCTTATTCGGAGATGATGACGGCGGCTCTGGTGCTAATTATTATTACAAGTGGGAAAAAAACCTTGTTACAAATAATTTAAAACTTGTAAAAGTAGCTCCTACTTCTCCTGAATTTGAGACTAATTATGACTTAAAGGCTTATGTTGACAGTACTCTTAATAATCGATTAATCAACACTAGCACCGTTGCTACTGATATAAATCACAGCTTTATTGGTTTATATAATGAAGATCAGGGCGCAGCCATAAAAAATCTTACTGGTATGGTAATCGGCAATATCACCGGCGACTTTATTGCTAACACCACCAATTTAGCTGACGATTCAACATCTCACGCTAGTATATTATATAACTATAACGGAACTATTGGAAATATAACTGGAGATTTTATTGGAAACTTTTCAACCGGGCAAAATTTAACCGGCGGCGCAATTGCAAATATTGAGGGTGGTGATATAGAAAATATAAAAGGAGATTTCATTGGAAACTATGCAACGTCTCTTGCAGATCTTGGTGGTGGCGCTATTGTGAACAGAAATGGGGATGCCGGCAATATATCAACAATAAAAAGTTTAACTGGTGATTTTATTGGAAACTATCTGTTGCCTACTGGATCTGGTCGTGGTGGCGCAATTTATAATATGTACTACGCTCATATTGGTGAAATAACCGGAAATTTTATAGAAAACTATGTCATCGCCACTAAAGATGCAGCAGGAGGAGCCATTTCAAATGCTTCATATGACACCAAAACCATTGGGGGAACTATTGAAAATATTACTGGCGATTTTATTAATAACTATGTTCAAACCACCGGAACCCTAACAACATCAATCGCACAAGGTGGAGCTATTGTTAATAATATTGGAACAATTGGGAATATAACTGGAGATTTCATTGGAAATAGAACTCAATTTAGACGCTCAACATACGAAAAATTAACATCCAGTCAAGGTGGGGCTATTTCAAATACAGATACAGACACAGCAGCCAGCACAATAGCAAAAATTGGAGTCATAACTGGCGATTTCATCTCGAACTATGCATTTGCGGAAGCTAACCTTGCTAGAGGCGGCGCAATATACAACTTTAATGCAACAATAGAAAAAATAGAAGGCAATTTTTTAGGAAATGTCGCAGCAAGTAATACAGGAGCTGCTAGAGGTGGGGCAATCGAAAACATAAATGGTAAGATAACCGTAGAAAATTCACTTTTTCAAAAGAATTACGCTATTGGGGCAACTACCCAAGGAGCTGTTTTTTTTAATAATGGATCATCAGGGGTGTTAACCGTAAAAAACTCTGAAATCAGCGATAATTTTTCAGAATCTGCTACCGGGAATGTTCGCGGTGGCATAGCTGAAAACTCTGGCAGTGGTATAATTAATTTTGATAACGTCTTAATAAAGGATAACTATTCAAATGCTGCCTCAAGAATTTATGGTACTGCAATATACAATACGGCAATTCTTAATATCACGGATTCAAGCTTTATTAATAATACAGGTGATGTTAATAATACTACTGTTCATGGCCCAGGAGCTATTTACTCCACAGCTACTATTAATTTATATGCAAACACAAAAGATACCATATTTTCCGGAAACACTATAACTACCTCTAATGGCTCAGTACAAAAAATAGCTATTGGAAACAACGGAACGATGAATATAGAAACTATTGGTGATAATAGGGTAATGTTTTATGATTTAATCACCGGCGGTGGAACGACAAACCTTAAAAAAGGTACCATTGGCTTTGGTACTGGCGGTGGCATGAACAGTGGAACCTTTGTAACAGCAGCAAATACAAAAATATCTTTGATAGATGACGCTATAAACACAGCTGTAATAAAAAGCTTAAAGATGTCAGGAAATCTACATCTTGGACTAGATGTAAATTTACAAACTGAAGAATCAGATAAATTAACGATAGGAAATAATAATTCGGGTAGCTTAACCACAAATGGCTATAATATCATCATAAGCGAGTTAAATATATTAACCGACAGCGACGAGACCAAACAAGTTACTGTGTCCGATGATATAGAAATCAGAGAAGCTATTATCCTTGATGACAATGAAATAATACACACTCCCGATATTTATCTTTATGATGCTATTGCTTATGATAAAAGTTCGGGAATTTTAACCATAAATACAAATGGTAAACTTTCCTTAAAAGACATGGTTAATTTATTGGCAGATGACAAAATATATAATATTCGAGATAGCGACGAGCTTGTTACCGAAACTTTAGGCGACTTAAAAGGTAATAAGCTTGCAATTAACGGTGGCAACACCTATAGAATCACTACATCAGGAGGCAATATTGGAGGTATAAATGTTTCTAACAATCAAACCTTAAATATATATAATATATTAGAATATACAGGGTTTTATGGAATTGATGGTGCAGTAATTAATAATTCTAATGGTACTGTTAATATAGATAATACAGCCTTCACAAATAATAAAGTTAATAATTCCGGCTTTTTAAACAATGCTTTTGGTGGAGTACTATTTCAAGAAAGCGGAACTTCCTCTATTACCAATTCAACTTTTGGTGGATTATTATCAGGTGGCAATATTGACACAGCAAAAAACAATTCCTCAAAAACAGCTGGCGGAGCATTATATATTTTAGCCGGCACATCAAACATAGAAAATTCAAAATTTTATGGCAACTCATCACAGCTAGGAGGAGCCATTTATAATAATGGTTCAACGTCCATCACAAGCTCAATATTCTTAGGAAATAAAGCCACAGGTGCCGGAGGTGCTGTTGATAATTACAATGGAACATTAACAATAAAAAATTCGACTTTTGGAGCACTTAATCTAGACGGTTCCGCAGATACAACAAAAGGCAACACTTCTATAAACGGTGGCGCTGTTTATAATGCATTAGGAACTTTATCTGTTGAAAATTCAAATTTTTATGGTAATTCAGCAACATCAAAAGGCGGAGCATTTCTTAATGAAAGAAACGCAACCATACTTGGAGGCAGCTTTATTGGTAACAATGCATCAGGATCAGGACAAGTATTAGGAGGAGCAATCTATAATATTGATAGCTTAAGTATAACAGATACCATTTTTAAAAACAACTCTGCAATATCTAGCGATGATGATGCGTTAGGTGGGGCGATATATAACACTGGCACTATTAATTTAACTGCAAAAAATATGGATATAACTTTTTCTGGTAACACTGCTAATGGTGTATCTAATGCAATTCACAATGCAGCAGGCGGAAATGTTTATATTACAACCGCTGACGATGACGATGCAACCACTGATGATCACAACATTATTTTCAAAGACAATTTATCAGGTGCCGGAACATATCACCTAACAAAAGGAAAAATATTTTTAGACGGAGCTCACTTTTCTTCAGATTCAAGGCTTAATTTAGCAAACAATGTAACCGTATCAACAATTAACGGAATAATTTCTGAAACGACTTTTGGAATAATCGACATAACTGGCAATGCAAAAATGGGGCTTGATATCAACCTTGAGACCCAAGAAGCCGACACAATAGCTTATGCTGGAATTATTGCACAAACTGGTGAAAAACTAGTTTTATCTGAACTTAACCTTTTAAATGCATTAACCTCAGGATCAGATATAGAAATAGTAATAACTGATAGTATAGCATTTAAGGATAATATTGTTCTTGCAGATGATGTCCACATCGTTAATTCCGAAAACATAAGCGGTTTTTTAATAGATTACGATTCTTCTGGCGACAAAGGGATTTTAACATTAAAATATGCAAGCATAAATACTGCTGTTGCATCAGAACTTGAAAATAAGGCTTTTAGCTTTGACGCATCTACGAAAGCAACAGGCAACTTAGGCAATATGAAAGGCAAAGCATTAAGCGTCACAAGTAATGGCGGCGTCATTACGGGCGAAACCTTTACGGGAATGACTATCACAACCGATCAAAACTTACATATTTCTGATGTTTCGGGAATATCAGGATTTAGCGACTATTTCATAACAAACACAGGCGGAAATATTGATATTATTTTAAAAGACCCAGATAATATGAATATCGAAAACAAAATTATAAATACATCTGGTATTATTGATGTAGAAACTGACAGCGATTCAAAAGTAGTTATTTCTGAATTATCAGGACAAGGCACAACAAACATAATCGGAAATGTCGATTTCAATTCAGTGTCAGGCTCAGATATAAAAATAAATTCAGGGGATATCACATTTAACGCATCAACAACTAATGCTTCTATTAATCAAATAGACGGCACAACAATTATTAATGGAGTTTTTTCAAATTCTGAGTTTACTCAAGAAGCTGGGACATCAACATTAAACACAACTGCTGAAAATTCAACAATTAATTTAAAAAGCGGTACACTAAACCTTGTAAAAAGTTTTTCTAACAGCACTAATTTAAACGCAAGTGGTGGTTCACTAAATACAATAGACAATACAACAACGACAACAAACATCGGAAATTTAAACATGACCGCCAATATAAATTGGGATTTAGATGTTAAGTTAAGTGAAAAAGAAGCGGATAAAATAAATGCTAATAATATAACTGCTGGTGTCAATCAAATTATAATAAACAAAATAAACATTTTATCAGACACGGACTTATCATTTGTAGAAGTCTTGGTTTCTGATGATTCTGAAACCAGGCAAATTATAACTTTAGGCGATGAAATTATTTCGAAATTACCTACTGTTACCTTTGATTATGACGCATTATCTTATGATAAAACAACAGGATTATTGAAAATTAACAATTCAGATTTTACAAATTTAAAAATGATGGTTAATTCAAGCGATACAGAGAAGATTTACACTATGTCTGCCAACGAAGACGTAACAGAATCTCTTGGAAATTTAGAAGGTGAAAAGTTAACCATATATGGTAACGGAAACGAAATAATCGCATCAAATGTTGGGGGCATTAATATATCAGGCAACAGAGAATTAAACATTATAGATGTCACAAAATACAGCGGGTTTTCGTCTGATACAGGGGCTGCATTATTTAATTATGGTGGCAATGTCAATATAACTGCTCAAAATTATGATGTTTTATTTGAAAACAACGGTGAACATGCAATAATATCATCAGGAGGAACCGTAAGCCTTTACACAGAAAACGACAAATCAATAACATTTAATGATAATATCAGCGGAGTATTAGGAAACATTAACGTCAACGGTACTGTTAATTTTAACAAAAACATTTTGGGTAACACAATTTCAATTAATTCAAATGGTGTGGCTAGTTTCGGAGCAAGCTCTGTTATCACTAATTCAAATCTTGTCGTAAATGGCGGAAGATTAAACATGATAAACAACGAAACAAATACTATTTCATTTAATACAGTTGCTGTTAATGGAACATCAAAACTGGGAATAGATGTAGATCCAGAAAAAATAAAAGCTGATAGGATAGAGGCTATTTCCGCCACAAGATCGTCTTTTGACAACCCAATTGATGCCACTAAAAATATTGAAATATCTTATCTAAATTTTATTTCTGATGCTGATGAGATATCTCAATCAATAAATATTACTAACGGCTATTTAAAAGATTATATTACGCTTGCCGATAACATAGATATTACAAAGCTTGATACTGTTTCACAAGATTTCAAAAACGGTTTTTTAATAGAATATGACCAATCTAAAGGCGATTTAGTAATCAGCTTTAAATCATTAATTGATGCTATTGCTTCTGATATTGATAAAAAAATCTATTCTTTAAATTCAGATGTAAATATAACAACTGCCCTACCTGCATTTAATGGCTCTAGCATGACAATAGACGGGCAATCATTCGAAATCTCTGGAGCCGATGATATAGAAGCTCTTGCGATATCTTCAGGCAAAACTCTAAGCTTTAGAGAAGTGACTTTATCAGGATTTAAAGATAACACTGCAATTGATAATGATGGAATTATCAATATTTACGATAAAACCATTTTTAAATCTAGCATTTCAGGTAACGGAGCTATTAATATTGAAGGCAAAGACATAGTAATAGATTCTGATATGAGCACGTTTACAGGAACAACAACATTTAAAGGCGGAATATTAAAAATAGGCGCAAATACAGGGGTTGATTCAAATAACCACAAAAATTTCTTTGGAGGACAGTTCATAGTTGATACAACGTCAACCGCAACGCTTGACTCTCAAAACTCTATAAAAGACGTGTTTTCTGTCACTAATTGGGATTTAAAATCAAAATTAAATGCAGTAATTGATATAGATTTAGAAAACAACTGGTCAGACAGCTTCACTAACACAGATGCTCTTATAAATTCAATTAACATTTCCGGAGTATCTTTAATAACTGATAAAACAGGAAAAACAACAATAAGCTTAACTGACGGCACAGGGGCAAATTCCAAATTATCGTTTGATAAATCTATTATTTTTGCATTCTCTCCTCTATACAAATATAAAGTTGATTCAAGCTTGTTTGACACCACTGGTGAAATAATATTCTATAGCCCAGGAACAGATTTCAACCCAGCCGCTCTATCAGGTGAAATTTCTACCCAAGCAAAATACATATCAAACGTTAACATTTTCAAAGAAGTATTCGCAAATATTGGCATTCAATCTCCATCAGGAAAAATGTCTCTTTCATCTGGTGAAAACATAAATGGAATTAAAAATACTTGGTTCAGAAGTTTTGCTGATGATGAAAAAGTAGACTTAGCAAATGATATAGTAGTCGACAATACAAGATATGGATTTATAGCAGGCTTAGACGTTCCTCTTAACGTTTCTGAAAACGGCACAAAAAGCATTTATTCATTATATCTAGGGTATACTGGCTCCACTCAAGAATATGCAGATGTTTCCATTGTGCAACACGGATTTTTAGCAGGAACAAAAGCAACCTTTGCTATGGATAACTGGTATGCAGGATTTACATTTAATTTAGGACCAGGTTATGCAGATGCAGAAAATATGTTCGGCAAAGAAGATTATCAAATGTTTTCAGTAGGAGCAGCCGCTAAAATAGGATATTTGTACAACATAAATAAAACATACACACTACAGCCTTCATTAATGGTTACTTATAACTATATTTACACTCACGAATATACAAATTCTTCCGGCATTGATATGAAAGCTCAGAATTTAAATGCTGTTCTATTTTCGCCTGAATTAAAAATATCTAAAAAAATAGAAAATAACTGGCAAATGTACGCATCTGTATCATATAACGTAAGCTCAGTTGATTCATCAGAAGTTCGAATAGATAACGTCAAGCTCCCTAGTGTTTCTGTTGAACCTTACACAGAGATGAAAATAGGTCTACAAAAACCACTTGAAAACGTGTATGGCAGCATGATGGAACTATCAGCATCTGTTGGTGGACGCGAAGGTTTTGGTGTGGAATTCGGCATTAAATTTAATTTTTAGTTATTTATAATTTTACCTCGATAGAGTTTTTGACATACCAATAACTTTATTAATAAGATTTTTCGATTTTTTATAATCAGAATTTAATATAAATCTTATTTCCAATTCTTTTCGCACATCAATACTCTTCATATTTTCCTTTATTTCAAAAGCAATTATCTCAGCTGACTTCTTAGCTTTCAAGACTTTATCACCATAACTTTGTTTAAATTTTTTAAATTTTTCTATATCTCTAAAAATATCTCTGATTTCTTTTATTTGTAATGATGTTTTTTTATAAACTTTATTGGCACTATTCAACAAATCTTTTAACGCTTTCCTTTTTTCTACAATTAAATTTCTTTCACCTAAAACTATTCCTTTACCATCAGGGCTAGATTTTCTTTGATATGACTGCAACAAATTAAAAGCATCTGTATTTGTTATTTTTACCTCTTGCAAATGTTTTTTCAATCCTATTTCAATACCATCACTAGGCACTAAAAAATAACCAACAAATTCATAATCCTTATCATAATTGTAAAAAGCTTTAGGATTTTTTGCAATTGGAGTAATATCATCGGCTCTTTTATCACTTACACTCTGCCCACCATTTTTACTTGTCCATCTGCCATCTCTATTTTGACGCAAAAAGTGATAAGAATTAGGCTCTAAAAAACAACAAATCACATACATATTGCTTGGTATATTTGAAGGGTAATTTTCTCCTTGATATAACACTTTATCCTGCTTAAGAGCCTGAATCATTACCTGCTTGCGCCATTTTCTCCAAGAAGGACTTTTGCTAGGCTGTACAGAAAATAATTCAGTATATGAATTGCCTTTCGTTTGTCCTGGTCTTGCCATATAATTAAAATCAATCATATTAGAAGGCAACCTAATATATGATTTTTGTTCATCTGTGATATAGCCTGATCCATAACATTGAACAGCATAAGAATAACAATTTGTAGTACTTTTTAAAAATGGAAATTCTTCAAACATTTCTTCATCATAAGAACTAGGAGCACCAACAGTCATAACAAGCCTCTTTCAAATTAATAAAACATAATATAATCATATCATTAATGGTTGTTTTTGTCAACATTTTATTTTATAAATAAAAAAATACTCATTGACATTTTTTTATTTAAGCATATATATCTTCGACGAATTATTTTTTTAAAGGACTCGAATTATGTTAAAAACTCTGTTAAGCTTGGATACCATAAACACATCAAATACAATTATGGAATTTAAAAATGGCAATAAAATAATAAAAGCATGCTCGCTTGAAATAGAACAGCTAATAAATCCTAAAATTTCTAATAAAATCAACCATACATTTAATAAAGAAAATAATAATGTTTACATTTTACTAGACAACTCTAATAAAAAAATTGCAGCTTTCCTTACACAAGACAATAAAATTATTTCATGTGTAGGTGAAAATGAACTTTCACCAAAATTTAAAATTCTTTTACAAATCAGAAAATTTATTGAAGCATCTAACCTTTCAATAAATGAATCTGCATTACATCACCTTGGATATGTAAAAGATTCCTCTGGATTTGTCCATGACATATACAATCTAAAAAAAGATTTTACAGCATCAAAGCTTCATTTAACAAGGTTAGATATGTCAAATCTTGACTTATCAACACTTAGCAATGTAAAAGATGTGGTTATAGATAGTTGCAAACTATCACAAACCGTTAACTTAGGTAATATAAAGAATATTTTTATTCAAAATTGCACAAATGATATTATTTATTTTGATTTTTCAGGTAAACATGAATCTATTATAATAGATAACACAAACATAGGCTCTTCTCACGCGTATTATGACCTCAGAAATACTAATTCCACAGCATTTATGAATTGCGAAGTCATTGACCTACCAATATATGCAAGCGACAAGAAACCTTCTATCATTCTAAATAATGTCAAAGAGATTTCAACAGAAGATTTCAACAAGTTTTCAGATATATTTTTAAAAGATTTTTCACAAGAAAACTCTTGCGTAATTTTCAAAAAAGACAGTGAAGTAAAGCTTGAAAATTTGAATGCAAGCGGTATTTTTGATGCATCATCAGCTAAAAACGTTTGTATGATAAATAGTGATATTTCTAATATTGATTTTATTTTTCCAACAAATGGCTCTTTATATATGAATACTGTTGATGGATTAAACTTTGCAAAAGGGTATTGTTTTAAAAAACTAGCAATTAAATTCTCTACTATTAAAAATTCATCTCTTAACACTTTCGTAAAAGGAGGTGAAATAAACCTCAAACATTGTGTTATTGCTGATAAAATTGATTTAACAAGATGGCATACCGTTAATATATCATCATGCACATTAAATCCTAGCGCAGAAATAAAAATGATAGATAACAATGGAAAAACTATTATTGTAAAAGGACATATCCAAAACAAAATAGATGAAGTAACTTTTAAAAGGTCATCTTTTGATATTAAAAAAGATAAACTTATGTCTTTATTAGGATTTAATAAGAAACAGCGAGTTTAAGATTTCTTTTTTTTCAAATTAACAAAATAAAAATTAATTTTTATTTTCTTTATCAAAAAAGAACAAATTAAAGGGATTGCACTAACGTGAATTAATGTTGGGACAATCCCAATAAAATCTGCTATAAACCCTATCGCAACGGCAACAATACATGCCATTGCATAGCAAAATCCTCCTATTACTCCTGCAACAGAACTTTTATACATAGGCAGTACTTGTTGTCCTGTTGTAACTAATAAAGGAATTAAACCCATTGAAACAAAACCAACAATAACAAGGAAAAATAGAGATAATATTTGATAATCCAAAGTTAAAACAAACAATAGAATTGATAATGAAAGCATAATCAATCCTGAATAAAATGTATTCACTCTTCCCAATTTTTTTCTGATTTTTTCAACGAGAGCTCCTCCAATTCCGCCTGCCATGTAAAATAAAAACAAACCCATTCCACTATAGGACATATCTCTGCCAATTTCTTTCCATAGGAATGGAGAAAGTTGCCCAACGATAGCGATAATAGAACCGACACTAACAGAAATAATTGCTAGATTTCTCATTCTTTTTTTTCTTAAAATAATTTTAAAAGAAACTTTTTTTGCCTTTTTTCTTGCTAACGGAGTATTTTTGCTAGGAATTAATAACATAGAAAACGCTGTTAAAATACCTATTATAGAAATGTATGGAATATATTCAAATCCGTAATTTTTAACAATATTTAGTGTTATTATTGGCGCAACAGAAAAACCCAAAGATCCCGCCATTAAAAACATTCCAACTTTATTAGAAACGCACCCCATTGATTGCGGATGATAAAAGCTTATACCAATTGCTCCTAATAATACCAATAAAATTAAAGAATTAAAGTCAGGAGCAATCGAAGTAAGTGGAAAAAATACAGCAGCAAGAATAAGGCCCCAAAAAACGAAAAACTTTCTTGTCATTTTATCTGCCATATATCCCCATACGGGTTGCAACACATTGCCAGTTATATAAACAACATTTAAAACAAAAACACCCAAACCCACTGAAATTCCTATTTTTGCAGCTATTTCAGGCATAATTAAATCTAGCAATGAATTATATATATCCAATACAAAATGTGAAAAATAAAACCATGCTATCATTAAACTATAAAATCCCTACTGGCAAAATTATTTTTAATATGATCTAGCGTAAATTACATCAGTAGTTGCTTTTTCGCCAGAAATTAAACATTCGCCTTCACTATTACTTTGCTCTAATGGAATGCAGCGGATTGTGATTTTCAATTCTTTCATTTTTTCTTCTGTTTCAGGCTTTCCATTCCACTTGCCTTTAATAAATCCGACCTTTTCTTTAGTTCCTTCAATCCAAGAATTAGAGTTTTTAAAGTATTCTTCAAGCTCTTTTGCTGTTTTTAATTCTGTTGTATTTTCGTTAAGTCTTTTTTTGGCATTATCAAACATCGTATTCTGAATAGCTGCAAGTTTATCTGAAACACCATTTATAAATTCGTCAAATTTAATAATTTGTTTCCAGTTATCCGTATTAATATCGGTTCTAATCCGCATCATCATGCCATTATTATCAACATCACGAGGCCCTATCTCACAAATAATAGGCGTACCTTTTCTTGTCCATTCCCAATTTTTATCAACCGCATCTTTTAATCTTGCATCAATTTTTATTCTGATTTTTTCGCCATTAAATGATTTAGATTTAAGTTCCGATTTAATTTTTTCAATATAATCCATAACTTTTGTTTTATCTTCATCTTTTTTGATAATAGGAACAATAACGACTTGATACGGAGCAACAACTGGTGGAACAACCAATCCTTCATCATCAGAATGGCTCATAATTAAACCACCAATAAGACGTGTTGAAGTACCCCAAGAAGTAGTATGAACATATTCAAGTGTTCCTTGTTTAGATTGGAATTTTATATCAGCACTTTTAGCAAATGTTTGCCCAAGATAGTGTGAAGTTCCAGCTTGTAAAGCTCTACCATCTTGCATCATTGCCTCTAAACAATATGTATCAACAGCACCTGGAAAACGTTCATGATCTGGCTTAGTACCTTTGATAACAGGCATAGCCAAGCAATTTTCCATCACATCAGCATAAACATTCATCATTAGAATAGTTTCTTCTACTGCTTCTTCTTTTGTTGCGTGCGCAGTATGACCTTCTTGCCATAAAAATTCACGCGTTCTTAAAAAAATTCTAGGACGCATTTCCCAACGTACTACATTTGCCCATTGATTAATTAAAACAGGCAAATCACGATAAGATTTAACCCACTTTGAAAATGCATCAGCAATAATAGTCTCAGAAGTAGGACGAACCACCAAAGGCTCTTCTAATGGATGATCAGGAATAAGTTTACCATTTTCATTTTTTAAACGGCTATGAGTAACCACTGCCATTTCTTTTGCAAAGCCATCAACGTGCTCTGCTTCTTTTTGAAAAAAACTCAAAGGAATAAACAATGGAAAATAACAATTATCATGGCCTGTTTCTTTAAATCTTTCATCCATTTCTTTTTGAATTCTTTCCCAAATACCATAACCCCACGGCTTTATTACCATACACCCAGGAGAAGCTGAAATTTCAGCCATATCAGCCGCAGTTATAACATTTTGATACCATTCTGGATAGTTATTTTCTCTTGTATTTTGTAAAGCCATTTTATTCCTCTTTCATATATCATCTTAAAAACAGTTTTTTATTCTAAATCAATAAAAATTTAATTTCAATATGATTTAATAATTGCAGTAATTTTTTTATTGCTTATAATAGAAGAAAATTAATTAATAGGAATATAATATGGCTATTACACCAGAACAATTTAAATCTGCATTTCCTTGCTTTGAAATGTCAGAAGCGCTTGCCAATCTCGGCAATAACACTATGTTATTAAGTAAAGTTATCTCTAGTTTTTATGAAAATTATAAGGACAACACTATTTCTGAAATAACAAACCTTCTTGATGAAGACAAAGTTGAAGAAGCCACAAGAATGGCTCACACTATAAAAGGTCTTTCTGGCACTATTGGTGCTATCACTCTACAAAAAGCATCTCTTGAACTTGAACTTTCTTGCAAAGAAAACAACCCAGAACGAATTGCTGCGGCATTGGAAGAATTTAAAAAATTATTTTCTGAATATATAAAAGCAATAGAAGAAGGTCTAGAAACAATCAAAAAGCTTGAAGAGTAATTTTATGGATAAAAAAATAGCATTTGTTAGTGATTTTGATGGCACAATAACAGATGATGATTTTTTTAATTATGTAGTAGATAGCTATCTTGACGACAAATCTCTTGAACCTTGGCGAGAATACATGGCCGGAGAAAAAACGCATTTTAACGCGCTTCGGGAAATATTCTTAAACGTTAAGGTTGATGAAAAAGAATTAAAACAATTAATTTCAAAAATAAAAATTGATGAACATACAAAAAAAGTATGGGATTTATGTAATCAAAAATCAATTCCAATGTATATTTGCAGCGCAGGAAATGATTATTATATAAAAGAATTAATTGGAAATGACCTATTAAATCACCACATTGAATTAATTACAAATTCTTCAAATTATGATGAAAAAACTGGTCTTGATATGTTTCCTTTGCCTAAATCCAGTCCTTTTTATGACGAAAACATTGGTATTTCAAAATCAAAAATAATTCAAAAATTAAAAGATGAGGGGTATTTTGTTATTTTTGCAGGCGACGGCCCTCCTGATGTTGCGCCTGCTATATTATCAGACGTTGTTTTTGCAAGAAAATTTTTATTAAAAGAATGCAATAAACAAGGAATTAAAGTAGAAAATTTTGATTCCTACGAAAATATTTATAATTATATAAAGGATTTATAAAATGAGCAGATTCTTTACCAATAAACAAATAAACATTCCTTATCTTTTGAAAATAGGTAATGGTAAAGTCAAAAAAATAGGAAAATATTTATCAGATAAAAATATGATGAATATTGCTCTTTTCCTTGGTGAAGGAATTGAAAATATTCTTGATGGTGCACTAGATAAAACATTATCAGAACACAACATAAACATTCTTCATAAAGATATAGTTACAAGCATCGATATCGACAATATAACCCACACTGCATTCAATTTATCGCCTCAAATAGACGCTATTATTGGTGTTGGAGGAGGCAAGGCTTTGGATTTTGCAAAATACAGCGCATACCTTCTTAAAATACCTTTCATCAGCTTTCCTACCTCTGTTTCAAATGACGGTTTTTGCAGCCCTACATCGTCTTTAATTGTGCAAGGCAAAAGAAAATCTGTTAAATCTGGAATTCCTTTTGGTGTAGTTATTGATTTAGATATTATTAAAAATAATCCAACCTCTTTTATTTATTCTGGGCTAGGCGACATGGTTTCAAAAGTAACCGCTCTTTGGGACTGGAAAGAAGCATTTAACAAAGGGTTTGAACGTTTTAATGATTTTGCGTCACTACTTGCATATAATTCACTTGATTTATTATTTTTAAAGCATTCTTCAGATATTAATGCGCCTGAATTTCAACGAAGTCTCGCAAATTCATTATTAACCAGTGGACTTTCAATGGAAGTCGCAGGCTCTTCACGACCTGCTAGTGGTTCTGAACATTTAATTTCGCATGCTTTTGACAGCATTGGAAAAAAACCAAAAATGCACGGAATTCAAGTAGGCGTTGCTACATACCTTTGCGCATTGTTGCAAAGCAATCCAAATATTTCTGGATTAAAATCTGCATTAATTGATACTGGATTTATTGATTTTGTGAAACAAGACCCTTTTGATAAGAAGGAATATATCGAATGTTTAAAAATTGCGCCTCAAATAAAGCAAGATTATTATACAATACTTTCAGAACAAGACAGCTTAAAGAGAGCTATTAACTTCATTGAAACTGACGAAATTCTAACATCTATTATTAAATAATTCATAAAAAAATAGGGCAGCACAAATAAGCACTGCCCATTGCTATAGAAATAAATTAATTATTTCTTCTTGCAACCACCTTTTTTGCACCCAACTTTTTTAGCAGGCGCTTTTTTAACTGCTGCTTTTTTCACAGCTGCTTTTTTAACAACTTTTTTAGCTGCTGGCTTTTTAGCTACAACTTTTTTAACAACTTTCTTAGCTGCTGGTTTTTTAGCTACAGCTTTTTTAACAACTTTTTTAGCTGCTGGTTTTTTAGCTACAACTTTTTTAACAACTTTCTTAGCTGCTGGCTTTTTAGCTACAACTTTTTTAACAACTTTCTTAGCTGCTGGCTTTTTAGCTACAA
>CAYJES010000023.1:0-23292 GCA_964369365.1 uncultured Lactobacillales bacterium | reverse complement strand
ACAGTTACCATGCCTAAATAAAGATTAACACGAAATCTAAGTTTTGTCAATTTTTCTAATTATTTAATCCCAGCGGGATTCTGATTTAATGAAAGGTTGAATTTATAACACATTCAGACAATTAGTTCGAATGTTACAAAAATTTTGATGTTTTGAAAGACGAACTTTCGAACTAGCTAAAAGGTATGGCAGCCATAAAAAAAAGCCATTATTTTGGCTCTTGTACATTATGGCGCACCCGGCGGGATTCGAACTCACAACCTTCTGATCCGTAGTCAGATGCTCTATCCAATTGAGCTACGGGTGCACTAACAGTAAAACAATATACACACTTTTAAAAAATAAGCAAGAATTATTTATTTTGATTTTGATATTGCTTTAAAAATTCCTCTAAATCATCCGACGATGACATATCTTCTGGTATTTCTATATCTGCATCTTCAAAATCTAAATCCATATCTGTTACAAGACATTTAAAATTACTATATGCACAACCTACTACCCCCATAGAAGAATCTATATTTTTACTGTGTATCAGACACATTTCAAGAGAATGCAAACATAAACCTCTTTTTTCTTCATCAGCATTCATCCAAACCAAAAAAGGAGCCAATAAAACAAATGTCACAAACATTAAAATTACCAACATTTTCAGCGAAAATATTTTATCATATTTAGTGACACCTCTTAAAACATTACCTGAAACAGTTGTAAAAGAATTAACCCTTGTATTTGATGGCACAAAAGCACCAGGAGCAAAAGAAACAAAAGGTTCAATAATTACATCTTTTCCGATAAAAGTATCATAAGAAAAGAAAGTAGTCTCAGGCGACAACAACGTAACCCCTGCATTCATAACTTCTTTACGCTTTTTTTGTTGAAAAAATAATTCAGCATTTGCTAAATCTTCGCGTGTATTAACACCAATTACTTCTGATTCATCACCTATTACAAATCCGCATTTTTTATTTTTCTTATTAGCAATCGCAATAATATCGGTAAGGAGATATTCCCCCGTCACTTTGTCTTTTTCTATATCGTCCAGCAAAGAAAATAATAGTTCTGAACTACACATCAAATTGCCGCCATTACATAAAGTTATTGCTTTTTCTTTATCATTTGCATTCTTAAATTCAACTATTTTTTCAATAAAACCATCTTTATTAGTCACTATTCTTCCATAATGAGCCGCATCTTGCGGTTCAAAAGCCAATGAAACAACATCGCATTTATTGAGTGCTTCTGACATATTTTCAATAGTTTTTATTGAAATAAAAGGACTATCGCTGTACAGAATTATCACATTACCTTTAAATTCTAACAGAGCTTCTTTTGCAGAAAGCACGGCAGATCCAGTGCCCTGCGCTTCTTTTTGCGTAACACTCTCCCAACCTTTTCTATTAAGAGGATAGTTCGGGCTAGTAACCAATATTTTTTTTGAAAAATTTAATTTAGAACAAGTTTCTAATATATAATCCAATATAGATCTGCCGCCGATTTGGTGCAAATATTTAGGTACGCACGAACTCATACGAGTTGCACCACCAGCAGCTAAAATAACAACAGCAGTTTCTTTCATTTCTTAGTTGAATAAACTTTGGATTTTTTCATCAGTTATAGGAAGTTGATTTACTTGCTTAACTGGCACCATATATTCGCGAATTATGCTTCCATCTTGGAATTCAGCGATTAAAATGCTTTCAACTTTTCTGAAATTTCCACGAACATCTGGATGGATATAATCCAAAATAATTGTTAAGTTTTCATTGCGATAGAAAACGCCATGCTCTTCACCTGCATAAACAATAGTCGGCTTCATAGGATTACCGTCACGAGCTTTTATCGCAACCAGCAACTCATTGTCTTCACTTTCCAAAATATCATAATGTGATTCTGCTTCTAGTAATGCTTCTGTCATAGCTATATTTCTCACTTTTCTTAAAAAATTAATCTAACATTTTAACATAATACCAAAAAAAAATATTTATAGCAATATTTTAATTATTGATTTATAGTACAGCTATATTAATTTTTTATAAACAGGATTTTTATGGTTTTTTGTGTTGAGCTTGCATCTCCTAATTATTTTTCACGCAACAATTGCGAAATAAAAGGACTTTTATTAAAATCTGTTAATGACGATGCTAAAAACGTCATTGATTCATATTTACACCCAAAATCAGAGGAAAGTTCCAACTTTCTAATCGATGAAAAAGGCGGGATATATCGATTAGTAGCAGAAGAAAAAGCTGGAATTTCACATGGATCTTCATTTTGGAGAGGAATTGAAAATTTCAATTTACATTCAATATCTATTACAATCACAAACAGACATCCTAATGAAATATCGAAAGAACAAAAAAATGCTCTTTTTGAGTTAACAAAAGAAATGATTGCTAAATATAAAATTCCTATGCAAAATATTGTTTCTGCTTGCGACGCTTCATTTGTTATGAATTCCGACTTTGGCTTTCCGTGGCAAGAAATGGCAAAAAATGGTATTGGTCTTTGGTGTGATAATGATAAGGACGAATCTTCTGATGGCAATCTAATGGAAATCCTTGATGAAATTGGATATAAAATTACAGTACAAAATTACCGCATGGCTATTTTAGCATTCCAAAAACATTTTTTACCAAATTATACGTTAGGAGAAGAAGATAAAAAAACAATAAAAAGGGCTAATTGCATTAAAAGGTTATATACAAACAAAAACTATTAACTTTCTTCAGAAGAAGCTTTATTATCTTTTTCATCTACAATCTCCTCTCCCCATCTTTTTGTTAAAACATCTTGCTTTTTCTTTAAAATCTTTACTTTATGCTGATCTGTAATTGATACTATACCTACTATTATTGGTGGTATAAAAACATAAAATAACCACCCAATTGCTGCACACCCATAAATCACAATGATAGTTGACACATCCAGCAACATATCCATAACGGCAATCATGTCATGGACTCCCAGCCAAAGTTCAAATAGATAAGGCAACATTCCTGTCATATTCATACCCATTATACAAACCCACTCAAATCTGTTAAGAGCATTACCCTTGATTATAGCAACCAAAGTAGGAAGCATCGCTATAAATATGAAAACAAAAGTAGGCAACAAAAATGCGCTAGAGAGTACGAAGAGCACAGATGCAAATATAAAAGACTTTTTTTTCGGTTTTGCTGTTGCCATTTTAATCCCCTAAAATATTTTTGCCATTAACAGCACTATCAAAGTAATGATAGTAATAGAAAAAGACACAATAGATGCCACCTGATTTCCAAATTTTATATATTCTTCTTTTCTTTCCGATACATGATGTTCAAGCTTTTGAATTTCAAAAGAAGTAAATTGATATTCTTTTTTTGATTTTGAAAATAAAGATAAATCTTTATCTCGTTCTTTATCATTATCAACTATTCCATAAAGCTCTGGAATATTTCCTCTTTTAATAATATTAGGAATTTCTCTTTCAAGAGATGCTCTTTTTTCTCTATTATGATAACTTTCAATTATTGGATCCAAAAGTCCGCCTACCCAAGCACATAAATTATGAGTTACGTGAGGCCCAAAAGTCCATTGCAATAATGACAACAAACTAAGCATTCCTGCGGTTGATATTGCATTATTTGTACTGTTGAGCGATTCTATTTGATCAATACTTTTAAGGGTAAAGTGACAAGATACATAGGCTGCTATATGCTTATCAACTGGCCATTTTTTGTGATCAGCATTTTTAGCAATCTTCTCCAATGATTTAATTATAAGACTTAAATCATCTGCATATTCAGACAATATGAAAGGACTTATACAAGGAAGATTTGGATTAAGTTCATATAGAATTCTTTCAAATCCGCTTCCTAGACGAGGTTTTAACGCATACATTGATATATTTTTAAATTTGCCTGCCAAAATGCTATCGGATACCGGATTAGGACTCTTATTTACTAAGTCAAGCTCTAATATTTCACGAACTGTTTTAAAATCTAAATCACCTATATAAGCAGCAGCAACAACTGAACCAAGACCTTCTGCAAAAAAGTTAATTCCTTTATATCTTATCGGAGCGCTTTTATCCATTATCATACAAACATGAGTCAACCACATATTTTCTCTGACACTTTTATCTTGATATCTAAATTGAGTATCTGCATGCATTCTTAATATTTCATTAGCAGTGTCGTTGTCTTCGAGCCCTCTTCGTAAGAAAATATCAAGCCTATCGCTATCAACAAAAGATGTTGCACTTGACCAATTCCTTGAAAAAGCAAACGCCAATTCTTTTGCAGTGTAATATTCAGCATTATTAAAGACAAATGCTCTTTGAGAACGCCTAACAGCTCTAGATTGCAACGGATTTAACCTTCTGCCATTCATCCACGCATCAATGGAGTTTATTGTCCATCTTTGTTCCATATTATCAGCTAATAAACCTCTTAAAACCTCGACCATAGAAACATATATTTTTGCATCCTGCACTAATCCAGCATATGAACCTTTTTTCATTTTAATGTTCATAATTTCTACATCAGACTTTCCTGCAAGAGTATTTTTCCCTAATATAAGAAATAAACTAGTTACGCCAAAAGCATACAAATCATCAGAAGGAGTGCCTACACCGTGACCTTCCTTAATACACATTGCGGATTCTATTGTTTCACATAACACGGGTTGTTCATATCCAGGGGGCATGGTCATAAAGTCACCCAACACAACTCTGGTTTTATCCCTATCCATATAAAACATATTCGTAGGTCTAATGGCGCGGTGAGTTATTCCTCTTGAAAATAAATCTGCAATAGTTTCTAAAACAGGTCTTGCAACTTTATTGATATAATCAGCCTCTTTCATAGGCTCTATAACATCGCTCATAGTTTTAGCGACCTTACCTCCTAAAGGCTTTTCATAGATTATAACAATGTATTTATTTTTATCGCCAGGAAAGCGCAATGTTTCATGTTCAACATATGGTAAAATTCCAGAAATTTTCATACTTTTAAAGTTATGGGCTAAATCAATCCTGGTAGAAAGGTGGTGCATACAAAGATATGCAAACAATTGTCTTGTTTTATTGTTTACATCTTCAACCACATACGCTTTTGCATACTCCAATGATAAATCTGGAATAGGTTGGTCGAAATATACTCGATACTTTTCTTTTATTAAAGGAGTAGAAACGGAGGTATAATTTTGTTTGCTCTCATTTTTAGATTTATCAGCTATGGCATACCTTCCTTATTTTTCTATTTCACTGTAAAAGCGTCAATTTTTCCTCTATAATAAGATATAACCTTTTCAGGGTTAAATTTTAGTAAAACAACACCGTCAAAATCTCTCTGAGACGAATAAAGCTTCAAAGCATCTTTATTTATATACTTATTCATCATTGTTTTATCTTCTATAACTTCTATTGTTCCCAATACATATAAAGACCTAGTATTTATTCTAGGTAAATAATAAAAAACTCCTGCTTTATTATCCTTCATAAATTGAATAACTTTTCTAGAAGCTTTACTGGTTACAAAAAATGTGCTGAAATCTGTATCAGAAAAAGGTAAATTCTGTGAAAAAGTATCACTTCTAAAATTAATCATAGCCCTAGATTGTGGCCAACCTTCGCTGTCAACATTATTAAGATATACAACATCGGGCAAAGCCATAAAGTCTGTTAAAGCTCGTACTTTTTCTTCATATGTATCTGCTTGACTTGCTTTATTTAAAAAAACAAGAATTAAACCAACAATACATACTTTTAAAAAGTGCGAACTCATATATTAACTATTTTCTTTTTTATCTGAATTTTCGTTTTTATTTTCGTCTTTTTTATCTTTTCTTGCATCTGTAATCATCAAATCAGAAGGTCCTGCTTCTGCAACGATAGGGTCATTAACGCGACGACAATGACCTTCTAAGAACGCACCAGGTTCAATAGCAAGGCTTTCGTGAGTAATATCGCCACTTACTCTAGCAGTAGAGCCAAGCAATACAGTTTTAGCAATCAATTCACCAGTAAGAATACCATAAACTTTTGCACTATCAGAACTAACCGAACCGATTATACAACCGTCTATACCGATGATTATTGAACGACATTTAACATCTCCTTCTACTTTACCATCAACATGAAGTTCTCCTTCAGCAAACAAATCACCTTTAATCATAAGGTCACTGCTTACGATTGATGGAGGCGAATTTTTTTTAACAAACGTTGTAGTTGGTTGTGTTTGATTTTTAGTATTTTTTTGAAACATCTCTATTTATCCTTACAAATTTTAATGGGTCTAATGGTTTACCTTTTATACGTACTTCATAATGCAAATGGACCCCGGTACTTCTACCAGAATTTCCCATTATTGCTATTTTTTGACCGGCCTCAACTTTTTCTCCTCGTTTTACCGACATTCCGCCCAAATGGGCATATCTTGTTCTCATTCCTAAGCCGTGATCTATTTCTACCATATAACCAAAAGATCCTGCAAGTCCAGCATAAACAACTTTACCAGGGGCAGTAGAATAGATAGGTTCACCTCTAATTCCGCCAAAATCAAGCCCTTCGTGACTTGCTCTTTGTCCTGTGAAAGGATCTTGCCTTATTCCGAAACGGCTTGTCATTCTAACTCTATCGACAGGCTTTCCAATTGGTAGTCTTTCTTCTAATTTTGTAAGATTGTTCCATTTTCCGATACCGCCTACCAAATTATTTAATGACACATTCAAAACTTCGCTTTTTAAGTCAGGGGTAATAGGAGTAGACAGTGCAACAGGAATAAACGGACCGCCAGATGCAACTTCATGTCCATATTCAATATCAACTCTAGCAAGCAATGTTTCAAATCCCAGTCCTACATTATTAAGGGCATCTTTTACTCCTGAAAGTTTACGTTCCAAAGCCGAAATTCCATCATCTGCAAGACCTGCAACTTTATCAAAAACAACAACCTGAGTTTTTTGCATCTCAGAAATTAAGCTTTCCATTTCATTAACTTTATTTCTAAGATTTCTTGCCTCAGACAGAGCTAAATCTCTCTGCAATTCTGCCTTACTCAAAGCAACATCAGCAGAAGTTTCATCATCATTTTGCACAGCGCCTGTTTTACCCGAAGATAAGGCATTTAATTTACGCCCCAACCATACAACATCTCCACGTAATCTTTCTTTTTCTTCTGCATTTATACCTTTAGCTGAAACTTGAATATTTTCTGAATTTGATGACATATTTGAAAAAGTATTTTTCAAAACATTTATTAAAAAACCTTTTTTATCTGCAATTTTCGGTGATGTTTCAGTAACTATTATTTCATCTTGCAATAAATCAATATCTTTTTTTGAAACATCTATATTTTTATCAATTTTTTCGCTAATTATATTAAGTTGATCATAATAAGCAGAGACTTCTGCTATAAGTTTTTTATGTTTTTCATTTGTTTCGGCAAGCTCTTGGCGATTTTGCTTAATTATGTCACCGTAATTTGTGTAAGTATAAGTAACAAATCCAGTCCAACTCAACCCTGCAATCAAGAATACAGCAATGCAAAACTGTTTCAATGGAGAAAGTTTTATATGAATTATGCCGCCACTAGATTGTCTTATCATAATTTCACGATAAGGCAAAATCCGCTCCCAAGCCCAGCGAAACATAAGTTTTATTTTATAACTGTACAAAACAAAAATTCCCAATTAAAATATAAATTAAATAATGTCTTTGTTATAACAAAAAAAACAAAAAAAGCAATTTATTTATTAAACGCACAAAAATTATAGAGGTATTTACGATGAAAATCAACATAAAATTATTTTTTATTAATATGATAGCTACTTTTTTCTATTCAGGATATTCAAAAAAAGCACCTGGCACAATGGGCAGTTTATTTGCCGTTATTGCATACTTATTACTAATGAATATTTTTAATCGTCAAGAGCTTATTTTCATTACGGTTGGAATATTTTTCATTGGCTGGTATTGCTGTTCATACCTTGTTAAAAATTTAAACAATACCGACCCTCAAATCATAGTAATTGACGAAGTTATTGGAATTTTTATCACAATGACAATGGTTCCTATAATTTACACTAGTTATCCTTATGATTTAATTTTTGCTGGACTTTCATTTGTATTATTCAGATTTTTTGACATTGCAAAACCTTTTCCTGTATCATGGGCAGATACCAAAGTAAAAGGAGGTCTTGGTGTAATGTTAGATGATGTTTTTGCAGGCTTCCTAGCAGGATTTACAATTTGGATTGGGGTTGGGATACACAGAATATTAATCAATTATAATTTATTTTAAAATAACGTATTCTGTTTTTTCTGCCATATTGAGGTTTTTTCTTATCACCTCATCCAACATATCTTCATCAATAGCTTTCCCTGAAAGAAGGGAAACTTTATGATTAAGCTCATCCTTATATATTTTTATTTCAGAATTAATCAAAGAAACTTTATCAATTTCTTTTTGAATTTCTTTAAGATGAATATATCCTCGTTGTGAATAAAAAATATGATAGGTAAAATACATCGCAAGCAATAACAATCCTGCTACAACGTAATATTCTTTTATAAAAATTTGAATCTTTTTCATGTCAATTTACCTAAAAAATTTTAAAATCACTTTATCTTAAATACTATTTATTAATTTATTATAAAAAAGGCGACAGATTTTTTTCTGTCGCCTTTTTAACCAGTATGATAAACCTATTAACGAGAGTAAAACTCGATTACTAGGTTTGGTTCCATTTCAACAGGATATGGTACATCTGCTAATTTTGGAACTGAAATAAATTTACCAACCATTTTTTTGTGATCAACTTCGATATAATCTGGGATATCACGTTCAACAGAAGCAACAGCTTCAATTACCAAATTCATATCTTTTGATTTTTCAACCACTTCGATTTCATCTCCTTCTTTAACAAGGTATGAAGGAATATTTACTTTTTTACCGTTAACTTTTACGTGACCATGGTTAACAAATTGACGAGCAGCAAATACAGTTGGAACAAATTTCATACGATACACAATCGCATCCAATCTTGTTTCCAATATTCCGATAAGGTTTTCAGAAGTATCGCCTTTTCTTCTAACTGCTTCTGCATAATATCTGCGTAATTGGCGTTCAGAAACGTTACCATAATAACCTTTAAGCTTTTGTTTTGCTTTTAATTGAACACCGTAATCAGAAGGCTTGCTTTGTTGTTGACCATGTTGACCTGGACCGTAATTTCTTTTGTTAAAAGGACTTTTGTTTCTACCCCAAAGATTTACACCCAAACGACGGTCAATTTTGTGCTTAGCACTAATTCTTTTTCCCATAATATTCTCCTATACATTAAGTTATTGTTATTGTCCTAGTATTTCTCAGATCTGAGACCGTGACAGAAACGGGAAAGAATCCGTCAACTTTCCTAGAAGTAATTGCCAATATATACAAATTATTAATATTGTCAACTGTTTTTTAAACATCTGTAACCTTTATATCTATAATAATATTTATATTTAAGACTTGATTTTTAATCATAAGATAATTACTATTTATGTAAGAATGATATTTAAGAAAGGAAAAAATTATGGATATTATTAATGATGAAAACTTTAAACAAGAAGTACTAGATAACGAAACTCCTGTTGTTGTTGATTTTTTTGCTGACTGGTGTGGGCCTTGCCGTCAACTTGCCCCTATACTAGATGAAGTTGCAGGAGAATTCGGGGACAAAGTTAAAATTGTTAAAATGAATATTGATGATTCTCCTGACACTCCTACCAAATATGGTGTTCGCGGCATTCCGACAATGATTCTTTTTAAGGGTGGGCAATCTGTTGACACACAAGTTGGAGCAATGACAAAAGGCAAACTTGTTGAATGGATTTCAAGTAGCCTTTAAAAAATGCAAATTACAATTCCCGATGGATTAAGTGTTTATGAGTTAGTGGGTTTATTGAAAGATCCATTCTCTTTTGCTGATGCAAACGCTTTTCCATTGGGAATTTTTTGGATTTTTCTAATCTCTTTTTTTACAATATGCATAATTTTTTGGTTGATTTTTCCAAAAACAAAAAAAATTGCAAAAAAATACCTTGCAAAATCTGAATTTAAAAAAATAAATAAAGGACTTCTTGCTGGCGACAAATTTGAAATCATCTTAAAATTATCAGATATAACAAGAAGGGTTGGAATAGTTGCTTTTGGAAATGAAGCAGTAGCAGGGCTTCATTCAAATGCGTGGATTAATTTTTTATTAGAAAACGATAAATCACGAAAAATGTCATTAGAAGTAGCTAAAACAATAGCCCAAGCACCATACTTATCTAAACAAGATATGGAAATAGATATAAATAACTTATATAAACAAACATATGACTGGTCAATGGCTGTATTATGATTACTTTTTTATATAAAATCGCTTTTTTGTTATTGTTTTTACCCTTTTTAACACGTTTTAAAGTTAATAAAACTAAACTTGATCACAAAGCTTTAAAAGTGCCTTTTTTCGATGAAATCTCTGATTTAAAATCAAAAAACACCTATCAACGATTTTCAAAACTAACTTCGCTTAAAATTTTAATATGGGGCATTTGGATTGCTCTTGTATTTTCTATTGCGCGCCCACAACATATTGGTGAAAAAATACCTCTTGATGAAGAAAGCAGGGTTATGGTGCTGGCTCTTGATGCTTCGGGCAGTATGAAGCAAACAGACTTTGCAATTCAAGGCAAAAGAATACAACGATTTACAGCTATGAAAGTTATTGTAGGAGATTTCATAAAAAACCGTGAAGGAGATAAAATCGGCATAGTTTTATTCGGCTCTCACGCTTATGTTTATGCTCCTCCAAGCGACGACATAAAAACATTACAATACCTTTTATCCACCACTGAGCCAGCTATGGTAGGCGGAAATACTGCTATGGGAGACGGGCTTGCTCTTGCAATTGAAACAGTTAAAGATTTACCGCAGGAACAAAGGGTTGTCATTTTATTGTCCGATGGCATTTCGAACACAGGTTATTTCAGAGATGAAGAAGCATTAAAATTAGCAAAAGAACATAAAGTAAAAATTTATACAATAGGTATAGGCTCAACAAGTAATGATATCGCATTTTTCGGATTAAAAATTATGGGACAAAGTCCAATTGATGAAGAAACTTTATCAAAAATAGCCACTGAAACAGGAGGAAAGTTTTATATAGCTAAAAATGCACAAGAGCTTTTTGATATTTATAATGAAATAGACAAGCAAGAACCAATAAAAAGTAAAGGCAACTTTTTCCGCCCAATAAAGGAGTTATTTTATATTCCTTTAGCTGTTGCATTTATTTTAAGCGTTATATTATTTTTATTTATAATAAGAGAGGATAAAAAAAATGGCTGATTTTACTTTTTTACGTCCTTTTTGGTTACTAGGTCTTGTTGTGTTATTCATCATTCCCATAATAAGATCTCAAATAGCCGGCAGAACCAGCCCTTGGCTCAACATTGCAGATTCTTTTTTGCTTAAGAATCTTCTTGTAGACAAAGCCAACAACAAAAAATCAAATCTCTTAAAGCCTATTTTGACATTTTGTTGGATTATTACCATAATCGGCCTTAGCGGTCCTGCTTGGGATAAAACAGAAGTGAGCACAGTCTCTGCAAAATCAAACTTTCTAATTATTTCGGAAATTTCACCTAATACAATGGCAAATGATTTAAAACCTAATAGATTAGATAGGCTTAAATATAAACTTTACGATCTTTTTGAAAAAATAAAAGATGAAAAAGTCGGATTAATTGTATATGACAATTTTCCTTATGTTCTTTCTCCTTTCACCGATGACGTATCTATCATAAAAAACTTTACAGAAGTTTTTGATATAAATATGATGCCAAGCCCTGGTGCAAATCTTGACAGAGCCCTTTCAAAAGCTTTAGAAGTAACTCAAGATTACAAAAATACAAATATTATTTTATTTATTTCAGGTGACAATTATAACAAATCTATCATTAAAGATATTGCAAAAGAGTTAAAAAAACAAAACCACACTTTATCAATAATTGCATTAGCGCAAGATAATAACGTCCCTATTCCAAATTCAAAACAAGGTTTTTTAAAAAATTCTTCTGGAAATACTGTCCTTAGCAATATCGATTCGAATTTTTTAAATGACATAGCAAAAAGCACAGGAGGCGTTTTTACCAAAATAACCGCAAATGATGCTGATATTGATTCTATTATAGCTCTATCTAAGACCATGGAAAAATCAGAATCCTCTAAAAAGGTTATGTGGTGGAAAGATATGGGAATTTATATTCCATTTATCTTACTTCCTTTTGCTCTTATTTTATTTAAACGTGGTTTTTTGATTTCATTTTTGATACTATTTTCTTTGCCTAGCTATGCTTTCACATGGGAAGATTTATGGTATAACAATAATCAACAAGGACAAATGTTACTACCTACAAACCCAGAAAAAGCAGCAGAAAAGTTTACAGACAAATCTTATAAAGGAACCGCAGAATACAAAAGCAAACAATATGATAAAGCATTGCAAAATTTTAATGCTGAAAATGATTATTATAATGCTGGAAATGCCCTTGCACATTTGGGAAAAATTGAAGAAGCAATTAAGTCATATGAAAAAGCATTAGAAATAAATCCTAATAATGAAGACGCTAAATACAATTTAGAATATTTAAAACAGCAACAGCAACAATCACAAGGTGGCGGCAAAAACCAAGACGAACAAAACCAACAAAATAAAGACAATCAAAACGGCCAGCAAGGTCAGCAAAAAGAACAAAACCCCCAATCACAAAACGATCAAAATCAACAAAATCAAAACTCTCAACAAAATGAGCAAACTCCGCAACCTCAAGACCAAGGACAGCAACAATCACAAGGAGAACAACCTCAACAAAGCCAAGGACAAAATAATGAACCTCAATGGAAACTGGAGCCTAATGAAAGCTCTACTGAAAATAAAGAAAACACTCAAAATGGTATAGCTTCTGGTAAAACTTGGCAAGATCCATCAAAAAACAATTCTTATGATTTGCTAAAAGCAAAACTTAGGCTTATATATAAAAAAGAATATAATCAATAATTTTTTAAGGTATTACTTATGAAAAAACTACTTATCTCTCTATTTATTATTTTTGCCACAACATCCTTATCATTTGCAGAACTAAGTGTTTCCGTATCAAGCAACGATATAAAAATGGGGGAAACATTTTCTCTTGATATCACGGAAAAATCGTCTGCTGGATTTTCTTTAAATAACGACTTAGACATCTCTGCTCTTGAAAAAGATTTTAATGTTATTGGTTCTAATAAAAGCGTTAGCACAACTTTTATCAATGGAAAATCATCAGCAACAAATAAATTTAATATAAAGCTATCGCCTAAAAAATCAGGAAAAGTTTTGATTCCTTCACTAACCGTTGGTAAAGAAAAAACAAGCGAGATTTATATAAATGTAACACCTCCAGACTCTAAATATAAAATAACCAACGAATATGGAACGCACGAAATTTTTGCAAAAGCAACAGTAGATGATGATATGCCTCTTATAAACTCACAAGTTATATATATTTTACGCGTTTATGTTCCTGACTCTATTAACGTAATAAATGGTACTTTTGGTAAATTATTCAGTGATAAAGCAATTGTTGAACCTATGGGTAAAATCACAAACTATGAAACCAAAATTAATAATATAAGATATAGAGTTTTCGAAGGCAAGTATACTATTTTCCCAACACAAGTAGGAGAAGTAAAAATAGATAACGATGGAGTTTTATTTGTTATAGAAGCTCCGCATCAAAACCAAAATAATTCACGACAAAGCATGCTTGGAAATAATTTCAAAATATTTGCAGCCCAAAAAGAAATATTTTTAAAGCAAGATATCGTTACTTTGGACACAACTCCTAAGCCATTGGAATATGAAGGAAAGCTATGGATTCCTGCTCAATCATTAACCGGAAACTTTCACTTACCTAATGATCAGACTATGTATAATGTGGGGGATGCAATTGATATTTCAATAACTCTACATGCATCTGGACTTATCGAACAACTTTTGCCGCAAATCACAATTCCAGAAATTGACGGTTTAAAAATTTATTCAGAACAAGGCAAGGAAGAGAATTATTTTAATGAAAATGCAAATGCAACAAAAACCTTTTCCTTTGCTGTAATTCCAACAAGAGCGGGAACTTTTTCACTTCCTAGTCTTGATATACCATGGTACAACACCGTAACTGGAAAATCAGAAATTTTAAAAATCCCTGAAACTTATATTCAAGCAACAGGAGAAAGTATTGAAGTTCCAGAAGAAACTTTCACAAAAGAAATTAAAGAACAATCATCTGACCTTCCATCTGAAAATCATAATCAAACTTCAAATGAAAATACAAATACTGTACCTAACAATTCAACTTACCACATTTTAATTGGGTTGCTTATTGGAGTTGGCGCATGTATTTTGCTATTTTTGATATGTATTTTTATAATGAAAAAAGGAAGATTTAACCCTAATTCATCAGCATCTCAGCAACAACTAAAAATGATTAAAAATGCTTGTAAACTTGCAAATCCTAAATTAATTCAAGAAGCGTTGTTAAATTGGGCAAGAAAAGAAGTCAATCCAAACATAACAAATCTTATTAAAATTTCTGAGAACCTCGATGACAAGGGGTTAAAAGAGCAAATAGACATATTAAACAAAGCTATTTATACCAACCAACCTATTCCTTCTGATCCAATGGAGATATATAACAGCCTTGAAATTGCTATTAAAAGCAAAAAGATGAAGCATCAAGCTAACAAAAAAGATATTCCTAACTTATATCCGTTCAGTTAGGAACTATAAAACTTCAAATGCTCGAATAACCAAATCATCCAACGTTTCATCGCCTGATTTACGTCCAGCAGAACCAATAGAACCCAGAGCAAAGGCAGTTTCTTCATCTTCGCTCATTTCTGCAAATCTAGCTTCTATTCGCTCCATTAAAATATTTGCATTAATAAGTTTTGTTTCAGGCAATAATAACGAAAACTCATTATCACCGATTCGGCCAATATAATCGCAATCACGTATTAATGTTTTAACAATATCAACAGCACTCTGCATAAAAACATCATCACGAATTTCTTGTTGCATATTTTTATTATGATTTTGATTTCTATTTACAACAAACACAATTATTGCCAAGTCACGATTATACCTAGTAGCCCTGACCAACTCTTTATTTCCGATATCCATAAAAGATGTTCTATTATAAACACCTTTTATCACATCTGATGACGAAAGATCAGCAAGCTCTTTTTCTAGCATTTTTCTAGGCGTTATATCAAATCCAACACAAGTAAAAGCTTTCACTTTTCCATCATCATCATATAAAGCTCGATTCGTCCAAGAAACCCAGCGAGTTTCGTTATTTTTACTAATTACTTCTGTTTCAATGTCTATATAAAGTTTAGGGTTAAGGGTAAAATGTTCAACTATTTTTGACATATTATTACCATCAGAATCTTTATTAGGAATAATATTCCCAACGATATTTTTTCCTATAAGCTCAGCTTTTGTATAATCCAAAAACTCTAAAAAACCATCATTAATTGACAAAATATCACCATTTTTATCAAAAGAAAGAATAAGTCCTTTTTCAAAAACATTACGTTTTTTTCCTGATGTATGAGATTTTGATTTGGATTCGATAATTTTTTTATGAAATTTGATTTCTCTTTTTAATTTTTTCACTGTTCGATATTTTAATACCAACATAACCAAAAAAACGATACTAAGCCAAAAAAGAATGAAAAACAGCCACACAGGAAAATTTAAATGCATTTACTCTCCCACCATAAATAATATTGAAAAATAACACTAAAACATATGTTATATGCATTCTTTACGAGAATCAACACATTTTTTTTATTTTACATCTTGCAAAGTGTTTTTTTTTGCTATATATATATAACACTTTTTGCAAATTTCGCGGATGTGGTGAAATTGGTAGACACGCTGGATTTAGGTTCCAGTGACGCAAGTCGTGGGGGTTCAAGTCCCTCCATCCGCACCAATTACAATAATAATTAAAATATTTTAGGAATGATTCTTATGGAAATTATAGATGTTCAAACAGCTGGACTAAAACAAACTTATAAAATTAACATCCCAAGCAAAACAATCGAAGACATGGTGTCAAAAAAATTGGATGAAATCGGAAATCAAGTATCTTTACCTGGTTTCAGAAAAGGTAAAGCTCCAAAATCTTTCTTACGCCAAAAATATGGTTCATCTGTTATAGGTGAAGCTCTTGAAGACGTAGTAAGAGACAGCTCTAATCAAATAATCAAAGATAAAGAATTACGTCCTGCTCTTCAACCTAAAATTCAAATATCTAGCTTCGCAGAAGGAAAAAATTTAGAATTCACTATGGATGTTGAACTACTTCCAGAAGTAAAATTGTTTGATTTATCTAAACTTTCACTAGAAAAAGAAGTGGTAGAAGTAACAGAAGAAGAAATCAATAAAGCAATCGACAGAATTTCTGTAAACATTAAGGATTCGCAACCGATTACTTCTGATCGCAAATCTAAAAAAGGTGACATTGCTGTAATTGATTTTACAGGTAAAGTTGACGGCGTTGAATTCCCAGGTGGAAAAGGTTCTAATTATCAACTAGAACTTGGTTCTGGTTCATTTATCCCAGGATTCGAAGATCAACTAATCGGCACTAAAAAAGGAGATAGCGTTACCGTAAAAGTTAAATTCCCAGATGAATACCACAGCGCAGATTTAAAAGGTAAAGATGCTGAATTTGACGTTGTTATTAACGAACTTAGAGAAGTAACGGCTCCTGAAATAAACGATGACTTTGCTAAAAAATTTGGTCAAGCATCATTAAAAGATTTAAAAGACTTGATTGAAACAGAAATCAAAAAAGAATATGACATGATGTCACGTTCATACCTAAAAAAAGGATTATTGGATTCGCTTTCTGAGAAACATTCGTTTGATTTGCCACAAGGTATGGTAGATATGGAATTTGATGCTATTTGGCGCCAACTAGAAGATGCTAAAAAATCAGGTTCTCTTGATGAATCAGATAAAGATAAAAGTGATGATGACCTTCGCTCTGAATATAAAGATATAGCATCTCGCAGAGTTAAACTTGGTATTGTTCTTGCTGAAATCGGCAGAGTAAACAACGTAATAGTAGAATCAGAAGACGTTAACCGTGCTTTGATTATGGAAGCAAGACGTTACCCAGGTCAAGAAGATAAGGTTATTGATTTTTATAAAAAGCATCCTCACATGCTTGAAAACTTAAAAGCTCCTTTGTTTGAAGAAAAAGTTGTTGATTTCATTTTATCAAAAGCTGATATCAAAGAAAATAAAACAACCATTGAAGCATTGCAAAACCTTTTATCTGAAGGCGATGCTCCTGCTGTTAAGAAAAAGACTACTGCTAAAAAAACTGCTAGCGAAAAATCTGAAACAAAAGAAAAAAAACCAGCAGCTAAAAAAACAACAACAAAAAAGGACGCTAAATAATGTCAGAAAGAGACTTAGTTGACACATATATGAACACTCTTGTTCCTGTTGTTGTGGAACAAACGTCAAGAGGTGAACGTTCTTATGATATATATTCAAGATTATTAAAAGAGCGTATTATATTTCTAACTGGCGAAGTTCATGATCAAGTAGCAAGCTTGATTTGTGCTCAATTACTGTTTTTAGAGGCGGAAAATCCTAAAAAAGAAATTTCTTTTTACATTAATTCTCCTGGCGGTGTTGTAACTTCTGGTATGGCTATTTTCGATACTATGAACTATATCAAATGCCCAGTATCTACGCTTTGTATTGGTCAAGCGGCATCTATGGGTTCATTATTACTTTGCTCTGGTGAAAAAGGCAAAAGATTTATCCTTCCGAATGCAAGAGTTATGATTCATCAGCCTTCTGGTGGGTATAGAGGTCAGGCAACTGACATTGAAATCCATGCGAAAGAAATTTTATCTTTAAGAGCAAGACTTAATGATATTTATGTTAAAAACACAGGACAAACTCTTGATGTTATTGAAAAAGCAATGGAACGCGACAACTTCATGGCTCCAGAGGAAGCTTTAAAGTTCGGATTGGTTGATGCCGTTGTCGGTAAAAGAGAGGAAGAAGATAAATCTTAATGACAGACGATAAAGAAATTTTTTGTTCATTTTGTGGAAAATCTCATAACCAAGTCAAAAGAATGATAGCTGGTAATGGGGTTTTTATCTGTGATGAATGTATTTTATTGGGATCCGAAGTCATCACTGATACTCCGGAAATTGTCAAATCAGAAGATACGATAGAGCAAGAAAACAAAAAAATTCCAACTCCTCAAGAAATAAAAGAGCATCTCGATGAATATGTAATCGGACAAGATTTCGCTAAAAAAGTTTTATCTGTTGCTGTTTATAATCATTACAAACGCCTATCTAATAAAAATTCAGATGAAGATATTGAACTTTCAAAGTCTAATATTTTATTAATTGGCCCTACTGGCTGTGGTAAAACATTACTTGCAAGTACCTTGGCAAAAATGCTGGATGTTCCTTTTGCTATTGCGGACGCAACAACATTAACAGAAGCAGGTTACGTAGGCGAAGACGTTGAAAACATCATTTTAAAACTATTACAAAATGCGAATCATAATGTCGAAAAAGCTCAAAAAGGCATAATCTATATTGATGAAATAGATAAAATAACTAGAAAATCTGAAAATCCTTCTATTACAAGGGATGTTTCAGGCGAAGGCGTTCAACAAGCATTACTAAAAATAATCGAAGGCACTGTTGCATCTGTTCCACCAGCGGGTGGCAGAAAACACCCAGGTCAAGAATTTATCCAAATTGATACAAGTAATATTTTATTTATTTGCGGCGGAGCTTTTGCTGGACTTGATAAAGTAATCGCACACAGAACGGATAAATCGTCTATTGGATTCGGAGCTACTGTAAAAACTCCTGATGACAGAAAGACAGGAGAACTTTTCAAAGCTGTTGAGCCTGCAGATTTACTAAAATTTGGTATTATTCCGGAATTAATCGGCAGGCTGCCAGTTATTTCAACACTAGAAGATTTGGATAAAGAGGCGTTAATTAAAATTTTAACAGAACCAAAAAACGCATTAGTTAAACAATATAAAGCATTGTTTAAAATGGAAGGCGTTAATTTAAACATCACAGATGATGCTCTAGACAGCATTGCACAAAAGGCGATTGAACGTAAAACAGGGGCTCGTGGGCTTCGTTCTATAATTGAAACAATTTTGCTTGATCCTATGTATGATTTGCCGTCAACAAGTGGCGTATCAGAAGTGGTTGTTAATGAAAACGTAATTAATTCTGATGCATCTCCTTTAATAATTTATGCTGATAAAAAACGTCGTCCAAAAAAAGAAGCTAATGTTTCATAATTTTATGAACACAAAGAAACATTTTTAAACAACGATAAGGTATATTATTATGGGAATAGAAGATAAAGAAACTTTTCAAGCAAACATCAAAGGTCACAACCACTACCCTCTTTTGCCATTAAGAGATATTGTGGCATTTCCTCATATGATAATACCTCTTTTTGTTGGCAGAGACAAATCGATTAAAGCATTAGAAGAAATCACTGAAAGCTCTAATCATATAATATTAGCCAGCCAAAAAGATGCTCTAATTGATGATCCAAAACAAGATGACATATACCCTATTGGAACTTTGGCTTCGGTTTTACAAGTTTTAAAACTTCCTGATGGAACTGTAAAAATATTAATAGAAGGCATTTCAAGGGTAAAATTAAGAAAAGTTATCGACAACGGAAATTATATAGAAACAGAAGTAGAACACCTTAACGAAGGCGGGGCAGAAGAAAAAGAAATCGATATTTTAATGCGTTCTTTATTGGAACAATTTGAATTATACGTTAGCTTAAACAAAAGAATTCCTCCTGAAATTATGGTCTCCATCAACCAAATTGATGATTATTCAAGGCTTTCTGACGCCATTGCTGCACACTTATTAATTAAAATTGATGAAAAGCAAAAACTTCTGACTGAAACTTTGATTAACAAAAGAATCGAAATGTTGCTAGCTATATTAGAAGATGAAATCGGCCTTTTACGTGTTGAGAAAAAAATTCGCCGCCGCGTGAAAAAACAAATGGAAAAATCACAAAGAGATTATTATCTTAACGAACAAATAAAAGCCATTCAAAAAGAGCTAGGCGAGGAAGATTCATCAAACGAGATGAAGGAATTAGAAGATAAGATAAAAGCTGCAAACATGCATAAAGACGCAGCAGAAAAAGCTAATTCAGAGCTTAAAAAGCTTAAAAACATGAGCTCAATGTCAGCAGAAGCAAGCGTAATCAGAAATTATCTTGATTGGATGATATCTATTCCATGGAAAAAGAAATCCAAACTTAGCAACAATCTTAAACAAGCTCAAAAAATCCTTGATGAAGATCACTATGGTCTTGAAAAAGTAAAAGATAGAATAATTGAATATCTTGCTGTTCAACAAAAAATCAAACAAGTAAAAGGGCAAATTTTATGCTTAGTTGGTCCTCCTGGTGTTGGTAAGACTTCTCTTGGAAAATCTATTGCAAGGGCAACAGGAAGAAACTTTGTTCGCGCTTCTCTTGGTGGTATGCATGATGAATCAGAAATCAGAGGTCACAGAAGAACGTATATCGGTGCTATGCCAGGCAAAGTTATACAGTCTATGAAAAAAGCAAAAACAGTGAACCCTCTATTTTTATTGGATGAGATTGATAAATTAAGTTCTGATTGGCGTGGTGATCCTTCTTCTGCATTATTAGAAGTTCTTGATCCGGCTCAAAACAACTCATTTAATGATAACTATCTTGATGTTGATTATGATTTATCACAAATAATGTTTATCACTACTGCAAACACTTTAAAAATGCCTAAGCCATTACTAGACAGAATGGAAATCATTCGCATTTCAGGATATACAGAAGATGAAAAACTAGAAATCAGCAAGCGCCATATTATAAAAAGAACAATGGAAGACACAGGATTAAAATCTTCTGAATGGTCTATTACTGATGATGCTTTAAGGGATGTTATAAGGTATTACACCAGGGAATCTGGGGTTCGTAATCTTGAACGTGAAATCGCAACCTTGATGCGCAAAGCTGTAAAAGAAATATTACTGACTAAGAAAAAAACTATAAAGGTTACAGTTGAAAATTTAAATAAGTTTTTAGGGGTGCGTAAATTTAATTACGGCATTGCTGAAAACGACAATCAAATCGGTGTTGTAACTGGACTAGCCTGGACAGAAGTTGGCGGAGAAATCCTTTCAATTGAATCTGTAATGATGGAAGGAAAAGGAAAAGTTTCGCTAACTGGTCAACTTGGTGATGTTATGAAAGAATCAGTGGAAGCAGCACGCTCATACATTCGTTCAAATAGTGAAAAATTCAACGTTTCATACGAATTATTTGAAAAGAATGATTTGCACGTTCACGTTCCAGAAGGCGCAACGCCTAAGGATGGACCATCTGCTGGGGTTGCTATGTGTGTTTCAATGGTATCTACCTTGACTAAAAACCCTGTGAAAAAAGATGTTGCAATGACTGGAGAAATTACATTGCGTGGTAAGGTTCTTGCTATCGGCGGATTAAAAGAAAAACTACTAGCAGCACTTCGTGCAGGAATTAAAACTGTTATTATTCCAAAAGAAAATGAAAAAGATTTAGCAGATATTCCAAAAAATGTATTAGAAGGATTAAAAATTGTTCCTATTTCTGATGCTGATCAAGCCCTTGAAATAGCACTTTCTAAGCCTTTTTCATCTAAATCAACTACAAAAAAAACAAATACGATTAAAAAAACTAAATAATTTTACTTTTTTTAAATCGCGAAAACAATTAAAAGCCCTCAAAAAATGGTGATTTTTGGGGGTTTTTATTAACTTTACGGCACCTTATCTTATTGATTTTATTTAATTTTATTTTTTTTAAAAAAAAAGTGCTTAAAATCGTTGACTTTCAAGGAAAAACGGGGCATTGTATAGGTACTTTAATTGCTAATGATGGTAATGAAAGTATTTAGGTTTAACTTAATATAATGGAGATTATCTCGTGAATAAAAATGAATTAGTAGCTGAAATGGCTAAAAAAGCTGGTTTAACTAAAGCTGATGCTGCACGTGCAGTTGATGCATTTGTTGCTTCTGTAACTACTGCTTTGAAAAAAGGTGGCGATGTTCGTCTAGTAGGTTTCGGAACTTTCGCTGTAGGAAGCCGTAAAGCAACAACTGGTCGTAACCCACGCACTGGCGCAGCAATCAAAATCGCTGCTTCAAAACAACCTAAATTCCGTGCTGGTAAAGCATTGAAAATGGCTGTTAACAAAAAATAATATTTTTTTGTTGCATTTTTGGAACCGATTTGCTATAAATAGCAAGTCGGTTTCAAAAACCGATTCGTTTTAAAGTCGGGCGACTAGCTCAGCTGGTTAGAGCACCTCGTTTACACCGAGGGGGTCTGCGGTTCGAATCCGTAGTCGCCCACCATTTAAAAACACCACCCATTGGGTGGTTTTTTTTATGGTTGCGACATACGGACGAGGACAGCAGAAGCGGTTCGGCGAACGAGCACGGGCGCAAGCAGTGTGCAAGTGAGAGGTGCGGAGCTTTTTCATAAAAAGCGAGCAATCGGCTTGACCGACAAATTGTGCAAAGCCAATTTGCAATTGAGTAATCGCCCACCACTTTGAAACTCCACACTAAAACACCTCCGAAACACAGATACACCAAGACTTCCGACTAGTTCGAGAAGACGCTTGTAAAAAATTGACCTTCCCAGACATTCTCCGAACCAATTTATTATCTTTTGATATTTTTTACTCTTTGATTTATATGATCATACACAAATATTTTAGCATCTGTTTTTGCTTTTTTGTAATTATCTTCTAGATGTTTTTAAAAATCCCATTTAAACATAATATTTCCACCGTGGCTAGTTTGCTTGTTGCCATAACTGCCGTCATAATTAAGGCTTATGCTATAGTTATCTTTACGGTGTTCTATGCCCACATTGGCAAGGAAAGTCGTTGAATCTTCTGTGCTGGTTGTGCTGTATTTTGAACCAAGGGTGCTGAATGTAGTTTTTATATCGCTATTAGTTAAAGCTTGGCGTATCCCAAAACCAGCAAGCACTGCAATTTTACCATCATTTTTTAAATCCCACTGACTTCGCCAATCAATATTAGCTGTGGCATAAAGTGCATTATAATTGCTATCATCATAAC
>CAYJES010000022.1:0-23752 GCA_964369365.1 uncultured Lactobacillales bacterium | reverse complement strand
CTTCTGGTAAAACTACTCTTGCCCTTCATGTGGTGGCAGAGGCTCAGAAAAAAGGTGGCTCTTGTGCTTATATCGATGCGGAACATGCTATGGACCCTGTTTATGCTGAAAAATTGGGTGTAAAGACTGATAAACTTTTAATATCACAACCTGATACTGGTGAACAAGCATTGGAAATTGCAGATACATTGGTTCGTTCTGGTGCTATTGACGTTTTGGTGGTGGACAGTGTGGCTGCACTTGTTCCAAAAGCAGAGATAGAAGGAGAAATGGGCGATTCTCATATGGGGTTACAAGCAAGGTTAATGAGCCAAGCGTTAAGGAAGCTTACTTCAACGGTTGCTAAATCAAATACGCTTCTTATTTTCATTAACCAAATTCGTATGAAAATCGGCGTAATGTTCGGCAGCCCTGAAACTACTACTGGTGGTAACGCTCTTAAATTTTATGCATCGGTTCGTATTGATATTCGCCGTATTGGCACGATTAAAGATAAAGAAGATTCTGTTGGTAACCAAACAAGGGTTAAAATCGTAAAAAACAAGGTTGCTCCTCCGTTCAAACAGGTTGAATTTGATATTATGTTTGGTGAAGGTATTTCGAAACTTGGTGAAATTATAGATTTAGGTGTAAAAACAGGCATAGTAGAAAAATCAGGAGCATGGTTCTCTTATAATGGGGAAAGATTGGGACAAGGACGTGAAAACGTGCGCAACCTTTTAAAATCTAATCCTAAACTTACTGCTGAAATTGAAAAAGCAATCCGCGCAAAGTCTAGTGAACTTGCCGCCACAATGTTAAAAGCTGGAAAAGTAGATGAAGCCAGCAAAGACGAAGGTGACGAAGAGTAAAAGCTAGAAAGGTATTTAGATGAAAGATAAAAATGAACTGTTAAATTTGAATAAACATATGGTATGGATAGCAACTGCAGGCGCGGCCGCCAATGGCTACAGCATATACGCAAGCCCAAATCTTGCTTATAGTGCTGTTAGTGCCATTCTTTGTCTAGGTTGCGGTGCAGGAGCAGTTTGTTTTTGGAAGCAATACCAAAAAGGCAAAGCGCAGATGGATAATTTTGTTAAGAACAAAACATTACAAGAAAATTCACAAAATTATAGAAATTAAAAGGATTATAAAATGTTATCAAATGAAATAAGACAAAGTTTTTTAAACTTTTTTAAGAAGAATGGGCATGAAATAGTACGTTCAAGCCCGCTTGTACCACAAAATGACCCAACTTTGATGTTTGCAAATTCAGGTATGGTTCAATTCAAAAATGTTTTCACAGGTTTAGAAAAACGCGATTATACTCGCGCAACTACTGCACAAAAATGTATTCGTGCTGGCGGAAAACATAACGATTTGGAAAATGTAGGTTATACAGCACGTCACCATACTTTTTTTGAAATGATGGGTAACTTTTCTTTCGGAGATTATTTCAAAGAAAACGCAATTCCATTTGCTTGGGAATTTATTACAAAAGAACTAGGCATTGATAAAGAAAAACTTTACGTAACTATTTATCATGATGATGAAGATGCATATAAGTTATGGAAAAAATTAACTGGATTCGCTGATGAAAAAATCATTCGCATAGCAACCAGCGATAATTTTTGGTCTATGGGTGATACTGGACCTTGTGGACCTTGTTCTGAAATATTTTATGATCATGGCGAAGAACATTGGGGCGGACCTCCTGGCTCTCCTGACGAAGACGGCGACAGATTTATTGAAATTTGGAACCTCGTATTTATGCAATACGAACAAACAGCAACCGAACGCTTAAACTTGCCCAAGCCATCTATCGACACAGGCATGGGACTAGAAAGGGTGGCGGCCTTAATGTCTGGCAGCAACGATAATTATAAAGGCGACTTGTTGCGTTACATTGTTGAGGAAGCGGCAAATATCGCAGGTGTAGAACCTTATGGTGAATATAAATTTTCGATGAGGGTTATTGCCGATCACATTCGTGCTTGTACTTTCTTAATGGCTGACGGAGTTCTTCCTTCTAATGAAGGTCGTGGATATGTGTTGCGTCGTATTATGCGTCGTGCAATGCGTCACGTTCATATGATTGGTTACAAAGATGCACTTATGCACCAATTAGTACCACTTGTTGTTGCGAAAATGGGCGAAGCGTATCCAGAAATTATCCAAGCAGCTCCTTTGGCTGTTGAAATTCTGAAAATGGAAGAAACTAAGTTTAAACAGATGTTAGACAGAGGTCTAAGTTTGCTTGAAGCTGAAACAAAATCTTTGGGCGAAGGTGATAAGTTGGCAGGCGAGGTTGCGTTTAAATTATATGATACTTATGGCTTCCCACTTGATTTAACTGCTGATGTTTTAAAAGGAAAAAATTTAGAAGTTGATAACGAAGGTTTTGAAAAATCAATGGCAAAACAACGTGAGGAAGCTCGTAAAAACTGGGCTGGTTCTGGCGATTGTGCTAATGAAAAAATCTGGTTTGATGTTAAGGAAAAAGTTGGTGCAACTGATTTCTTAGGCTATTCTTCTGATAAAGTAGAAGGTCAAATCACAGCTATCGTAAAAGACGGCGCAGTGGCAGAAAGCCTAAAATCAGGCGATAAAGCTAGTATCATTGTAAATCAATCTCCATTTTACGGAGAAAGTGGCGGACAAATCGGCGACACTGGAACGATTACAACTGAAAATGGCGATGTTTTCGAAGTAACCGACACTCAACGCAAAAACGATGATATGTTTGTGCATATTGGGGTAATGAAATCAGGTGAAATTAAAACAGGCGATAATGTGGCACTTGAAATAGACAGCGAAAGACGTCGTGAAATTCGTGCTCATCACTCTGTCGCTCACCTTTTGCAATCAGCGTTAAGAAATGTTTTGGGGCTGCACGTATCACAAAAAGGATCAGCAGTAACCCCAGATTCTTTACGATTCGATTTCACTCATCCTAAACAAGTAACAAAAGAAGAATTGATAAAAATCGAAGATGAAGTTAACTCTTACATCCGCAGAAATTTACCTGTTGTAACTCAATTAATGACTCCTGAAATGGCTACTGAACAAGGTGCTATTGCATTGTTCGGCGAAAAATATGGAGACGAGGTTAGGGTTCTTAAAATGGGTGAAGGATGTGATATGGTTTCCATCGAACTTTGTGGTGGTACTCACGTAGCAAGAACTGGTGATATAGGATATTTCAAAATCACATCGGAAAGTTCTATTGCTTCAGGCGTAAGAAGGGTCGAGGCAAAAGTAGCAGGCGCAGTTCATGAATATATCAAAAATATGGAACAAGTCCTAAACTCAGCAGCAGAAGTAACCAAAACCCCTATTGTAAAGGTTGTGGAACGTATTAATTCTTTGATGACTGATAACAAACGCCTTGAAAAAGAAATAGCAGATTTAAAGAAAAAACTTGCTATGGGCGGCGGTAATAGTGGCGATAGTGCCTTTACTCCAAAAGATATCTCAGGTGTAAAAGTAATTTCATCGGTTGTAAACGATATCAATCCAAAAGATTTAAAAGGTATGGTGTATGATTTTAGAAAAAGCATTGGCTCAGGTATTGTTGCTTTGATAGGCACTTTTGAAGGCAAACTATCAATCATCGTTGGTGTAACCGATGACTTGACGTCTAAATACAATGCTGCTGATATGGTTAAGGCTGGTGCTGTTGCTGCTGGTGGTTCTGGTGGCGGTGGCAAAGCTGATATCGCCCAAGCTGGCGGTTCAGATACGTCAAAAGCAAACGATGCGCTATCAGCAATCGAGACTATGATATAATCAAATAAATGCAAGTAATAAAAAGCCATCTTGCGATGGCTTTTTTTGTTTGTGAATTTCATAAAGTTACAGGCATGAAAAAAAATGTCTGTAGTATATTAAAGTATCAAACCATGAAGTAGGGTGAAATAAGCTACAAAGATTAGACTCGAATAAATGGGTGCTGTCACAGATAAGTATATTTTAATGTGAGACAGTTTTTATTTAAAAGTAGGAATAGGCAATGGAAATACAACGAATTAAAATCAATAAACATATTGGCGAACAAATCATAAAAAATCGTCTGAATAAAAAAATTAATCTAACAGAACTTGCCCAGTTCTTAGAAATAGATGAAGATAAATTAGAAAGTTATGAAAAAGGTAAAGAAGAAATACCAACCGCAATTTTATTCCAAATTTCGTTGGGGTTTAGTATGAATATTTCCGATTTTATTAAATAGAAAATTGTTAAGAAAAATCAATTTTGATAAAAATAATTATTGACAAAATAAATGATATGGTGTAATGTATTTCTATAAATATTTAACAAAGGAGACCCCGATGACAGATATTGATAAAACAGCAAAAAAAGTATTTAAAAGAGAAAAAAAATCACTTAGTCGTGATATTAGACTTTCTAAATATGAACAATTTACTTCAGGAGTTGGAGCTTTGCTTGTGGGGTCAGAAATGCTTAAAAACGCGAATGATCTATCAACTGTAGTTGCCGGCGCAACAGTGCTTCTATTAATAGGAGCGTACGCAAGAGTATCAATGAAAGAATGTAAAGAAAAACAAATTAAGTTGGACGAATTAATAAAAAATAGAGCTTTGCAAAAGACCAGAGTTTAAATAGAAAAAAGATTCATATTATTACAAAAAGGGAGAGTATATATGCCAATAGAAGTAGATGAAGTAATTGAAAAAGTGAAATCTAAAGATCTATCAGAATCTGATAAAGAGTTCAAAAAAACAAATTCGAGCATTTTAAATAATTTGGAAAATATGGTAACAGCAACTGAAAAATGTATTAATAGCATGGAAAATATGATTAATTTGTTGACAGAAGCTCGTAATGCTCGTCGTATTCGCTTTGGTGAAAATTTAGAATCTAGTGAAAAAACAGCAGATTTAACTGACCCACAAAAACAGAATAGAGAAGATTTAAAAAATATATCTTTACAAAAAAATTTACAAAAGACCAGATTTTAAATAGAAATACCCGAATGATAAAATGATTCTATCTATTCGTTGAAAGCTCTAACCCAAATAGGGCTAAGTTGAGGAGGGCTTATAATCAAACCTTCCCCAACTTTTTTTATATTCCAATTTCTGGATTTTGCTTCTTGCAATAAAATGTTAAAAGGTACTGCAAAAAATCCATCAAGATGGGTTTGAAATGTGCCACCTTTTGCCCAAAATTCAAGGTTAGAAGCTAATTGATATTCGTTCATAAGTGATGATTGTTTTTCATGCCACCAGTTGTGCAATAAAACGTAATCTTCACCGCGTAAAACAGATTTCAAATTGTGTTCTTTAATTTGTTTTTCAACATCTGCCCACGAATTAGCATCATCTATAAAAGATTTTATGAATAACAGCGATTCGTCGGCAGATATTTGCATTTTTATACGTCCAGATTAGCCACGTTAAGTGCGTTTTCTTGGATGAATTCACGTCTTGGTTCAACAATATCCCCCATAAGAGTCGAGAACACAGTTTCTGCTTCATCAATATGATTGATTTTAACTTGTAACAATGTTCTTACTTCTGGATCAAGAGTAGTTTCCCAAAGTTGTTCAGGGTTCATTTCTCCCAAACCTTTATAACGTTGGATACTCATACCTTTTCTGCCCATTTTGATAATGTTGTCAAAGAAAGCAATAGGTCCTGTTGTTTTAACACTTTCGCTGTCGATTCGAATTTCGCCAACAGTTTTAAAGTATTCAGCAAGTTCTGTTGCAATTCCGTCTAATTTGTATGCTTCTGCAGTTTTTAAAATGTTTTGTGAAATTGTAACTGTGTCGGTAACACCACGTACAGTATTGCTAAACACATACGATTCGTTTTCCCATTTACCAATCCATTTTTTGCCGATTTCAGTTTCCACCATGTTAAGTCTAGCAGCAATATCATCAGCAGATTTAGCTCTGTCGCCGTCAAAATCGCCGAACACACCGCCAATAGCCATTTGTTCCATAACTTTGCTAGGAATTTGCACTGCCATATTATCCAACAAGTTTTTAATCATTCTGCATTTTTCAGCCAAGTTAATTAAATCATTACCAGCAATTTGTGCACCATCATTTACAAGCACGATATTAGACGTTCCATTTTTAATTAAGTAATCATCAAGCGCTTTATCATCTTTTAGGTAAATTTCAGAATTACCACGTTTTACTTTATATAGAGGAGGTTGCGCAATATATAAATAACCTTTATCGATAAGTTCAGGCATTTGACGGAAAAAGAATGTCAAAAGCAGGGTTCTGATATGCGCGCCATCTACGTCGGCATCGGTCATGATTATGATTTTGTGGTAACGAGCTTTATCAACATTAAAATCATCGCGTCCAATCCCAGTCCCAATAGCAGTAATCAAAGTTCCAATAGTCTCAGCCGCCAACATTTTATCAAATCTAGCTTTTTCTACGTTTAGGATTTTACCACGCAAAGGCAAAATAGCTTGGTTTTTACGGTTGCGACCTTGTTTAGCACTTCCGCCCGCACTATCACCCTCTACGATGAACAGTTCAGATAGAGCAGGGTCCTTTTCTTGACAATCTGCAAGTTTACCAGGAAGAGAGTTAATATCCAAAACGCCTTTACGACGTGTTAGTTCACGCGCTTTTCTTGCTGCTTCTCTGGCTGCTGCTGCTTCGATTACTTTGCTGATAATTTTCTTAGCTTCTGCTGGGTTTTCGCCCAACCATCGCTCTAAACCTTCACTTAAAATTCCTTCCACAGCTGCCCTTGCTTCTGATGAAACAAGTTTGTCCTTAGTTTGCGAAGAAAATTTAGGGTCAGGCATTTTCACAGATAATACGCAAGTCAAACCTTCACGCATGTCATCGCCTGCCATTTCGACTTTTTCTTTCTTAGCCATTCCAGAAGCATTAGCATAGTTGTTAAGCGTTCTAGTCAACGCCGCACGAAGACCTGCAAGATGGGTTCCCCCATCTCTTTGAGGAATGTTGTTTGTAAAACAAAGTGTGTTTTCGTGATATCCGTCGTTCCATTCCATAGAAACTTCTACTGTGATAGCACCTTTTCTAGATGAAGTTGAAAAAGGCTCTTCATGAAGAGGATTTTTTGATTTATCCAGATATTTTACGAATTCTTTAATTCCGCCTTCATAGTGGAATTCCATAACTCTTGGTTCGCCTTTTCTTAAATCGGTAAGGCATAAAAATACTCCTGAGTTCAAAAATGCAAGTTCACGCATTCTGCGTTCCAATGTTTCAAAGCTGTATTCGATATTAGTAAAAGTTTCAGCAGAAGCATAAAAAGTAACTTCTGTTCCGGTTTTTCCACCCGATTCGCCAACAACTTTTAGCGGTTCAACAGCGTTTCCATGTTGGAATTCAACAAAATGTTCTTTGCCATCACGCCAAATTCTAAGTTGTAGTTTAGAAGATAAAGCATTAACAACACTGACCCCAACCCCGTGCAAACCACCAGAAATTTTATAAGAATTTTGATCGAATTTACCACCAGCGTGCAATTGCGTCATGATAACTTCTGCTGCTGAAATTCCTTCTTCTTTATGGATGTCAACTGGAATTCCGCGCCCATTATCACGCACAGTAACCGAACCATCTGCATTTAAAATGACATCTGTTTTCGTGCAATGCCCAGCCAAAGCCTCGTCAATCGCATTATCTAGCGTTTCATAAACCATGTGGTGCAATCCGGTGCCATCTTCTGTATCACCGATGTACATTCCTGGACGTTTCCTTACTGCGTCAAGACCTTTTAAAACCTTGATGGAATCTGCGCTGTAATCTTCGTTAAATACTTCTGTCATTTTTATCTCACTTTACTTTTTTATTATAGTTATTCAATAGTTGTAATTTCCGCATTATTCACCCCAAAAAAGATGCTGCGGTTATTTAAAAATCTAAATTTTTCTTTATCTGTTCCTGTTACCCAAACTTGGGCGTTAAGTTTTGTTAAATCATCGAACAATGCTTCTTTTCTTTCTTCGTCCAAAAACTCAGCAATGTCATCAAGTAGTATCAAAGGCATTCTTGCTTGTGAAACGCCTAATGCTTTTGCATGCGCGATGATAATAGCCACTAAAACTGCTTTTTGTTCGCCAGTTGAACAAGTTCCCGCCAATCTGTTTTTACCGATATGGGTAACCAAAATATCACTGTTATGAGGTCCTGGAACCGAACCTTTTTGCATATAAGAAATTCTGCATAATTTTAATTGTTTTTTGTATTGCTCTTCGACTTCTAATGCTGGGGAATTTTCCAGCATATTTTCAAGTATGCCTTTAATCGCAATTGATGCTTTTGGAAACGCACCGTCTGAATTTTCAAGGAAAATGTTAAGCCTGTCGATGCAATCCTTTCTAAGTGCCGCAATCGCAACCCCAAGTTCAGATAATGTATTTTCAAGAGAACTAAGCCAAACATCATCATTTTTTTTGTCTTTTAATAAAGATGTCCATTGCCTTAGCGTCAACGAATAATTGCTTAACATCGCAGTGTATGAAGGTTCAAAAAGGCTGGTTAGTCTGTCGAAAAATCTTCTTCTTGATGCTGGTTCAGAAATAAAAATCTTATCCATTACTGGTGTTAACCAAACTGCACCAACATAATCAGAAAGTTCAATTTGATGTTTTAAAGGAACTCCATTAATTTTTACAAACCTTCTATCCAAACCAGTAGCAGTTTTTTCAGTGCTTGTGAAAATTTTCATAGGTTCAATAGGGAAATGCAAGTTCACTAAAATTTGCCAAGGAGCATCATTATCGATTCGTTTTAAATCAGACAATCTTGAACGCCTTAAACCACGACCAGGGGCAAGCAATGATAATGCCTCAAGGATATTTGTTTTGCCAGAGCCGTTATCACCAAACAAAACAACGGGTTTTCTTATGTCTGAAATTTTTATAATAGCTTTTTCATAGTTGCGAAAGTTTGCCAACCGTAATTCTTCTACCGCGCAAATTGAATTTGGCAAGTTAGTAGCATAAGCTTCTTTATCATAAATAGAACTTACTCTATGATTAATTTCGGAATTAAGCATGGTTAAACTGACCACAATAAAAAATCCTTTTCAATTAAATGCGCATTGGCATTAAAACATAAACAGAAGACGTATTTTCGCCGTCATAAATAATCACAGGCGAAGTAGATTCTGAGAACGTGAAATTAGCCAAACCACTTTTTACTTGATCAAGAATATCAAGCAAATATTTGTGGTTAAATCCAAATTCAACAACTTCACCATCATAATCAACTTCTATTTCTGCATCTGCTGAACCTTCATCAGGAATATTAGCAGACAATTTCATAGTGTTATTTTCAATTAAAATTTTAATCCCACGAGATTTATCGAAAATTGAAACCCTTTCAACCGCCGATTTAAATTCACCAGCGTCGATTTCGATTGATTTGTCGTTGTTCGTAGGGATAACTCTTTCGTAATCAGGGTACGTTCCTTCGATTAATTTTGAAGAAAACACAATGTCGTTAATTGAAAAACGAATTTTATTAGGGCTAAGTGCAACATCAACGTCCATATCAGAACCATCAAAAATTTTCACAAGTTCAGTAATCGTTTTCTTAGGAATAATGATCCCAGGCATGCCTTCTGCGCCTTCTGGCATAGGAATTTCAAGGCAAGCAAGTCTATGACCGTCAGTAGCCGCAATCCTAACTGTTTTGTCTTTGTCCTTAGTGTTGTCGTGCATATAAATACCGTTTAGGTAATGTCTAGTTTCTTCAACAGCAGCAGCAAAGCTTGTTCTGTTAATCATTTCACGTAGCTCAGTTGCCGTAGTTCTAAATGAAAAAGGTAATTCTACATCAGGCATAGCATAAAAATCTTCTGCTGATAAAGTTGCAATTTTATACTTACTTTTTCCGCATTTAACATTAAGCTCTTTATCGTTCTTAGTTGAAAATTCAATCTGAGATCCTTCTGATAATTTTGACGTAATTGCGTGCAGTTTGTGCGCAGAAGCAGTAGTAACCCCAACTTCGTCAACAGTAGCAGGAATGTATTCAATTAATTCGATGTCTGTGTTTGTGCTTTGTAAACTGACCCCATTTTCATCAGCAGTTATTTTAATATTTGATAAAATCGGAATAGTGTTCTTTTTTTCGACAATGCTAACACCATGTGCAAGCGCTTTAAACAAAACAGATCTTTCAATAGTAAATTTCATTTTTTTATATCCTATCTTCACGTTAAAAAATTATTGTAAAATTTATCATCAAATTATAGCAAAATCCACCTAATTATCAAATAAAACTTATCCACAATTTTACTTAGATAATAGGTTGATTTTAAATGCTTTTTTTTGTTAATTTTATGCTTGACTTTTGTGTTTTTTTATTGGCTTAACATTTGGCACAATAAAGACACATCTTCAGCAATTAAATGATTCGTCTTAGATAGATCTTCGATAGTTTTTACAGCATGAATAACCGTAGTATGATCGCGATCAAACTTGCGTCCAATTTCAGGCAAAGAGCGGGTTGTAAGCTTTTTAGCAAGGTACATAGCAATCTGTCTTGGTCTTGCCACTTCTCTTTCGCGGCGTTTAGATTGCATTTCAGAGATTTTTATTTTGAAATGTTCAGAAACTTTACGTTGAATTTCATCGATAGTAACCTTCTTGTCATAAGCAGTAAGAGTGTCTTTAAGAACGTTTTTAGTACGGTCTAGGGTAATATCGCCACCAACTAGTTGCGAGTATGCAATAACCTTCTTCAAAGCACCTTCAAGCTCTCTTACGTTCGTAGTAATTTTTCTTGCCAAGAAATCGATAACTTCCTCAGGGATACTAGCTTGCATAATTCCTGCTTTTTTGCGCAAAATATTAAATCTTAAATCGTAAGAAGTAGACCCAATATCAGCAACCAAACCAGCACACATTCTTGTTCTTAATCTTTCTTCAATGCCTTGTAAATTTTGTGGCGCAGTATCAGCAGAAAGGATAAGTTGCTTTCCTTGATCCATAAGCGCATTAAAAGTATTGCAAAATTCAGCTTGAGTAGAACTTTTATTTGTTAAAAATTGAATGTCATCAATCATCAAAACATCAATAGAGCGGAATTTTTCTTTAAATGAAAAAGTATCGTTATAACGAATTGCGTTGATAAAGCTGTACATGAATTTTTCAGCCGACAAGTAAACAACTTGACGCGAAGGAGTGGTTTCTTTTATCTTCCACGCAATTGCATGCATAAGGTGAGTTTTACCAAGACCAACACCTGAATGAAGGAATAAAGGATTAAATGCAACATCTTTATTCTCAGCAACTTTCTTAGCAGCTGCATATGCAAATTCGTTCGAAGATCCAGCAACAAATTGATCAAATGTAAATCTGTTGTCTAAATAATAATTTGATAAATCGTAATTATCTTTATTACCTTCTAGTGTAACGTGTTTAGATGAAAAATCTAATGGTTTAGGAGCTTCAACAACCGGTGCAGCTGTTTCTGTTTTTTCTTCACTTACTTTTGGACGAACCTTGAATGTTATATCGCAAACATCAGATGCATAAGTTGATAATGAAGATTTAATAGATTCAAGATAGTTTTTTTCAATCCATTCTTGCATAAATTTAGTTGGCACGAAAAGTGTTAAAACACCTTCTTTAACAGTTCCAAGAGAAATTGGTTTCACCCACATTTCAAAGGCAGTATTTCCAATTTTTTCTCTTAAACTATTTTGTATATCTTGCCAATTTAAATTCATTTTATTTTTCCACCCCATCATCTTAAAAAAAGTTATTCCAAAAACACAAAACAGATATTAATAGAATTTTAATAAATTTAGCAAGTCCATCTTTCAAAAAAAATAATTTTTTTTTCTTGACCCTAAATGTTGTGCTTTATTATAAATCGTTAACACAAGACTTAGGTAAAATGTTGTTTTTGATGAATTTTTAAATATAAAATTTTTTTCGTATAAATAACAGTGTTTTAATTTTTTGTTAATTTTTGAAATGGTATTTTTCGACAAAATAAGCACATCAATTTTTTAAAAAAAACTAAAAAATCACAAAAATGATTCGTTTTCGATTCTTTTTTGTGATTCGAAAATTTTAGGTTATAATATAGAGAAAACCAATAAAACAAAGGGGAATTGTTTTTATGAGAACAGAAAAATTAATTGAAAATGTTTTATCATCAGGAATGAAATACACGATTCCCGAGGCAAGGAAGTTATTGTATTATATGGTAAATCCAGAAGAGATAAAAAAGGATTCGGATTATCATAAATTTTTATTTTTTGAAATGTACCCGCTTTTATACTTGGGTGAATTTTTGCAAGAAGTAAAGTGGATAAGGTTTAGCGGAACAAAGGAACGATATGATGGTGAGGTTAAATTTTTAACAAAAAACTCTCGTCAGAAAATAGAATTTGTTCGTGCAGTGGACAGCGAGGAGGAAGCATTAAAATCGCAAACCTTAAAGATAATGGAAACTTTTCCAGACTATCAACCAGAAGCAGAACCAGTGATAACTGATGGCAATATGTTGTTTAAAGAACTTAAAGGAATGAAATGGTTATGGCGTAAAGCATTAAGGTTAAAGGCAACAAAAAACCTAAAGACAAAACAATATGCAGGAGTATGGCTGGGCATAGTTTTTGATGATACAAGAATACCTAAATCTTCCCACAAAAAATTACGCAAGAGGGCAAAAAAAGTTTATAAAAAGCACGAAAAATTGGTGCAAAGAACTTTTGGAAGAATTTTTTTCATAGGTTTATCTGGAAATTTTATTTTCGACAGCAATTATAAAAAAACTCAAAAGTGAAATATATTGACAAGAAACAATAAGAATGTGTTATATTGGTACATTATATAATAATGTACGTAATTTATATGTTAGGAGATTAAATTATGAAAAGAATAAAACAAGAAGATAAAAATATGATTATTACTAAAGAAGATAAAAAAGCATATGCTGAAATCAAAAAAGAAATGTTGGCTCAAGAACTGCATGAAACAAAATTTAGAGCAGCCATGTTAGTATTAGGATATTCGAGAGATGTTAGAAGAGCAATTTTTAGAGTCAGAGAAGATATGAAATTTTCTCCTAATGTGTTTATAGCTGAAGATTTTTTACATAGTAGATATGATTGTAAAAAAGTAAAAATATATATAAGGGATGTCGAACTTCAGTATAGCAAGCTGAGTGATTATTTTAGATATTCAGATCTAAGCCCAAATACAATGCATGCTATAAAAGCTGCTGATAATAATATAATTCAAAAGGCTAATAATTTAATTAAGGAAAAAGGGGAAAAGCAAATTTTATCACAGTTCTTTAAAAAAGCACAAAAAGCAAGATAGTATATATATTAGGTAAAAAAATAGCCTCTGTGATAGAGGCTATTTTTGTTTTAGTAAAATATAAATTATCTTCTTTCACCAAATAAACGCATCAACATTAAAAATAGGTTGATGAAGTCTAGGTATAATGCAAGAGCGCCTGAAATTGCTTTTGCATCAGCAACGTCACTTGAATCATAAGCATTGTACATAGAGCGAATTTTTTGAGTATCATAAGCGGTCAAACCAACGAAAATCACAACCCCAATGCAAGATAGAGCAAAATCCATAGCAGAACTCTGGAAAAAGATATTAGCTAAAGACGCAAGGATAAGACCCCAAAGTCCCATCATTAAGAAATGTCCCATGCCTGTTAAATCACGTTTAGTAGTGTAACCATAAAGGCTCATCCCACCAAAGGTACCAGCAGTGATAAGGAATACTTTTAAAACACTAGCAGTAGTGTAAGCAAGTAAAACATTAGCAATTGAAAGACCAAGTAAGGTAGCAAAAGCAAAAAATATAACTTTTGCTTTGCCAACATTTAATTTATTCACTGCAGATGAAAACATAAACACCAAAACAAGCGGAGCAAGTAATACAATCCATCCAAATAAGTTCATTGACATTTTTCCGTCAGCGCCTGCTGAATAAAGGTGCATAACAAGACCAGTTTTAACCAACAAGTAACCAGCAAATCCAGTAATTAAAAGACCTAAAGTCATATAGTTATAAACTTTTAACATATAACTTTTAAGTCCAGCATCAACATTAGCGCCGATATTAACACCAGCATTAGATTGAGTTTCTCTATTTTCAAACATATAATTTTCTCCTTTATTAATGTTATATAATATATATAGAGTCTTTTTTAGACATTTTCAATAGCCAAATTAGATGTATCTTCATCGGCTTTTGTTTTTTTATCATTATTTTCAATTATAGAAAAATCTGGGATAGATAAATCTATTCCTGAAATATCGATAGGCTCTTCGTCACTCTGTGCAATTTTTGCATCTTCAGATGTTTTGCCATTTCCTTTTCCATTAGCACTTTTTTGTGCTTTATCAGATTTATTATTCTTATTAGAATTAGGATTGGTATTATTATTTTCAGGTGTAAAAGAAATGTTTATGCGGTTATAATGATCAGCATATTGCAAGCAGAGTTCAGCCAGCACGTATTCGCTGTGGGTAGAGGCATCTTTTGCCGCTGCTTGATATTTTTCGATAATTTGGGAAACATTACCCCTGATTTTTCCGCAAGGACCGTTGCTGTCGAAAACGCTGTTTCTGGATACAGGAGATCCGTTCGTTCTATTGCCATTGCCGCCATTATGACGCGGTTTATTGCGTCCTTTAGAATTCATATTTGTTTTAGTCATTATATTCCATCATGAAAGTTGTTTTTTAATAGTCCCACACTTTAACCATATGAAAAGTGCAATTGATTTAAGGGAAAGTAGAGCTTTAATTTCTTACTGCCACTATTAATATATAAAAATATCCTATTTTGCAAGTCTTTTTTTCCTAGCCTGTGTATAAGTTTTTTCTAGTTAATTTACATACTTTAATATATCATTGATTATCAAACTAAATAAAAAGGAGGAATGGTTATGCTGTACGATACAAATAACATATTTGCAAGGATTTTAAGGGGTGAAATCCCATGTAACAAAATTTATGAAGACGATTTTGTATTGTCATTTCATGATATAAATCCGCAAGCAAGGCTTCATGTTTTAATAATTCCAAAAGGTAGTTATATAGATTTTTCTGATTTTGTTCAAAATGCAACCTCGCAAGAAATAGATGGTTTCTTTAAAGCAGTGGCAAAAATAGCAGATGATTTAGGGGTAACAGAAGAAGGTTACCGTATCCTTGCCAACAAAGGAAATAATGGTGGTCAAGAAGTTCCCCATTTCCACGTTCATCTTTTTGCAGGCGAAAAGCTAGGCGCAATGCTAGGTTGATATTTACTTTAACCCAACAAAAAAAGTGCAACTTTCAACAAAGCTGCACTTTATATTTAGTATAAATTATTTTATTGTTCTGTTTGAATTTTGTTTGAACGATAAACTTTTACTTTTTGGTTTTCTTGTTTTATTGGTGCGTGTTGCATATGGTTGCTAGACATCGCCATTGGAATAGGTTTAACCCCAGTCCAATCGCCAATAGCAGGAATATAATCAGAAATGTATAATACAGTTTCAGTATAATATTTGTTTGCAACATCAACGCTTGTATTAAACCAACCTATACGCTCATGTTTTGGCACCATATGACAATATCCAACAGAACCGGCGATTACAAGAATTACCAGAATTAAAAACATTTTAAAAAATCCAGATTTTGATTCTTCTATTTGATATTGAAAAGATGTTTGATATTTCTTAGCCATAATAATTATTCTCCTTTATATTTTTCTACTAAGGCCTCAATTTCCTCTGGGCTTATTTTGTTAAATATAGGCATAGGTTCGTTAAAAATTCCTTTATCAAGAGCGGTAATATCAGATTTTATATCAACCCAGATATTATTTTTAACTTCTATATTAATCATTGCCATAATTTTATTCGCACTATCCGGAATGATAGGAGCACCCAAAATCGCAAAAACACGGATAAGATTAATAGCGGTTCTAAGGATTGTTGCGGCTCTGTCTTTATTTTCTTTCACAACTTTCCAAGGCTCAGTTTGAGCGATGTAGTTGTTTCCTTCTACCCATATAGAGCGCAGTTCAGCCACTGCCTTTTTAATTTCCATATTATTCATATATTGGGTATAGTTTTTGATTTTTTCATCAAGCACATTTATCAAATCATGTTCAGTTTGTGATAACTCTCCACCCTCAGGAATTTCTCTGCCAAAGTTTTTTTCTGTCATTTTTAAAACACGGTTTACGAAATTGCCTAACACGTCGTTTAAATCTTTATTAACAGCGCCAGCAAATCCTTCGATTGTAAAGCTATAATCATCAGTTTCAGGAGTGTTTGCAAGCAAGTAATATCTCCAATAATCACTTTCATATTCGCTTAATGCTTGATCCATAAAAATTCCACGACGTTGCGAAGTTGAAAATTTCCCGCCTTCATAGTTCATCCAGCTAAGGCCTTTAAGAAAGTCTACTTGTTTCCAAGGCTCACCAGTAGCCATCAAAGTTGATGGGAAAAATATTGTATGAAATGGAACATTATCTTTACCCATAAATTGAGTGTAAGTAACGTCGTCAGCATCAAACCACCAATCTTTATAATTACGATTTTGCGGATCAAGATCTGCCCATTCTTTTGTAATCGCGATATATCCGATAGGTGCATCAAACCATACATAGAAAACTTTGCCTTCAAATCCATCAAAAGGAACAGGAACACCCCATTTTAAATCCCTAGTCATACAACGTTCTTGCAAACCTTCCTTGAGCCATTTTTTGGCAATTGAAGTAACTAATTTCGGCCATGAATTTTCTTTGCTGTTTATCCATTTTGTAAGAGGTTCTTCTAATTTTTCAAGTTTTAAGAACAGATGTTTTGTTTCTTTGAAAATTACATCGTGGCTGCCTGTTACTTTTGAATATGGGTTAATAAGTTCTTCTGGGCTTAATAACGATGCACATTTATCGCATTGATCGCCACGTGCTTTTTCAAAACCACATTTAGGACAAGTGCCTTCTACATACCTGTCGGCCAAAAACCTTTTTTCAGATTCTGAATACGCTTGTTTTACAACCCTTTCTTCAAAATAACCATTTTCCATAAGCTTTTTAGCCATATGTTGAGTAAGTTCAATATTTTGTTTGCTTGACGTTCTGCCGAAATAATCGGTACTGATTGCAAATTTTTCATTTAAATCTTTTTGGATTTGATAAAATTTATCGCAATATTCTTCTGTGGACAATCCTTCTTCCATAGCAGAAATTTCAGCAGGTGTTCCGTGTTCGTCTGTACCACAAACGAATAAAACGTCATGACCTTGCGCCCGTAAAAATCTAGAATAAAAATCAGCAGGTAACAAACACCCAACAAGGGTGCCAAGGTGTTTAATTCCGTTAATATAAGGTAACGCACTAGTTACAAGATGTTTTGCCATAACTTCTCCTATTATCTAAAAAAATATATAAAAAGTGATTATAATCATTTTTTATAAAATTGCATTATTTTTTATTTTTATAAATACCAAAACAAAAAACAATAACAATAACCTTAAAGTCTATTCATATCCTTTTGGGGGCTCTTTTTGCCCGCGAGGCAAAGACCAAGATCCGTCTGGGGTTTTGACGCTGCCGTCTGACATAACCGTGCTGTTGAATATTTTTTGGCTGTTAAATTGTTTTAAAAATGTTGAACAAGGCATAGGAGGATTTCTTTCTTGTTTTTCCATAGCTGTTTTTTTAGCCAATGCATATTCTTGCATAAAAGCCTTTTCCATACGTTTGCTAGGTGCGCTGTTTACCAAAAGATAACTTACGATTAATTCAAAATCTTGCAACTTTTTCCCAGCCTTGCAAGCATAAGCCACCCCAGCCATGGTTCCAAAAGCAGCCGGAGAATTGTCTGGAATTTCTGAAAGTTGCGGGATTTTCGTAGGAGTTTGCGCCACAGCGTTAAATGCAAAAAGTGCTGTTAAAACAAAAATTATTTTTTTCATATTACTTTATATCCTTGTCAAAATATTAAAGCCAGTATCTAAGCAAAGCAGTCAAAGCAATAGGTTGTTCAATAGTGGACAAGTGAGCGCAATCTTCTATAATGCTAAATCTAGCAAGTGAAATTTGGCTGTGCATTGCTTTCATATCATCAAGTAACGCGTCTTTTCTACCGCATACTATCATTGTTTTAGATTTTATATCTTTTAAAAATGGTGTGCTGTCAATACGATTAATGATAGCAGTTTGTTGATTAATATAACCTTCTACACCGATACCTTTTGCCATATCAACCAAAAGGTTGCTAAGATTATCATCTTTATTGTTTTCTTCCAAAATATATCCTCTGACTGCTTTATCCATTGTTTCTATAAAGTTGTCTTTGTTGATATTCTCAATAGCATTTTGGCGTTTTTTAAGCATTTCTTCGCTGTCTAGTCCGTGCTTTGTATTAATAAGAGCAAGTTTAGTAACTCTTTGTGGCGCTTGTCTGATAATTTCTAATGCCACATAACCACCCATAGAAATTCCACCCAATGCAAATTGTTCCGGAGCATTTTCTAAGATACTAGAAGCCATATCAGCAATGTTATTAAAATCTTTTACCTCAGGAACTGTAATATCTGCAATATCACTAAGATTGTCTATTTGATGTTGATATATCCTTTTGTCTGTCATAAGTGCAGGTACAAGGATAAGAGGAGTTTTTTCAATTTTCATAAGTTTAATTCCTGTCAATAAAGTTTTTTGCAATATTTTTAAATTCTGGGTTTTGGGCATCTCTCAGCCATTCGAAAACCACCATTTCATAACTAACTATTATATTGTCTTTCATCATTCTATTACAAGCAATGTCATAATCAAGTTTTTTTCTGCTGGAAATTGCATTTGCTACCACAAAAGGCTCATACCCAGCACTTTTAAGGTCGATTGCGGTTTGTAAAACACAAACATGACTTTCGATACCGGTTATAATAACTTGCGTTTTACCTGATGTTGCAATTTTTTTCATAAACGATTCACTGCTTGCGCATGAAAAAGAGGTCTTAGAAATAATGTTATTTTTATCTGCGTTTTCTTTTATATCGATAATGGTTGGACCTAATTTATCAGGGACTTGTTCTGTAATTATATATGGTATATCAAGAATGTTTGCAATTTTAAGCAAGTTATTAGAATATTTTATAACCGCTCTAGGCTCCATCATAACAGGGTTTAGCGATTCTTGGATATCAATTATAACAAGGATTGAATTTTCTTTTGAAATTAACATAAATTTCCTTTACAATAACATATTATGAAAAACATGAAATTAGAATATCACAAAATATCACAAAAACAACTAGTAGATTCTGCTATGTTAATTTTCCATGGCTATGGCGACAGTTATATGGGGTTTATGGATTTTGCCGAAGTGTTAAGTGCGAAATTTCCATCAATGGGATTTTATGTTGTTAATGCCCCAACTCCATTATTTTTTGGTGGGTATAGCTGGTTTGATTTAAATCAAGATGATTTTGAAGCGTTTGAAACCCCTGACGCTGCGATTCCTGCCCTTAATAATTTAATCGCAAGAGCGCCACTTTCTATGGTTCATGATTTAACAAAAGAAATCGCTGAAAAAGAAAGCATTTCATTTGATAAAATGTTTTATGCTGGCTTTTCCCAAGGCGGACTTATGAGCCTTGTAGGCAGTCTAACATTTGATGAAAAATTGGCAGGAGCGGTCGCAATGTCTTCTGTTCCCCTTACTTTTGGGGATGATTTTTCCTTAGATGAAATTAAAAACACTCCTGATATACTTCTTACCCATGGTACAAAAGATAGCGTAGTTCCTTTTGTTTGTCTTGAAATGTCAAAACATGCTTTGGCGGAAATAGGTATAGTCCCAGAGGAAAAAATTGTTCCAAATAAAGACCATAATGAAAGCATAACTTTCGAAGTCATCGAAAAAATATCGGAATTCATAAAAACCCGTGGATTCTAATTCCTCGATTCGCAATGTGCTTTTTTAGGGAATCACTATTTATTGTGCTTGATTCAAATATAGTATCTATATATAGTATATTTATAAAAATTTTTATTTTTTACGAAAATATGCTATTTATAGCTAGTTACAAAAGAAATTATATAACGAGGAATTTTTTATGGCAAAAAAAGAAACAGCAGAAGACTTAGCTAGAAAAGTAAAAGCTCTTAATGAAGAAGCAAAAATAAAAGAAAGGATGGGTTTATTATCCAGACTTCATATGATAGCTGGGTTTGTAAGTATCGTTTGGATATTTTATGCGGTTCAATATTTGGTAAATTCTGGTTGGTGGTCAAATCGTTTCGCGATGAGCCCACCTGAATTCGTAGGATTTATTTCTGGTATGGTTTTGCCATTGGTTTTAATTTGGCTTATGGTTGCCTATATAGATAGGGCAAGGCAGTTTCAAAAAGATAGTCAAGCATTACAAAAATACATGGAACAACTTGTTTCCCCTACCGAAGATGGCGCCGATTATACTAAGGCTTTAACCGATACTTTGCGTGTTTATATAAAAGATTTCAAAGATGTATTTGCAGAAGTTTCGGCAAGTTCTGGTGTGGTAGCATCAGATTTACGTGATAGAATAACTGAATTAAAATTAGTACAAGGTGATTTTAAAAACGATACAGAAAGAACGGTAGAGGAACTTCATAATAAGGCAAGCGAAATTATGACAGCAACGAAAGTTGTTTCTGAAAATTCAAAAGAAACGGTGGAAAGTCTTAAATGGCAAATTCAATCCCTTAATAAGGCATCAGAAGATTCTTCTGCGGCTGCTCATAATATGGGAACTGTTGCCCAAGATTACGTTGAAAAATTCAATGCAGTATCTAAAAATCTTGCAAATCAATCAGAATCACTTACTGAAAATTTAAATAATCGTACCGAAATGCTTTATAAAGCATCTGACATAACAAAAGACACTCTTGAAAGCTTCTCAATGACACTGGCAGAACAAGTAAGTATTATAGAAGACACAACCGACAGGGTAAGGTCAAGAACCGATAATATTTCGATGTTATTTGATGAAAAATCTCAGCGTCTAGAACAAGTATTTATAAAACAAGGCCAAGGTTTGGATAATTTGGTTCAAAAAATTGATGAAAAAGCAATAATTGTTGATGAATCATTAAAAACACAATCAGAATTTTTAGATACAGAAATTGAAAAAGTTATATCTAGATTCCGTTTAATCGAAGACGGTCTTTCAATTCAAACTGGTGAACTTGTAAACGCTTCTGATAAAGTGATTGATAACCTTAATTCCACTTATGGCAAGCTTGATGAATATAAAGAAAATCTTGTTTCTTCAGCTGATGAAATATCGTCTAGAATGCAAAATTTGGGTCATAATTATGATGAAAGAGCTGAAAAACTAAACACATCAGCACTTGAAATAGAAGGCAACATAGCCCTAACTTCAAAAGGTTTAGAAGATAAATTTCATTCATATAGTGCTTTGGCTGATGTATTGAATGAACGTTTGACTTCGATGACAGTTACAACAGGAAAAGGCATAGAAGATTTAAGGGAAACTATCGATAGCGTTGGCATTGTTGTAGACACAGTAAAAGAAGATATTAAAAAACAAGGCGACGACTTAATAGATATGACAAACATTCTTGAATCGCAAAGCCAAATGGTTGAAGCATCGCTTTCACAACAACAACGCGCTATAACAGCAACCGCAACCAAAATTGACGAAGTTAAAGTTGAACTTAAATCCCATATCACAGAGTTAGAAGGCTTCTATGAAAAATTGGATGCGCAAGCTACTGGATATCTTAAAAAGGCAAGAAATTCTATGGATAAAGCCCACGTTGATGTTGGTAACCTGTTAAAACGCACTGAGGAAGTAACTTCGGCAATCGATGTTGAATTAGTAAAAATAGAAGAATCAAATGATAGAACATTGCTATCTACTAATAAGATAGGTGAAGAATTGGGTAAACATTCAAAATCAATGACTGATATTATGCAATCAATGCAAAACAGAACAAATGATATCTATAAATTGTTTACTTCACAAAAATCTGTAATTGAAAATTCAGCAAAAGACATTCAAGTAAAAGTTGGCAAAATCTCCGCTGACTTTGAAAATGCATTGGCATTATTGATGCGTAACGCGCGTGATGCAATAGCAGAAGTGTCAGACATTTCAAATGAATTACAAGGCAGAGCAGAAGACATCGATGGATTGTTTGTAAAACAAGAGGCAATTTTAAATAACTCTTCAGACAGGATTAACGATAATTCAACTAGGATTATGGAAATTATCAGAAGTAATTCAACCCAGCTTGATACAGATTTAGACAGGGTAAGGGCAAGAATTTCTTTAATAGAAGATTCGCTTAGCAATCAGGTAAAAGATTTGATAAACGCATCAGAAGACAGCTTGATGAAGGTGACAGCACTTTCAGAAGAGTTGGCAAAACAATCTGATAATGTTACTAGTATATCAAGAATGTCGCAAGATAGTTTAAATCATTTGTTAGGCAATCTGGAACAACAAACATCCAGCGTTGTTACGTTAATAGAAGGGATAGAAGGCAAAACAATGCTTTCAGTTGAAACTATTGGTAACAAATCAAAAACATTAGAAGATGTGATGAACTCTATTGGTAATAAATCGCAATCAATTGTATCTACTATTGGCGAACATATAGAGGTATTGGATAAAGGCGCGTTAAAAGCTCAGTCACAAGCTCAGGTTATAAGGAATGTACTAGGCCAACAAATCGAAGATTTAACAGACGTGTCAAATACGGTAAGTACGAACATCAGGTTGTCTGAGGCTGCTATTGTTTCACAATGTAAAAATTTAAGACAGACAGCAGATGGAACTTCGGAAAAAATAAAAGAAGTGGGCGGTCTATTAAAACAAAATACAGCGGATATATTGGGCAATGTAACCAGGATTAATAAAGAACTTGAATACATCGGCGACAATGTTAAAAATAAAGCAGATGAAGCAAGCAAAATAGTAGATGATACAATCGCAAAAGCAGGCGAAGTATCGGTAACATTAGAAGAACAATTCAAATCATTAGAAACAATGTCTGAAAGTGCGATTATAAGCGTATCATCAACTGTGAACCAACTTAAAAACAATGCACTAAGTATAGAGGGCGCATCTGATTCATCTATTGAACAGATTAAGGCGGTAAGTGATACTCTTATACTTCAAAAAATGCAAATGGATAAAGTAACTGAGGAAGCTGTTAAATCTGTTAAAGTTCTTGCTCAAACAGTTAAGGATAAAGCAGATGAATTTAATTCTTCAACTGATGGAGTGGAAAGAAGGATAGAAGGCTTTATAAATTCTATAAAAGATTTAGCAGTAGAGTTTGAAGACATTTCAAATAACAGTGTGGCAAAAGTAGACGTTACAAGTTCTCACCTTCGTTCTACGATTACTGAGGTATCAAGCAATTCATCAAGAATAGCAAATAATGTAAAAGACGCTACTAATGAATTTGTGAAACAATCTGATGAATTAAACCAAAGCGCAGCAACAGCAGTAGCAAAACTTCAAAGTTTGCTAGAGGCAATGAGGGAAAGCTCGACAGAGGTAGAAGATGTAAACGATAAACTATCAGCAAATGCATTAAAAGTTGGTGGCGCATTATCACGTCATATCCAAGCATTAATTAGTGCATCGGAAACGGCAGAAGAACAAGTTAAAAAACTTGATGCAAAATCATTAGAAGTAAGTCATGATGCCTTCCTGAAAGAAGCAAGCTTTATCATCGAAAAACTTCAAGCAGTGGCGGTTGATATTTCTCGTGTATTCCAACC
>CAYJES010000021.1:0-24308 GCA_964369365.1 uncultured Lactobacillales bacterium | reverse complement strand
TGAGGGGGTAGTGGCAATAGCTGTGCGGGTTCGAGTCCCGCCCTCGGCACCATTTTTAATTTTCTTAAAATTAAATAAGCCCCAAAAGTCAATGAAAATAAGCTTTTGGGGTTTTTCTTTTCTCTCATAACCACTCTTATAGTACATTAAGTCTTGAACTACTGGTAGTTTCTGTGGTAGTTTTTCACATCGACAAAAAACTAACATAAAAAAACTACCAGTAAAAAATGGAATAAGGCTTATGACTAAAATCAATGATACTTACCTACGCTCAATATTACCAACAGACAAATTACAACGCATTTCCATTGAACATGGACTTAGCTTGCTCGTTAGACCTTCTGGTAAAAAGGTTTGGTCAGTTCGCTATAGTTTAGCCAATGGTAAACGCTCTGATACAATTATAGGTGATTTTCCAAGAGTGTTAATTCGTGAAGCCAAGAAATTGGCTATTGAATTGCAAGAAAACATTTCTGCTCAACGCAGAGAGGGGTCGTCTACCACTATAAAAGAACAAAATACATTAAAATCTAAAGAAGCTGAAAGCGAAAGCTTGTCTACTTTTGCCGCCATTGCTGAAATATATTTGAATGACAAAAAGCATGTATGGTGTGAATCTCATTGGAACACACAAAAGCGTAGAATTGACGCTCATTTAATGAAGCCTTTAGGTCGAAAAAACATAAATAACATTGAAGCCATTGAGATAAAAAAGATTTTTGATGAAATTAAAGGCTTTAATAAATATGTGTTGGCTAAAAAAGTTTATTGGATGGTAAGAGATATTTTCAAAAAGGCAAATACTCTTGAAAAGCTAAAGCCTGAGCGAATCGGTATAATTTTGAGAATTGAAGATTTAGGCAAAGAGATACCAACTAAAGAGCCAAGACATCGTCACCCAAGGAAATGGACACCAGAAGAAATAGGCACTTTAATGAGAAAAATATATAATAGTCGTGATCGGTGGACTATTGAGAATAGCTGCTGTTTACAAATTGCTCCATACGTTTTTATAAGGGCGAGCGAGTTGGTTGGAGGTGAATGGACAGAAATAGATTTGGATAGGAAAATATGGTATATTCCTGCTAGTCGCATGAAAGTTAAAGGAAATGACAGAGATCATATTGTGCCATTATGCACTCAAGTTATATCAATTCTTATAGAATTGTACAAGGTAACTGGTGGACAAAAATATATATTCCCCGGTCGTAAGAAAAATACACATCTTCATGAAGAGTCACCGAATAGAGCTATACGAAGGTTAGGCTATACAAGCCCAAAGCATGATGATGATGGCTTTGTTACACATGGCTTCAAAAGCATAGCTTCATCGGAACTACACCAAACTTTTATGTATAATAGTGATATGATTGAATTTCAGCTTGCACACAAAGAAAAAAATCTCATAAAAGGAGCATACAATCATTTACCGCCTGATGCTATGCTTAAGGAACGAGCGGAGATGATGCAAGTCTATGCTGATTATTTGGATAGTTTAAGAGATAAAATGTAAAAAATAAAACACACACAAATAGGGTGTTAATAAGTAATTTAGCTAAACTTTTTCATCTGCACTATTTTCTAAATTTTTAGAAGGTCTACCTCTTTTTTTGTCAGATATATTGCTTTTGTAGATTTCTAGCGAAGATTTTGCTTCTGCAGCTTGAATGTCCGCATCATGCTTTTCTTGTTGCAATATTTTAAAATCTTTTTGCAATTCCATGATATTAGCTTCTAAACGCTTTAAGTTTTCTTCAGATTTTTCATTTTTTGCTGCAACCTCTGCATATTTAATTTCAACACTATGCTTTTCTGTATTGGCTATATCTAGCTTATCTTGCAATTCTTTTAACTCATTTTCGTAATCTTGATTTTTAGCAAGAGCGTCTTCAAGCCTTGTTTGCAACTTACTATCCGTGGCAATGCGTTCATCATGATTTTTGTTCAAAATGTTAATTTCATTTTTTAACTGATCTTTGTCCTGTTCAAACAATACTTTTAGATTTTGTATTTCTTGAGCATGGCTTTGTTTTAACGCCTCTGCCTCATCTTTTTTGGATTGTGAGCAAAAGGTTAACTCTTGATCCAATGCTTTGGTCTTGTCTTGCTCTTGCAAGACAAGATTTTGAAGCTCTAAATTCTTAGCTTCAGATTGCTCCAAAAGCTGATTTGCAGTATTTAAATCAGCGATTAGATTTTTTTCTTCATCTTCTTGGCTATCAAGCAATTTATTTAAAGAACTTGCAACATTTTTAAGAAAGGCATCTTTCTTATTTCCTGTATCTTCAGGAACATACTCAATGCTTGCATTGGAATTTTGTTCTTTATAAAGCTTGAAGCCATTGCTTATCGTGGTGTTGCTACCACCACCCAATCTTTCCTTAACCAACGCATGCGTAGGATTTTCGCCATTTGAAATCATTTGTGCTATAGTTTCAGCTACTGTAATTTTGGTGATTTTTTTCATTTAAATCTCACTTTTTTAAAATGTTAATATAATAATCTATATACATATACATGATTGGATATCTATTTTCATTTGTCAAGTGGAAAAAGTGCAATAAATAGAGAATGTAGAAAAAATAGAAAAAGTAGAATAAGTAGAATAAGTAGAATAAGTAGAATAAGTGGAATAAGTGGAATAAGTGGAAAATTTAGAAAAAAAGAGCTTACAAAAAAATTGCAAGCCCTTTTTTTTGATTATTTGTTTTCTCTTAGCTCAAAATGCGAGCAACCTACTATCGGACCAAGTGCCTTTTTTAACACGCACACCATTTCACTACCGCTATGATTCCACGCTTGGTTGTGTTCCAAAAGATACGAAGGGTCTTGACCGAGGAATCGGCAAAAATAGTTTTCAACTACTCCTTGATCATCCAAGTTTTCAGTTGTCCTAATCAAGCAGTTAGCACACTTTTTACATTTTTTCATAATAATGCTCCCATATTTAAATTGTAATTATTCCAAATTAAATTGTATGATGAATTAATATTTGTTATGTCATTTACCGCAACATTGAGGTATGTCAAAGCTTCATGTAAATCTTTTATCCTCTGTTCAAGAGTAATTTGATGTAATCGGAAATCAGCATGAGGGTTTTGCTCGCTATACAAAATCACAAAATCACATAAGGCATTTATATCTTCAAATTTTTTCTCATATGTAAAGCCGTTTTCCGTCACCAATAAAACAAAAGGTGGCTTCATATCACTATCATTAATCCCAAGATTAAATCTAATTTGCTCATAGCTGTGCCATTGTTTTTGATCTAGAGCTTGCGGAAGCCTTGGTTGATATTTTTTTGCAAACAAAAGCCCAAAAATAATTTTGAAAAATGCTCTAGCCTTTGATTTTGTACGATGGTTTGCCAATAACTTCCTACGCTTTTTGCACCTTTGAAGGTAAGCACTTTTTCTTTTCAAACGCTCACGATCACGATGCTTTTTCTTCTTGATCCATGCTTCACGAAATAGTTTGTTATTCTCAAATATTTGTTCAATCTTTTTGCTAGTTGTGCCTAACTGTGATGGCTTAAAACTATCCTCAACGCCATTGACAAAAATCCTAAATCCAGAACCACTCACTTTTAAAATACAACCGCAGTTCTTAACATTCTTTTGTAATTCTTTCAGATTAACAGATTTTCTTAAAGATTGGTGTAATGCATCATAAGCTAACTGTTTAGGTGCAAGTGGTGGTGCATCTGGATGATTACCCCACACTTTCACAATTGAAAAAAATTGGTTCGGTCGTGAAAGTTCTGAAGATTTACCATAAACCCCATTTCGTGAAAATTTTGAACCTCTAGGCTTACCGCTTTTATCATACGCCACTTCATACTTTATATTATGTGCCGTAAGCTGTTGGATTGCGTCAGTCCAATCTTCAGCGTCTGAAAAAATTTTTTGAACATCTGATATCAAATCAATTTTTTTAGAGCTTGTGTGCGGTGGCTGTGATTTTACCCCCTGACGACATTTGCCAGTTGATTTGCCATTTTCATCTACTCGGCTATTTCCTGCATCCCAACCATTCTTCAAACAAATTGCTGACATGGCAGCTTGCATACACAATGGGGCATTCCGTCTTATTCTGTTGTTTTCTGTAAGAGTGCATACGCCAGTATCTAGCGGAATATAAAATCGACCACTTGTATTTGGGTATGGTGAAACTCTATCAACCAAGACGTGAATATGTATATTGTCGGTATCACAGTGAACAGCATACATAACAGCATGGTCACTCATGCCCATTTTTTTCAAAAATATTTTTATATCTTTTTCAAAATCTTTCTTAGCGTAGTCGTCAGGAGGTTTACCACCCTTGTAGCTGATGACAATATGCTCGCATAATTTTTTAGCCTTTCCACCATACTTGCCATGCCTTCGCAATATTTCCTCAAGCTGTTCTTTTTGGTCTTCTGACAAAAGATTTAAAGCACCTTGGATTTTTTCGCCATTGACCACTAAAATTTTTTTGCCATTATTTTTTTCATCATAAATATAAGCTTTTGTATCTTTAACACCACGCTTACCGCTCGTGCTCGGAGCATCTTTATCAGCCTTTTGTGCGGGTTGTATCGTCACATCTGCCATAGTATTGACCTTATAAAAAATATTAACAATTATTATAAATTATAAAAAAATATTAAGTTCCATATTTATTTACGAACCTAGTTCTTTTAAATCTTTGATTGCCGCATTTAATTTATTTCTATTTTCAATGGTAATACCCTCACCTAAAGTTTTCTTGAGTAGTGAAGAAATTCTTATAAGCTTTGACTTTGCAATAGCATCATCTTTAACACTTTTTAATGTGTGAATTTTATTTTCTAAAATAATATTTCGGCAGTATGAAGAAATATTTTTAAATTCTGACATTTTTGACTGTAGCTTAACTTTAGAATAATCTTGTTCTGCAATTCGTATCTTTATAACTTTATTTAACATAATTTTATCCTCACAATTATTATTTTAACTATAATCATTATTATCTTCTTGCTTTTGCCTTTTTTATCGCTCACAACCGCAGGGAAGTGGCGATATAGCTGAAAAAATGCAATTTTTTCAGAGCCTCGCAGAGCAGGATATGCTTTTGTACCACAAAAGTAAGTCCTGCCATGAATCTATTATTACAATTACAGTTTAAATTTTTATAAATAATTGTCAACTATTTTTCAAACAGTTTTAAAATATATTTATTATAATTTCATTTAAATTACTATTATTTTTTATTGAAATACAGCAATAAACATCAATATTAAAACTGTAATAAATCATAATCTCATTTATTTTAGCACGAAATAATAAAAACATTACAGTAATACAAAAATCATTGACAATAAAATAAAAAAAATTATATTATTTTACTATAACTGAATTACAATTTTATTATATTTTTAAATTAAATTATATTAAATAAGAGGTAATTTACATATGACAACAAACACAGAAGTAAAACCAGAAAAAGATTCCAATGAAAAAATAGAAAATATAAGAGAAGTATTTAATGATATCATTAAAAGCAATAAAAAACCTGAAAAAAATCAGAACTTTAGGGTGATTGAGAGTTTGAAGAAGGAAATTCTACAAATGATTGGTGCAGGTTATAATTTAAGCCATATTTTTAATATGTTGAAAGATGCCAAGGTTTTTATGGGCAGTTATACAACATTTGTTTCACACATTAAAAGAATCAAAAAAGAAAATATCAAGAAACCATTGCCTAAAGGTAAGAAACACAAGCTTGAAGCAAATAATAATGTAACTACGACTACAGATAGTGCTTTTGCTACTGTAGGCAAAACAAATATATAGAGGAGTTTATTATGATTTATTTTTCTGAAGGTGGCAAAGGTGGTGTGGGCAAAAGCGTGACGTGCGGTTTAAAAATTAGCTCATTGCTAGAAGATAAAAAAGATGTAGTGTTAATTGAAACAGACACAAGTAACCCTGACGTTTTTGGAGCTTATCAAAATGAATGTACAGGGATTTTGCAAGAAATTGATAGTGAATCAGGTTGGGCTCAGTTTCTTACCTTGATGCAAAAGCATAAGGATAAAGATATTGTCATAAATTGTGGAGCTAGAAATCAGAAAACAATATCCAATTTTGGCAAAACTATTGAACTGATATCAGAAAGAGAAAAAATTGATTATAAGGTTATGTGGACCATTAATACTGATATAGATAGCTTACTCTTGCTTGATGAATATAGAAAAACTATACCCTTAAGCAAGATTTGCTTGGTAAAAAATGGACGTTGGGGTTCTGAAGGTGAATTTGATGTGTACAATAAATCAAAAATTAAAAATGAGATAGAAAACGAAATTTATTTGCCAAAATTTTTGAAAAATGTTGCTAAAACATTTGCTTCCAAGCGTATTCCTTTCCATAAAATGGCTGAAAATCTTGATTTTGGCTCGGCTCTGATGTGGGAATCAGAATATCCAAGGTTGATGGAAATTGTCAGGGAAATATAAAAATAGCAGGTGTTATATGAGAATTACAGAAATTTTCCATTCTGTGAGTGGGCGTAACCCCACTGCATTGGAGTATGATAAAATATCGGCTATTTGCAGTGCATTAGATTTAAAAGATGATGATAAGTTTGCACAGCTCATAACTCTACTGGTGGGCTTCCAAGCAAAAAATATTGAAGATGAATATGATGTTGAAAAACAAGTGAAAAAAGTAATGCTTGGCATACAAATTAAGCAGTATGTTATGCCCTTGGCTTTAACATTAAGTATTACTTTGGGTATTATGGCGATATTTTTGATAGGCGGTGCTTGGTGGGTTAGTTCATCACACAGCACATGGTACGAAAGTGGTTACACAAAAGGAGTGCAAAATACTGTCGATAAAAATTTTTTGTTAGAGTCACAAAAAAATTATTGGGGTACTGATGAATTTAAAGCGTATTACCAATTTCTGAAAAGCAATCAAGGTCAAAAAATGATCGGTTTGTGGAACGATAATTTTTTTGAAAAATTTGTACTTTGTAAAGGTGGAAAGGATTGGAAAATTGTTGAACAAGAAAATGGTAAAAAGGCTTGCTTCACAGGCGGTGGAGGATGGTTTTTGCCATAATGCTTTGGCAAAGTTTTCTTGTTCTTAAAAGCATTTTATGATATGTGTGTTACACAAAAGATTGAAGTTGCTATGGGCAAAATAATGTAAAAACTTAGAAAGGAAAAGTATATGAATAGACGGAGACAAGATAAAATCGTTGGGCATTTTGGGCAAGTTCGCTTTGCAATGCTTAAGAATCATCTTGATGATGTAAAACCTGAAAATCTAAGTGCACTCAAAGAAACCATAGTTTCTTCTTTCAGCTCAATGTTGAATGGTCTTGAAATTACTGAAGAACAGCTCGGCGAGATTGTAGCATTTTTGGTACATTTCGAATGGATAGCCCTTGATGGTGACAAAGTAACCTATCCTGAACAGAAGTAGTTTTGTCTCTGAATTTTTTATGTCTGCATTCCGTACATTAAACACGATACGGATAATTTGAATGGAATTCAAGAGGCCGTGGGTTCAATTCCCTCCATCTCCACCAGATAATTCAAGGGTTTACGATGACAAGTCGTAAACCCTTTTTCTGTTATGGGGCAATTTGTACAACTCCTGTACAACTTTTTTATTTTTATGGAGGGGTAAAGGGAATATTTGAGGACAGTTTTCAAGTGTGCCTTTTGGGGATTATTTTGACTTATATAAAACTATTTTTTCATAATCGTTAGGGTTCGTTCCACTACTTTCTATTTTTGTAATTTCTAAGTCTTTTTTCTTTTTGCGTAATACATTTATTGTGTAACAAACGTGATTAAACCAAGCAATAATATTTATTTTCCCTATATCTCCATTCTGTGAATAAAAAATTTCACCAAAAGTGCATTTTTGAGTATTATCTGCGAACGGCACATTTCCTATATAAAAACTAAGACACAAAAAATACTTGGGCTCTTTTCCAGTAGGTGTTTTATGTTGCTTAAAAAACTTACAAAACTCAAACTCTACATTTTGATTTTTATAAAATTGAATATCTTCACGCATAAAAGTTACTTTGGGGAATTTGGAATTGTGTCTATGTGCTTGCTCCAAAAACATATTTATCAATAAGACGTCTTGGATAATTCTTTCTTTTTGAGTTTCAGAAGGAATATAGCAATCTTCGAGAGATTTAAGTTTTATTAATTTTTCTAAATCATATCCCATAGTCCATCTGCTCCATAAATATTATCTATTGATTATCTGAACTTATATATTTTTTCCACAATGTTTACATAAAATAGCAGCAGCTTTTATACTTTCCGCACAAAATGGGCATATTTTCATGTCAGAGATTTTTTCATTAGCCGTATTATCTTTTTGCAACTTAGCCATGCATGCACATAATGTTGCATGAAAAAGCGAAATATCTTCTTCTATACTTGATTTTCCTCTTTCAAATACTAGTGTGTCAATTGGGTTATTTACATCATCATAATATATAATAATACTACCTTTGCAACTTTTGTTCTTCTTTGTTTCTTTTGCCCCAGTAACTCCACCGATAACCGCCCCAACTCCACCAAGCAATACACCACCTACGACTGCACCAGCTAGTTGACTTCCCCTTTTTGTAATTTGTATAAGATTATCGTCCAATGTAAGCTCGCATTTTGATATTTTTTCAATATCTCTTAGTAATAGTTTTTCTTTAAAAATATCAAATATATATAGCTTAAAATTGTCTTTATCTAAAATATAGTGACAATGGCTTTGAGAAAACATGAAAACTAAACATTTATCAATATTGGGGATATTTTTTTTAAGTATATTTTGGTGAGATTTTCTTTGCTTAATTGCAAGCACCACTAGTATTGGTACCCCTAAAATAATCAGTGTAGAAACTAATAAAATAATAGTATCCATAAGAACCTCCCTCATATTTTTGTAAAAAGCAGGGTTTTGAGAGTTTGCCAAGAGGTTATTTGTAGTATTTCTTCATGTCAGAAGTATAAAATTTATTTTTATTTTCCATGCAAAGCAAATATATTTTATTGCCAAATTCAGTCTTTTGCCTTTTCATATCATCTTCGGTGGTTGCAAGAGGTTCACTATAAGCAAGATCTATAATTTCAAAGGAGATTTTTTGGGTATCGGCGTTGACGTTGTTTATTTTCTTTTTTAAGTCACCGACGAAAATACCTCTGTGACGACCCTGCATTACATTCATGGCATTTAATCCCCAATTTGAGCAAACGTCATTATGTGATTGTTCTGCCCAAGCTACACCAAAAAGCAAGAATACTGCCATAAATAAAATAAGTAATTTTTTCATATTGCACCTTAAAAAACACGGTATTGTCGAGTTGTTTTTAGTTTATTTCCAGTTACACGCTTCTTGTAATGGTTGAATAGCTTCACGCAATCCAGTGACATTAAATTCCACCATTCTTCTGTTTTCTCCGTAAGGAATTATCTCTACAATCAAGTTTTGTTTATCCATAAGGCTTTTAATAAAATTTATTGGTTTACTTATAAAAACAGCCTTGTTGTCTGTTGAAGTATTCCAAGTAACATTTTTTACTTTTTCTTTATCTATTCTGTAAGTTACGTTGGTGCTGCCTGTCCCTATAAACATCTCCCAGCCAATAAATGCTTCGGTTTTGTTATCTTCACATCTAAAAAACAAATATGGGGTTACTTGGTTATTGTATCTATCATGTATTTCCTCTAATGCATTTGTGTGTATGTATATTGTTTTTGTATCTGTAAACTTAGAGTTTTCAGTTCTAACGCTCCAATGCCCTATCGAGCTGTGTGCAGTACTTTGATTTTTACCAACCAAATCATCGTAGCATTGAAGCCTTTTTATATTATTTTCAATCTTAGAACATAATTCTAACTGATATTTTGTATCTTCACCAAAAGACGATTGAGGAAAACTCACCATAACCATAGCCACTAACAAAAAAATAACCTTTTTCATAATATCCCCTTATGCAAATTATCTATCTTTGCCATGCTCGATTTGACTAATTTCATAGTTAAATAACTCTCATCTGTCAATTTCCATGCTATAAATATAACTCTCTCTTCCATTAGACGAAGCAAAAACAATCTCTTTACCGTTTGGGTGAAATGACGGATCCCACTCATCAGTGGGGGCTGTGGTGAGTTGATACAAAATATCCTCTCCAACACGTTTCATATATAAATCCCAGTTGCCCGACTTCTTACTAGCAAAAACGAGCCATTTACCATCAGGTGATATGGCAGGGTCCCATTCATCAGCAGGAGAGGTAAATTCCAATTCCACATTTTTTCCTTGCTCTTTTTTGTAAATATCAAAATTTCTATCAGAATACGCTATAAAGTATAATGTTCCATCACGTGAGGCTACAGGACGCCATTCTTCAAAAGGGGTATGTGTTACTTGTTCTATCTTTTTTGATTCAAGATTCAATGAGTAAATATCTGGTGAAGATTTACCATGAACACCTGCAAAATGCACGGTGTTATTATAGGATGAAGATGGAATAGAACCGAAAATATCCTTTTGACTGTACAAAGGAACAGACTTTTGCTTTTTCAAGTCATACACCATGAGCTTTTCAAAAAATTCACTCTCTTGTCCATTACTTTCTGCATAAATAATACGATTTTCATCAAGAAAAACAGGATGCCGTGCTGAACGCTGAGTAGCTATAGCAAGAGTCGTGTTTTGACCTGTTTTTTGATTATAAATAAAAATTTGAGTCATTTTATCTTGAGTATGTTGGTATACGAGCTTTGTTCCATCTTTGGAAAAGCTTGGATACCTTCCAGCATAAGGAAAATACTGTTTTGCGTGGGCAATTTCCCATGCTTGTTTATCTGGGATATTATTTTTTGCAAGAGCTTGAGTAGTGGCAAGCATTTTTTCAATTTCTTGATGGACGAACTCAGCAATTTTAATAGAACCTAGATTACTATAATGAATCCCATCAGATAAAAAGGCCCATGAATCGTCTTTAGTTATATTTGCAGCAAGGTCAACCAAGGGTATATTATTTTTATAAGCCACTGCACGTATTACTTCATTAAAAGCGTCTTGCTCTTGAGATTTTTCCCCTAAAGGCTGTGTCATGAGGACAACTTTCTTATCTAAAACTTTGGTGATTTGTAAAAAAATACGAAGATTTTGCTCATAACTAGAACAAGCATTTTGGAGTAATTCTGGAGATATTTTAACACTTTCTTCAAGTAGTGAAGTTGAAGGTTCTCTTTCCCCTGAAAATGGATTTACTTTCATGAGCTTAAATCGTAATAAAAAAGCAATATTACTATTATACGCTAGATAATCTACCAAAGAATCTATAAAATATATAAAGCTATTTGTAACAGACGACCCTGTCCCTCTTTGTGAATGGGGCAGCATAGCGTTATATCCGATACCAGCAGTAAGGTTTAACCTATCGTTAATATTATGCATTAAAACATAAATATCTGCATTTTTATACTCAGGATGATTAAGTAAGCTATTTATGCTATCTTGCGTTGTATGCCCTCGTACACCTCCGTTTACAGCACACACCATAACATTATTTTTTTGTAAAAGCTGACTGCTGTAATAAGGAAAGCGAAATGGTTCGTCTACCTCATTGCATTCTGTCGTTGAGCCACCTAAAAAAAGCACCTTTACGCTACACTTTGAAAAATTTTCATCTCCCAAGATAGTGCCATTGGCATCAGTCTGCAAAATGCGTGGTGCTGTATACGGTAAAAGCCGTTCTCCTTCATCTCTAAATTGTTCAGAATATACATTTTTGATGTTAGGAAGCATTGATTTTGTTGTAAAACCAAGGAAGTCAGCTTCACCACGGAACTGTTTTGAATCACGTCGAATAACTGTCGTATCTTCCCAATATCCCAATAAAAAGTCCATGCAGACAATAGGAACAATGACAATTAATAACAATATCATCCAGAGCATAATATTTTGTAAGTATTTCAACATGAAGTGATACCTGTACAAAAAAGAAAACAGGGCATTTCATACGAAAAGTGCCCTGTTATACACTTAGTAGCTGGAATAATGACTTTGGTGGCTTCTATGACTACTATGACTTCTATGGCTATAGTGTGCCGCCACAAAGTTAGATGTATTTTGCTTTTCCACAATGTCAGCAAAATACAATAAATCTTTGCCTGCATTTTTAGCAAAAGATACCTTTTCTGTAGTAGTTGGGTCTATACTGGCAGTGGCACTTTGCGGAGTCGCAAAAAGCGAGCCTACAAAACCAAAAACCATGAACAGACCATAAATGATTTTTCTCATGGGTTTTCTCCTTTTTCTTACACATTATGTGTAGTTATAGGGTTTATATGCTGTACGGGAAGAACAGAAGAAGTAGCAAAAAATCCAGAACACACTTCTTTGGACTTACAAACCGCACATTTTTCATGAAAGATATTTTTCCACTGTGAGATAGATTGCGTTGCTACATCTCTGATAGACGTATGGCACATACACAGTGGAATATTATACACAGATACAGGCAAGCTTCTGTGTTTCAAGAAAGTTATGGCTTGACGCAATTCTTCGTTATAGGTCATGGGAGGCACATAAATTTCGTCCATATTTTTTTCGGCATCGCCGTGAACTTCCATGCCCATAAAGGCATAATGACAACAAAAAGGGAAATAATTATAGATATATTCTGCAAAATATGCTAAACGAGTATAATTTTTCTTGGTGATAACATGACGGATTTCAATATGTGCTCCGCATTGTGCTAGATTATATATGCCCTGCTCAGTAGCGTCTCTACTTCCTTTTACGCCAACAATTATGTCGTTGATGAAATCTACATCACTATGCAAAGATACACAAAAAACTATTTTACTCACAGAATTATTATGGACAACTGACATAACCTGCTTGGTAAAATCAATATCCGCAAAGGTTTTGCCATTAGTCAGGATATTGATTTCCGCTTCAGAGTGCTCAATGACGCAACGTTGCAGAATAGAGATGAAATCTTTCTTTATCAGCGTAGGTTCACCGCCGGTAATGCATATGGCAGGAAGTTGTACACCCTTTAATAAATCAAGAATGGTATAAACGTCAGCCACAAGACTGCGGTCATGAGCTCTGGTCGGTTGCGGACACATGATACATTTACAATTACATGATTCTGTGAGCATAAGGGCATTGTCCTTACTACCATTTTCCCATAGTACAGTAACGCCGTCTTCCAAAAATTTTACAATATCACCTTCTCGTAAAAGGCTCATATTCGCTTCTGATAAGGACGCAAAAGGCGGCAAACCCCATCCTCCACGTATTTTAGGTGAAATACACGCCTTACATCCAAGGCAATGTAATTTTTTATCTGCTACATAGACATATTTGTTTCTATTCCAGTGATTTTTACGAGTAATTATTCCAATATCACCAATGAGGCTTTTATCATTCAAGGGTTTATCATACACATACGCTTTCATGTACACCCCCACTGCTTCCATGCATAAGTGCAGGATTTTTATTTATCCACGACCAAATGATGGCCTGCTCTTGCTCTGTGCTGTTTTTCAAAAAGGTAAATAATCCCTTAAAAATTCCTTTATGCTTGGTGCAAAAAGGCGTTTGCCACATAGATCGTACGTCCGATCCGCTTTCTAAATAATTACGTACAGGGTCTGTGCCGCAATATGCTTGATATACACAATATGCACAGTACGGGGTGGTTTCAATACAAGAGCCAGCAATGAGGTCTCGAAGCTTTTTACTTGCAAAAATGTGCTTATAAGAATCTGTTTTTACATTGCCCAAACAGAAAAATCTGTCTCCCATGCGTGCCAGCATACGAGCTTCATCGGCAGGAAAGACGGAACCATCAAAGTCATAAATAACACCAGCAATACCTATACCAGACGGTGACTGTAAATCCACAAAGCCCGTGGCGTATGGGGTGAGAATGCGAGAAAAAAGCAAAGTGGCAAAAAATTCAGGAAAGTAGGTAGTTTTATTTTTTTCAATAATATATTTCAAGGCATCAAGATATTTTTCCACAAAGGTCTGCATATTATAGCTGAGCTCCTGCTCGTGCTCAGCGGCAAAACCATAAGGATTTAAAGAACGGATAAAAACACCATCAAATTTTTGTTCAATGTAAGCATCAATCACTTGTGGTAGCTCATGCAATGACACGCTAGATGTGGTCATAAGAGCATTTACGCTATCATCACCGCAAATGGCACGGCTCAACGCCAATTTCGCTAAAAAGAGTGCATGAGTTCCTGAGCCTATTCGTGGCTTTCGGCAAGCATCGTGAATGTGTGCTGGTCCATCCATAGACGTGGAAATACAGATGTTATGTTCCTTGCAAAAGCGAAGTTGTTCCTCGGTAATGGCAATAAGATTTGTACAAAGTACAAAACTAACATCCTTGGGCACAGAAAGAGCCTTATCCTTGGCATAAAGCACCGTATGCTTAAGCGTATCCCAATTTAACAGCGGTTCACCACCTTGAAATTCAATTTTTATGTTGTGTGCAGGAGACTGAAAAATCATGTCCACTATTTTTTTCGCCGTTGCCGTGTCCATATCATACATATGAGCATCTTCCTCTGCACAAGAAACCTGACAATATTCACACTTTTGATTACAGCGTAAAGTGATAACCATCATGTGCAAGGTAGTAAAATCTCGCAAAAATGCCTTACGAGAACGGTACTTGGCAGCAGTCTTTCGTAAAGCTATTTCAAGATCATCTTCTACAAGAAAAAGCTTACTTTTTAAATTCAGATAGCTTTCTGAATTTTGAGTGAGTTCGTCACGAATGAGTAAACCAAAATCTTTACGTGGAAGAAAAATAAAGTCACCACATTCATTGACGAGCAGAACTTCGTCATTAAAGGGTGCGAATTGAAAAGGAAGTAACGTATACATGCAAACCTACAATTGCACAGGCTCAAAGGCTCGTTTCACAATGATTTTACGCAAATCTCCAAATCGGCTTTCCAAATCCACACGAATTTGCTGGTCAATGAGTTCATTGACCATATTTTTGAGTAATTCAAGGCTGAGTGAAGCTGACTTTTTACATTCCACAGTAATTTTTACATCTGTGTCATAGGCAGGCTGTATGGTAATAAAATATGTAGACGTGTATTTTCCAAACGTTGTAATAACAGCAGCCTCTTCAAAAAAATTTTTACTTGCTATGATCGTACCTATCTTACCGTCTTCACTTAAATAATAAGGAGCCTCTTGCATTACTTATCTCCTAAAATTAATTTTAACGTAATGTGTTGAGTTTATCGAGAATTTTCTGACTTGAATGTAACATGCTTAACAACACAGTGTAAAGTAGATTTCCCATAAAATTTATTATATCAAAATACTATTAGTTTGATAAATGCAAACATTTCTACTCATAAACTATTGTTCATTTCGCAAAAAGTTTCATAATTTTAATATAGTGCCCTAAGTTTCATCTTTTGCATAGAGGCTTTTTTCACTAGCATAATAGTTATAAATACATTATGGTAATCTACGCAAAAATTAACTAAAAAGGAGAAAATTATGAAAGGGAAAAGCCTAAAACAAATTATAATATTATTTTTATTTATTTTTTGTATAGCATCTAGTTCATTTGCAAAAAGCGTCTCTGTTACGACAAAAGGTAATTCTACAATACAGTCATTTAATCAAGCAAAAAAAGCTCTTGAGCGTGAAGTACATACAGAGGATTTTATGCGTGTCACAATTTATTGTGAAGCTCCGTATAAACAAAGTAAAGATGTTATTTTACCTAGTGACTTTAATACAGAAAAATATACTAAACGTTCTAAGCGTATTGAGTGGGAACACGTTGTTCCTGCAGAAAATTTTGGACGCACTTTCTCTGAATGGCGAGATGGTCATGAGTTATGCGTTGATAAAAAAGGAAAATATTTCAAGGGTAGGAAATGTGCTGAAAAAGTAAATACAGAATATCGCTACATGCAAGCAGATATGTATAATTTATACCCTGCTATCGGTTCAGTAAATGCTATGCGTAGCAATTACAATTTTGTTCCTATGAGTGCTAGTGATACTTTTGGCTCTGGTTGTGAAGGAATGATTATTCAAGATAGAAAAGTTTCACCACCAGACAAATCAAGAGGTCAAATAGCTAGAGCATATCTTTATATGGAAAATACATACAAAACATATAAGATGAGTGATAGTCAGCGTAAACTAATGCAAGCGTGGAATAAGCAATATCCAGTGACAAAAAATGAATGTATCAGGACAAAAAGAATTGAAGCCATTCAAGAAAATGAAAATTTGCTTGTGAAGGAGCTTTGCAAAGCAAATGGCTACTGGTAAAAATTAGGAGGGTAAAATAATGGGTTTAAGACTAAGAAAGAGTTTCAAAATATGCCCCGGTGTTAAATTAAACTTCGGACTAGGAGGTTTAGGATTAAGTGTAGGCGGCAAAGGTTTAAGGTACAGTGTTCATTCCAGTGGTAGAAGAACATCATCTATAGGAATACCCGGAACAGGGGTATCATATGTTTCTACTTCAACTGGAAGAAAAAGAAGAATTTCTGCTGCCGCATTAGAAAAACAAATGCTAAAAGAGCAAGAAGCACAATTTAACAAAACTTTAGTTGAAGAATACCAAGATACTATCGAATCAATCAAGAGCATTCACACTACCTGTGATGAAACTATAAACTGGGAAAATATAAGTATTTCATCTCCACCCTACGATAAAGTTTCACTTGGTCCACAAGAAGCAATTGCTACAAAAAATTTTGAAAATTATAAACCTTCTCTATGGGAAAGAATTTTTTCATCTAAACTAGAAAGAAAGAAATTATTGCTACAAGATAGAATTACAAAAGCTCGTGACGAAGATAAAACTGAATATGAAAGTTGGCAATCAATTGTTGAAGTATCAAAGAAAATTCTTGAGCAAGATATTGATATATATTTAGCTGTTATTGCCGAGATGAATCCACTTGATGATTTGCTAGAATTTGGAAGTGAGTTTGAATTTGGAATAGACCATGCTGAGGAAATAGAAGTGGAATTTAGGGTACGTTCCGATGTTGTTGTTCCATCTTTTGCCTTGTCTTTGACTAGTTCTGGTAAATTGTCGAGAAAAAATTTAACCAAAACCGCTTATTTTGACTTGGTGCAAGATTATGTGTGTAGTTGTTCAATGCGTATAGCAAGGGATATGTTTGCAATTTTACCTATAAAAAATGTGGTAGTTCATGCTGTAGATAATGTACTGAATACAACCACCGGACACAATGAGGACATCACAATTTTGTCTGTTAGATTTGAACGTGAAAAACTAAACAATTTAAATTTTGACACTATAGATCCTTCAGATAGTATGGCAAATTTTAAACATTACATGAAATTCCAAAAAACAACTGGATTTAAAAAAGTAGATAGATTAACTGAAAAATAGGAAATAATTTTAATAATGTAAAGTATAGGTGCACCATCGATTTTGTTGTAGTGGTTCAGACTTAATCGTACAAATTGTACGATTAAGTCAAGACTATTTCAAATTATATCACATCTGGCAACAACATATCTTTTAGTTTTCACTACCACTAGGTGCTGCTTGAGGATTATTTTCATCTCGCTCTTTCTTCCAAGCATTCACCACTAATCTAAAAGTTGCATATTTGGCTTTATATACACCTTTTTTATCCAAGCTCTCATAAATTTGCTTTATGGGACATCCTTTATCTACTAACTTCAAAATTTGATCTTTCATAGACTCCACGACAAGCCTGTCTTCACTCATTTCTTGTGTTTTTCTTTTCCTTATCGTTTCTTTATTCAGCTCATTGAGAATCTCTAACCCAACACCAACTCTAGCTTTAACTGCGTCCGTTAGCTCCTTATTTTCCATACCTTTTTCACCATTTGATAAATTTTCTTTTGTCATAACAATCTCCTTTTTTTAAAAAAATAATGCATACCATAAAACATGTCAACCTTTAAAGGATAAAAATTAAAATAAAAATTACTTTAATATCATCTTTAATCAATTATATATTCTTTATGCACAATCCTTTAACTTTTTCTTAACCTTAAACACAATAAAATTTTCAAAAATAGTAAAATAAAAAATAATATTAAAAATATCATTAAAAACATCTTGACTTTATTCTTAATCAAATATATATTCTTTTCACAAGTTTTTTATATTTTCTTTTTAGCTAAAAAATAAGGAGGTTTTATATAGTATAGAAAGGTTGGCTGAGGCAAAATTTTTGATTCTTTAACTTTTAGAATTTGGAGTAACAATGCTCTTTTTTATTGAACACTTAAAAAGAATTGGTTGGGGAAATCTTTCTAATTTTTTAACCTTAAAAAAATGGGGTCATTATGCGTAGTAAAAAAAGTTTTATGGCTATAGCAACTAACTTTACCTTCAACATAGGAGAAAATCATGGAAATTAAAATTGATAAAGAAAAGGCTACAGAAAAATTAAACGCAGGGCAACTACGTGCTAGTGTGAGAATAGTTTCTTTTGAACAATTATGCTATGTGTTAGAGTTCATTGAAAGCAGGCTGAGTGACGTGCTGTTTAGAAGCGATTGGTATGGTTTATCCTTTGAGATTGATATATATGCAAAAGATTTTGCAAGGTCGTACCACAACAAAGGCACACCTCAAAGCACAACTTGTATAGTAACTTTCAAAAGAAATGGCTGGGTTGTTGATGAAGTGTACCGTGATAATTGCAAAGTGCCTTCAAAAAAGATTCAGTGTTTAAACATGGATACTAAGAAAGAGGAACTAGCAAAGTTTATAAGCAATTATAAGTCTTGTTTCTTTTGCTAAACCCCCCTTTTTTTATGGGGGGTAGCTAGCAGTATAAAACTACGCTGTGGTATGTGTAGAGTAATTTATACTGCTAGCTATGTCAAATAAAATTTTAAGTTGAGTGTAAATGCTTTGTAGTTGTGCCACGGCAGCTACAATGCGGTTAAGTGCAGCTACAAAGCATTTATGGTGCCTTGAAATGAGCGACCCTCACAAATAAAATTTAATATTCAAAAAATTAATTTTCAATAAAAGGAAACTTTATGAAATTTTTAAATAAAAACTTAGATAAACTGGATTACGACATTGGTCCTGATTTTTATTATGTTTTTGACATTCATTTTGATGATCAGACATATGAATTCGATGTTATTCACAATGCTGACCATTACACAAACTACAACATAGTAGATGATCAAATTATGGGTAATGGGCATATTGGATTTTATCAAGCGGAAATATGTCGTGCTACTCATGGTAACGTTGTCAATGCTGCTGTAATCAGTGAAATGGCTGCTTACTTCAAACAAGAAATCCTTTATCTTCACAGGTTATACAAAACATGCGGATTAACACATGAAATCTTAAATGAATTTGAAAACAATCTTTATCGTTACATCATAGATTGTTATAGCGAGGAAGATCTTTATGGATAAGCATACGCAATTAAAACAATTACTAAACGAACGTACAACCTCAAGAGAATTTGATATTCTAGAAGAATATAAAGAAATTCTTGTCGAGGCTAGGGTTCGTGGTGTTATTTACAAACATATAGCGGAAGATCTGAAAAAAATAGGTGTTACAGTCTCAACAAAGACTTTGGCAAGTTTTTTACAGCCACTAAAGGGCAAAGTAGACGATAAGACAAGAAAAAGAAAAAATAACGACAAAAAAAGAGAAGCAGTAGAAAATAGTCCAAAGCAATTGAAATGTAATGCTGTGGAAATTCAAGAGCAAGTAAAGAGTAATGTTGTGGAAACTCAAAGGCAAGAAATAATTTGGACAGATGAACAAAATGCTATTTTTAATTGTAAATGCAATCTATTAAAGGTTGAAGCTGTTGCAGGTAGTGGTAAAACGAGCACTCTTATTGAGTTCATCAAAAGAAATTCTGACAAAAAAATATTATATGCTGTTTTTAATAGAGCGATGCAACAAGAAGCAGAATTAAAATTTAAGGCTGAAAATATTGAAAATTGCCATCCATATACTATCAATTCGATCTCTTTCACATATACAAAAGAACACTTATATAACAATAAAATGTCATTAGATAGAGACCACGAAGTATTCACCCCAGAAATGTTTGAGAAATTTGATGAATTGAAAGAGCATGCAGATAAGGCGAAACTATACAATAAAGTATATACTCATTTTTGCAATTCTGTTCATACAAATGTTGCGGAATACGTTAAAGATGCTGATACTATTGATTTTATTAACACAATGAATAGTGAAGCTATATATGAATACAATCGTATCAAAATCAATGATGTAGCTATTGTCATAAAAAATTTTTATGAGCTACAAAAAAATAAAAGGATTAAGCCTACTTTCAATTTTACGCTCAAGTATTTTTTGGAGACTTCGCCAATAATAACAAAATACGACTATTTGCTGATAGATGAAAGCCAAGACTTAAGTCCTGTGATGCTTGCTATATGTTTTAAATTGTATGAATGTAAAAAAATTTTTGTAGGGGATAGTAACCAGCAATTATATGCTTTTCGTGGTGCAGTTAATGCTTTGCAGAGCGATTTTTTGTCTCACGCAAAAACACTTACACTTTCAATATCTTTTAGATGTGGAAAAAATCAGGAAGAACTTATCAAAAATATCTGGCCTAATTTTAGCTTTGTTGGTGGCAATATTAGCACAGCTACAGATAAAATAGATGTGAATATACCTTATACATATCTGGCACGAACAAGAGCAGGTGTACTTTCACATGCCATTGAAAATCTTGATAATACAGATAAAAAAATGTATGTTCCCTCTACAGTAGATTTTAAAATAATCAAAGATTTGTGCCTATTATACAAAGGACAAAACAAGAAAAATGGAAAAATATTCAAAATCTATGGGTATGAGCGTTGGGAGGAATTAACTAAAGATATCGTTGATAATGTTGTATATGACTTTGATTTAAAAAATGGATTTGAGTTAATTAGTAAGCATACACCCGAAGAAATCTTGAAAATTCTGGATAATATAACTAAGAGAACAGTAACAAAGGAAGATGCTGACATCTGTATTTCAACTGTGCATGGCTTCAAAGGACTTGAAGCCAGCCAAGTAAAACTGGCAGATGATTTTAAGGATTTAGAGGAAATAAGAAAACGTCTCAAATATATGAAAAAAAATACAGATAAGTATAGCCCAAAAGAAATTAAAGATTTTCAAGAATGGGTTGAGCAAGAAGAAAAAGTTTTCTATGTAGCGGTCACAAGGTCGTACGGAGTTTTAGAATTCAGATAATATGCAGAAAAAGGGTTTGGAAATTTTATCCAAGCCCTTTTTCGTATAGTAAAATTAAATTAAGGTTAAAATTTGTTTTATTATAAATTATATAATATACTTTAACTTATTTTGAACAAAATATTTTTACAAATACACATTCATTAAACTTAGCAAATCTAACAACAGCCTTTTCTATCGCTATTTCCATTGATTTTGTTTGCTTAATATTGTCTTCAATCCAAATATTTTGCACGGTCATTTTATTGTTTTTTCTATCGCAAATAATCTCAATTCTGCCGATAAAATTAAAGCCATAAACTATTGGCAAGATATAATACCCAAAAAGTCGCTTTTCTTTCGGTGTGTAAATTTCCCATTTGTAATCAAAATCAAAAATCTCCTTTATCAGCTTTCTATCCCACATAAGACTATCGAGTGGTGCGATAAACTCACATCTTTTTTTGTATTTTTTATCAGAAATTACATTTTCTAAAAAATCTTTTGATGTTGATGGAATGTAGAATTTCTTAGTTACATTTTCAACTTCTATTTCTAAAATTTGCTCAGTTTTTAGAAGTTCTTCTATTATCGAACTCCGACTTTGGGAGTTTAGCTCAATATTTAGCCACACATCAGATGCTTTATTCCACATAAAACCGACAGCTTTTATTCTGCGATAAATTTGCCATTTCAGCCTATCACGGTCACTTTCAAACTTAAACTCCTGTAAATTTAAAGGATTTTTCAAGCAGTGTTCTATGAGGTCATAATATTTTATTGTACCTTTTTTGTACGAAATTCCAAGCTCACAGATATAGTACAAGTACTCAAGTGCAGCCCTCGAAAGTTTGGTATCATTCCAAAACCAATCTACTTTTTTATTAAAGTTTAAGTCTTTTGAGCAAACAGCACCTTGCTCACCTATAATCTGTTTAATTTCATTGCAAATAGGTATAATTTTTTCATGACTCATTTCTGATTTATAGTAATACATCATTCGATTTTTAAGATAGGGAAAATCGTTCTGTGCAAAAATACAAAGGCACTTGTCAAAATAATCAATAAGCTCTCTATCCTTATACAAAAGGTCAAAAAGCATAGATTTTTTGAAATCTTTAACCCTTGAATTTAAAACAATTTCGGCATTTTTGCCACAAACATCAATAGGGTCATATTGCAATGCAGTTATGTAATTAATATAGTTTAAAACACCATTTTTACCGTTGAATTTATAATCACCAAGCAATCCATGATAGAGCATTATAAATCTTCTAGCTTGCTCTTTTGACATTTTCATAATTACCACCTAACATCACGTACAATAGATATATACATTTCAGCCATTTCTTTTATTGTTTTTTTGAAACCTGAATTTACCCATATTTCAAACATTGCAAGTGTGCCTGATGCATGAAAAGCATACACATAATTCACATCTTCTTCGCTCAAAGAATTTAATACGCTTTGTGGCATAATTGAGTTAATATATGTCATTTGACTATTAAATTCATCAGCAAAAATATGAAATAATTTACGTTCAAATAGAAGAGAAAAAAAATCGCTGTTCTCTTTTCCAAATTCATAAAAAGTACATGAAAATGCATATAGCGAAAATTCTGTGCCACTTGTAAGCCTTGTTATATATTCGGCTATTAGCTTATTGCAAATATATCTTATAATATCATCTTTTGATGAAAAATTATTGTAAAATGTCTTACGAACAAGTGGTGTATTAGCCAAAATTTCAGAAATTGTTATATCTTCGTATGTATTGTTTTTTAGTATTTCGATAAATGTATTTGCGATTATTTCTTTAGATTTAGTAGCCATATTGTTACCCCTATCGTTTTACTCATTTGTGTAAATAGTAACGTGGTATTTTTATTTTGTAAAGAGATTTACACAAAACCTTAAATGTGAGTAAAATTGAAATAATGTATTTACAGGAAAAAATCTTCATGTATAGTGGATACAAAAATTGCTCAAATGAGTAAAAACAAAGGAGATATGATTATGAAAGGTTTTAACCAAATCAGCGAAATTTTAATGGATCAAAGTGCAGTGAAAGTATTAAGTAGTGTTAATACAGACGGTACAATTCATTCAATTTATGGAGGAAGTGTTACGCCGATTGATGCAGACAATATGTTTGTTGCAGAAGTTGTCATGAAAAAAACAACAGCAAATTGGGCTAAAAACAACACATTCTCATTGCTTGTTACTAAAGGTATGGCTGGTACATATCTTATCAAAGGTAAAGCTGTTTCTCGTATGACAGAGGGGAACTTATTTGATACAGTTCGTCCGAAAATGAAAGAAATGGGTTATGATATAAAAGCTGTATGGATTTTGAATGTAGAAGAAATTTATGACAATCAAGCAAGTCCAGAAACTTGTGGAAATAGATTATTTTAAAAATTATTGTTATGCGTTTTACATAGTTTTTTACATAATATTGCGAATGTAAATAAGTTTTGAGAAGCCCATTTACTTTAAATTATCGCTATGCTTTTTTGCATAGCGATAATCTTTAAACAATAACCATTGCAACTTTTCATTTGCTTTGTGATGCCCTAAGTATTGATCCGCATGAATTTATGTCATTGTATAGACAAGTTTTAGCACAAAAAGAAGATGCTCAATCAAGTATACCTAAGATATAAAAAAAAAGATATTACATTAGCCCCGGTGGGGCAATCTGAACACGCACACAGAAAAAAAAGCTTGTTTTAATTACCCTCTCAAGAACCTTGCTTCCTCGCAATTTCCTTATAAATCTGATTGATTTTATTCATTAAATCAGCAACTTCTTGACGTATTTCATTAGCATGTTGAACATCTTCCGCTGAATATTTTGGAATCTGTATGCTCTTTACATTCTCTATGGTTATGGTTTTAACGCCATCACCTTTTGCTTGATTGGCTAAATCTTCCTTAACTGTTGATTGTCGCAAATAATTAAATAACCAAGCAGAATCAATGGCAAAAGGACGTATAATAAGCATAGAATTACTTGCAA
>CAYJES010000020.1:0-26902 GCA_964369365.1 uncultured Lactobacillales bacterium | reverse complement strand
TGGAATTATCCTCTATCTCTACACTTGGAATTGGAGAGGTTTCTGGCTCTAACTCCGGCTCATGAGAAGAGATAGAAGAATCAGAATTAGATTCAAAACTTTTAAATAACGATAATTCTTTTAATTCTTTTATTAAATCATCGCCACTACCTTCAAAAAAAGTAAGCCAATATTCAATAGCTGGCAAACGTTCTTTTATGTAACTTGCTGTAACTTTATCTTTATTTTGAAGTATTTCATGACCTTCTTCCCACGCAGATAATGCCCCATCATAATTTATAATTTGTGATACATTTTCAATAACTGTTTCTTTATTTTCAATATCCATATCAGAAATAATGTCTTGTGCTGTACCATGCCAATCATCTCCTATTTCTGAGGATAAATTCTCTTTTATTTCTGCAAAAGATTCATCTGAAAAATCATAATCAGATAGCTTCTTTATTAAATCAGAAGAAAGATTATTGCTCATTTTCATCTACCTCATCTTGAGAATCTTTATCTTTTATCCCAGAATATGCAATATGAAGACCAACTTCTGAATCATAAAGAACTTTATGCTCTTTGAATACTTTTTTCTGTTTTAATAAAAGATTATATGGATCAGAAGATAGAGCTTCTTTTAAAGAAACTTCTGCTGCACCATCCATAATTTCCCCATCAAACATGTCAGAGTTAACACCATAATCGCCGTCTAATGTATCATCATGAGTTGAACCTAGCCACATTTCTTTATATGTATCATCATTAGTTTCGCTGGATTTATCAAAACTAGATCCAGGAACATTCCCAAATTTTTCATTCAAAACAGACATATTACTTATTGCTGTTTCTAGTACTTTTTCAATATTTTTTCCTTGAGATTGCGATAATTCAAGTTGAGCTTTTGTAAATGAAGAAGTCATCTGTTCAATTAATTCCGATAACCCTTTTGACATTTCACCTTTTTTATCTGCATCAAAAGTACCTACTAATGATCTTGATTCTTCCCATTTATCAATAGCATTCGAAATTATTTCGGATATATCTGTTGCTGATAAATTTTTGCTTTCAAAGTTTTGATTTTTTAAAATTTCGCCAACAGTTTCATGCAAAGATGTTGATATATCAGATTGCGACAATGTGACAGCTTTTGCAAACGCATCCGCGAGATTATCTGTCTGAGTTTTAGATATTTCTATTTGAGCATCTTTAAATGTTTTTGAAAATGCCTCTGCTAAATCTGCAGTTTGCGTTTTAGAAACCTCTATCTGCGCATTTGCAAATGCTTTTACAAAAGATGACAGAGATTCTTCTGACAACCCTCCTCCAGAAAAGCCATCAGCATTAATAGTTGCACCAGATACCTCAAGATTATCAGACCCACCCATTTTCATAGAAGTATTTTCAAATGCTTTTGCTATTGCAGTTGTTATACCATCATAAGAGACTTCTTTATTATTATGAGAGATATTTTGCATTACATCCATCAATGCTTTTGTGTTATTTTCTTGCGATTGTGAAAGCGCATTAGAAATAATCTCAGCCATATCCAACGATTGCTTTTTCAAACTTTCTGTTTGGGCATTTGTCATTATTTCAATTAATGCTTTTGCGCTATTTTCTTGCGATTGAGATAATGTAGTTGCAACGCCTGTTGCAATTTTTTGCGATATATCTGTTGCAAAATTTGCTAACAAATTTACATCCATAGCTTCTGATAACTGACCAGATGGAGCAGTTGTTTGCACCGGAGAATATGAAACATCAATTGGACCATCACCTGATGAGGCATTTATTGATGATGAAAGTTTTGCAATTGCATCCGCCATAACGTTTGCACTAGCAACTTGTGAGGATGCTATTGCTTTAGAAATCACATCTGCTAACTTGTCCATAGAATCTGCATCAAAGCCAAGCGATACTCCATCACCTGCTTCTAAATTAACAGGTACAGTCATTGGAACAGGAGGTAGTGCGCTTGCAAACGCATTTGCCCCTGATGCTGGAACAGCTCCCGTTACATTTTCTATTTGAATTTTTGTAACTTTTTCGCCAGACATCGCCTCTTTTTCAGCTAATGCATCGGCTAAAATCCTTGCTTTTGCTTTTTCTTCTGCTATTTCTTTTGCATCAAGAACAGGCTTTTTATCATCTATATCCTGACCTTTTAAGTACGCTAGATAACGTGTTACCTCTGCGCCACCAGGATAATCAGAAATTAGCATCTGTAATTCTAAATCTGCCTTCAACAAAAGTTGGTTATATTTTTCAATATCTTCTTTAGTAAATATATGTAATTGGCGATAAATATTTATCATTCGCCAAGCCACATTAGAAATTGTTTCTTCTTTTTCTTCTGCAGACATATTTTGCAAAAGAAATTTAGGTTTCCAACCTTTTCCCATAGAAACAGCCATTTAATAAATTCCCTTCTCTTAAGGCATTAAAATTTGAACAACCTTGTGCAAGGAATCTTCAACATCATCAACATCGATATCAATTTTTTTATCTGACTTCCATTGACCATATAATTTACCATTTTTTTCTTCTTTAAGATTTATTACCACTACTTCATCTTCATTTTTATAATATACAGCTAAATCACCAACAGAAACAGTTTTAGATGGATCAATAATTAGTAGTGATTTTGATGGAATTATTGAATCCTTCAACTTCTTAGAGGACCAAGCTATTGCATATGTGTTTGCTGTAACGTACGCAGATGGGCAAAAACAAGTACCAAGTACATTATCAAAATTTATTTGCATATAACCGTCAGTGGTATCTTTTTTTGCACCATATATTTTAACTGAAATAGTATTTTTATCAGAACGATAATTATCAAAACGATAGTCTTGATCTGGCAGACCACCTTTTGGTCCTGATTGGAACTTAGCATCTGTATGTGGCATAAATTCTTTTAATTGACCATTTCTATTTAATTGATAAATTTCTTTTTGCAATTCAACAGAAGAGAATCCAAAAGTTCTTGCAATACGTTCAAACTCTGCCTCATCTGCTTCTCTTTGTCCCATTTCAATACGGTGATATACAGACAATGTCATACCAAATGCTTCTGCAACCTCTATCAATGTAAGGTTTCTTTGATTTCTGATATAGCGCAACCCAGCACCTAGAATACGAAGTCCGCCGCCTTCATTAATTTTTGAACGGCGTTCTTGTTCTCTTTTCCAGATTTGCAATACTTCTGGACTTGAAGTATTTTCGTTTACAAAGATTTCCTGTGCTGAACAGTCTAGATATTGTGATAGCTTTATTAATTGCTCTTGATCAACCCTTCTGTATCCTTTTTCAATTTTACTGACCGCAGATAGACTCAAGTCTAAAAAATCAGCAAGCTGTTGCATTGTAATGCCCTTAAGCCTTCTAAACGTTCGTATTTGATTAGGGAAAATAATTTCTTCCATAGTATTCCTCTTTATAAAGATTAAACAAAAAACTCTATAAATATAGTTTTAGCACAAAACAATAATTTAGCAATACCTATTTTAGACAGAATTATTTTTTTTCGAAAATATTTAAAAATCAATCATCTTTTTTTGAAAACCAACTTTCCTTTTCTTTTAGTAAGTTTTTATTTGCCACATCTTCTGATTTAGATATGAATTTTTTACCTAAGAACCCTAAAAATCTGACAGGTGCAGAGTTTTTGATGTAATTGCCTACATCTCCAAGAGTAGTTGTTCTTTCTTTATTTGCAGCATAGTCATACCCTTTATATAGAGGAATTTTTGCAATAAACTTTTTGGTTGCATTATAAGCTTTTGATACTGCTTGTGAAGTTTTTTCAATGATAGCTCCTGCTGCTCTTATCGCAACTGCAGCCGTTTTTCCAGCCACTTTAATAGCAGCACCAGTGGCTACAACTGCTCCTCCAATAACCCAACCAACAACAGGAATACCAAACATTGCTTTACCTTTTGTCATCATTGCGTTACCTACAAAACCTGAACCTTTATCAATTGCATCGGCTCCTCCTTTGGTGAATCTCCTACCTAATGAACCTGCAGATTTTGAAAACTTAGATATTCTTCTTGAATCTCTTGATAATGTGCCAACCGCACCCATACCTGCAACTACTGTGTTTTTAAGACCATCTCCTGCCACAACTACTGCTGTACTAGTATTCCAGTTTTCTAACTCTGCACCACCTGCACCCACTAATATTCCTGATATAGTTGGTATAGCTTTTAACATACGAAGAGATACAACTGTTATAAAAATTAGCAGTCCTGACGCCAATATAATATCGAAGATATGAGCTCCTGTATCAACCTCTGCTGCAATTAATTTATATGCTCCTGAATTACAAAGATTCATGATTATTGATATACGTTCGGTTTTAAAAACCATTTCAAATAATGTTGCTATTAACCTTAATATAACAGCTAACATCATAAGATTTGCAGCACCCATTATAAATATTCTAAATAATCTGCCCATATAAATATGTAAAAATGAAAATGGCCAAAATGCTATTACAAATGGGAAAAATACTGCAAAAAAACAAAATCTAAATAATACGTCAAAGATAAAGAATGGAAAAACAATCATTATCAAGACATAACTTACCCAAATTGCAATTCCGAATAACATTAAGGTAAAAGATGGGACAAGTATTGTAGTGCCTGTATATGCGCTTAAAAAGAAATTAATAAATTTGCCAAATGTAGATGGATCATGATCTCTTGCAGATTCCATTGCTATACACATAACCGTAGAACCAAGCTGTATCCCAGGGGAGATAACCTTAAACAAACTTTCTATCATAGACATCAAAGTACTTTTCAAACCTGAAAGTGGTGAAGAATTACCACTTACTGAGATATCAGTACCTCCAATAATTGCTCCTGAATAATCGCCTATTGCACTTATGATTGGGTTTAACGCGAATCCATATAAACCAGAACTAAGAGCCAATAATCCAGTTATTATCATTATTTTAATAGTCATACCGCCTAGTTTAGTAAAAAACCTTCCTATATCTCTATCTCTAAATGTTATTATATGCATTGATATCGTATATGCTACCCACACCAAATAACCAGCAGTAACAAGCGATATCAAAGATGATGTCAAATTATTAACAATACCAGATACAATCTTATCAAAAACATCAAATATTTTTTCAAAGATAGAGCAAGGCCAACAACTGAACTCGCCATTTTCAGCAACCGTTTGAACGCACCTTCCGCATCTGCGATCGCTAGATGTGTTAGCCCCTTCACAATCAACAGTTTCGGCATACGATATGTTGAATGCAAACAAAGTCGTAAGTAAACTGAAAATAAATATTAAATTTTTCTTATTAACTGATTTATGGAAATAAAAAACAGTACCTAGGCATAACGCTATTACAATAAATGATACAATATATATATAAGGTATTATAGCTTCAAATTTATGAAAAAAGCTATTTTCATTAAAATAAACAAAAATATAATAAAATATAATGGTTGCTAATAATAATTTTATTGTTTTAAACATTCATTTTTTCCATAACTATATTCAATTAATGATACCTAATTTGATTTACTTCTAATATTTTTTGCAACACCATGAAGACCTCTTACCACACCGGCACTTAACGCCCCTACTCCTAGACCTGATTTCATAGTGTTGTTTTTTGCACCTTCTGCCATCGAAGATCCAACACCTACGCCGGCTAACATACCTACATATTCATTAAACTGGTTAAGTATGTATATCATATAAACCAACAATCCAAACATTGCCACTTCTTTCATTTGAAGCGATGCAATATTTTTCAATTGGTTTTCATCAGAAATACCGGCTCCCCCCGTACTGTAGTCAGAATTTATACCAGGTATAACTTCACTTACTACTACTACACATACTGCGAAAACTATACTTATCACAGAAATATGTATCAATATTGCTGCAAAATATTCTATCAACTTTACCAAATATTTTCTTGATACTTGAAATGCCGACAACATAATTGCAACAGGAAGAAGAATTAAAACAAGAGCTAATCTAAATAAACTATCAAATATTTGAAGCGGGAATAAAAGGTCTAAGATTACAAATATTATGAATAATATTAATCCTATAAACTCTACCCAAAATCCAGCTGTTGCAGAGCTGAGCAACTTTGCTCCTATGGCAATTCCAGGATAGATGACTTGGTGAATTGCCCCAATTAAACATTTTATTGCCACAACCAAACCACTCATATCCAAACCAGAAACGCTTATAGTAGGTTTAAGAGCCGCTGAAGAGCAACCAGGAACGCCACTTGCAGTTCCCACAATAGCATTTCCAAAATTAACAAATCCTTCTACCAAAGGAATTATTACCAAATTAAAAACAACTTGCATTCCAGATGATGATGCAACCAAGAATCCTATAAACAAAACAAGAAATGATTTTTTCATAATGCCTGTGTAAAATTCTGCTATACTTTGTGATTTAAAAGCCCCTACATGTTTAATAACATAAACCGCCAACCAAATTGTATAAAGAGCAAGAAGTAAAGGCAGTAAACCTCCTGTAACTGATTGATATACAGATGTGACAGCTGTTGACATAGTGGTTAAAATTGTATCAACAATAGTACAAGCAAAACATTCTTTTAATCCTGCTGCGGCTGTTTGAAATACAGTATGCGGAGATCCTAGCAAAACCAATATGGCGTCAAGAATCAACCCATATATTATCAACCTTACTCCCATTCTTATTGTTATTTTCATAGCTTCACACTAACCTTTTAATTTTTGCCTGTTTTTATAAAATCTATGTCCTGCTTTTGCAACATTTTTACCAGCAGACGCAACAGCAATAGATTTATTTGCAATTCCACCTGTCACCCTTGCCACTGTACTTTTTTGATGACCAGAACCTTGAGCAAATAAAGATGGACTGTAACCTGTTTGCGATAACCTGCCTGCTATATTTCCTACATTATTTATAATAGAAAAAGAAAATATCATATAAGTTATTATCAGTATCAACTTATACCAAGATAAAACAAATTCATCTACTAATTGTTTAAGTGCTTTTTCAAAATCAGCATCCAAAGACGGGAAATTTATCTCTTGCCTTATTAATTCTGTGCATATACCTATAACAATACAGAAAATTAAAAGCGTCATCATTACATTTATCAATAAATTAACACCGTTTTTAAAGAAATCTTTGGTTATTGGAAATGCCCAAGCAAAAACAAACAATGGCATCATTACCAAAAATACACCAAGTCTGAACAAAACATCAGCAAATTTCATCGGTATTATAAACAAATACATAATGCCAAATAACATTACAACAATTGATATAAGAAACAATCCCCAATGTCCAAAAGGAATGCATAAATCACCTGCTTTTAATGCAGCTGTAAACATTACCCATCCACTTGCTATTATTTCCATTATTTTTTTATTTATTGCGTATATAATTCCGCCTGAAGCGTTATCGCTGCCGACCAATTTTGAACCTATTGCATCTACCGGTGCTGATGATTTCACATCAACATTAACACTTAAAGCTGAAGTTCCATAATCAAAAACAATATCTGCCAGAGGTGTTATACTATAATCCCATAAACTTGTGCCAACCCCTAATGCTATTGCAGCCAAAGCAACTCTTAGAACAATTTTTCCAATTTCAGTGAAAAAATCTCCTGGTGAATATGGTTTCATCGATCCAATGTACCACATTATCTTCAACGCTAGCCAAACACATAAAAAAGCCCCCAGCATTGCGATTAATCCACCAGTAACTTTGCCATATACAATACTGGCAAGAGATTGCGTCGCCTCAATCATTGTATTTAGCGCTGGACAAAACCAGCAAAACGTTCCTGCTGTTGAAATATAGTTTTTAGGGTCTTCTGGATATCCACAATCAGAAAATAAATCTTGTAAAAACTTCAACATGTCATCTATTGCATCAAGACCTGTCTCTTCTGCCAATTTCTGAGCTTTATCATGATTATATTCGAAAACGCATCGATACTTTGGTTGCGCGGTGTCTCCTACTGATATATTCTTGTATTCGCCTCCATCTTCTTCACATGATGTCCTACGATAAGCATCCTGATTAAATCCATAATCCCAAAAAGTTAAATTTGCTCTATCACCACAATAACCACTTAAAGAACTACTAAACCATCCACTTTTCCATACTCTGCCATTGGCACCACAAGCGGAAATATCTTTTATAAGATTTTCTTTTTCAGTATCCGTTAAATCTTTATCATTTTTTACATCTTCTATTTCTTCTTGAATTTTTTCATCAAGTTCTTTTTTTTGCTCTTCTGTAAGAGGTGGAAGTTTATTATCATTTGCATAAACATTAAAAGATAATAATGACACAAAAAGCAACAGCGATATCATCAAAAATATTTTTGATTTACTGTAGTTTTTAGACATTTTTTTCAATGTTTCCATTTTCATTACATTCCCTTTTTAAAACCTTTTTCAAATGCTTTTGCTAGGGTACCTGCTTTACCTGCTGTTGCTACATTAGCGGCAGCAAGCGCAACTTTACCAGCTCCTTTTGCTATATTTTTAGGTGCATTTTTCATATTTTTTTCAAATGAAGAAGAATCATAATTAGCATCAGTAATTCTGTCTGTTACATCTTTTGCTTGCTCTAAAACCACATAGGAGAAAAATAACAAAACAGTAGTTTTTATAAATATTGCAGAATCGAGCGAATAATTTGCCTTCAAAGTCGCTAATGCCAAGTCAATTTTACTAAAATCAACAGATGATATTTCCATACTATTCATTATAAGACTTGTACATAATCCTAAAATTATCGCGAACATAAGCAAATTAACCATTATATGAAGTAACAAATTAACGCCTTCTTCAAAAAATTGTTTAGTCAAAGGAAATGCCCAAGCAACTACAAATAATGGTAACAAAATTAGAAATATCCCCAGCCTAAAGATTATATCTGCACATTTTAAAGGAATTGCAATCAATAGAGCAATCGCAAATATCATCAAAGGAATTCCAGCAAAAAACACAGATGTATATTGGAATGGAAGACAGCCATCACCTTTTGTCATAGCTGCCGATGCCATTAACCAACCATAAGCAACAATTGACATCAATTTTTGGTTAATAGCAGCCAATAATCCACCAGCAGATGAACCTTCACCTATTAACATTTTTGCCATACTGCCTGCTATTGTATCTGTTTTTATTGAGGTTGAGAATGTGATTAATGGCACCCCTCTACATCCACTTGAGCCTCCTCCTGAATTAATAGCAGCAGAACCATATTCAAATACAGCACTAGACAACGGTGATACCGTATATGTCCAAATCCCAGACCCCATTCCAAGTATTAATCCAGCGATACAAACCCTTAACGTTGCCGCCCCTATATCTGTATAAAATTCGCCTATATCAGTTTCTTTTGACTGAGCAATATAGCTGATTATTTTAACCGCAATCCAAATACAATAACATGCAGCCAACAATCCCATTAATCCGCCAATAACATTTTCATAAACTTTTAAAGCTACATTTTGAATTACCTCAACCACTGTTGCAAATGGTTTGCAATACCAGCAAGTAGATGACATATCACATACAAACAGATTAGGGTTATCAGGGTAACCACAATTAAATTCTTTTTTGTCGTGAAATTGGGTCTGCCCTTGCCCATAACTACCAGAATTACTAGGGTCATTAGAAGGCAATTGAGCATATGTATATGTCGGAAAAAAAGAAACAAGCATAGTTAATAACATAAAGAATACAATTAATGCTTTCTTTTCTTTTCTATGCGCTATTTCAAAATTAATATCCACGTTCATTTCCGTCTCTTTCCCTATCTTCTTGTTTTTCTTTTTCCCTATCTTCTTGTTTTTCTTTTTCCCTATCTTCTTGTTTTTCTTTTGCGATTTCTCTTTCTTTATTTTCAGCTTCTCCTGATCTTATTTCAGCTGATTTTTGATCCGTATCATACACAGCTTGACCTTGAGCTACTTTTTTTGTCTCTTCTTTTGCTTCTTGCTCTTGCTTAGCTTCTTTTTCTTGCTTAGCTTCTTTTTCTTGCTTCTCGGCTTCTTCTTGCTTTTTATCATCCTCTTTTTTTTCAGCAGCCTCTTGCTCTTTTTTCTTTTCTTCTTCCTCTTTAGCCTTTTTCTCTTCTTCTCTTTTTTTGAATTCTTCATCAATCATTTGTGATGATTGTGATTGAGAAACAGAATTTAATTTATCATCCTCTTTTGGATAGAACATTTCTTTCTTTTCACCGGTTAGAGTTGAATATAGCTTATCTTTTGATTTCTCTTTCATGTGAGATCTGAAGTCTTGTAAAAATTCTTTCATTCCGCCTGCTCTATAACGGTTATCTGAAATTATTTCTTTTATTTCTTTTGCGTTCAACCTATAATTCGGATCATTTCGCAATTTATCCGCAAGCGCAGAAGATACTATTACTTTTGGCATCGCGTTGGCTTTTGCCTGATCACTTCTAGCTTGATCAGCAATAAGTTTTCTTTCATAATCAGTAAGCATCGTTTTAGAAGATGGATCAGCAGATTGTTTTAATGCAAGAGCTTCTTTTTCTGCTTTTTCTATTCTTTCATTAAGTGTTGTGTTTTGTTCTCTCCATGTATGTGCATATCCTGCAGCTCTTGTTTGTGTATTGGCAGATCTGTTTCTTGCATCAAGATCAGTTCCTCTTGTTGTCTTGCTCACTATCTTTTGACCTATCATTCCCGTTACAGATGCTGCAAGTCCCACAACTTTTAATGCCTGTTTCGGAGAACTTAAAATCATTCCTGCTTTAGCCCCTGCATTAGTTGCACCACCCACGTTAGGCAATAGATGATTAACAATATCAGGAACTGTTTTTACAATTTCAAGTGAAAATAATAATACAACAATTGCTGTGATTAAGCTTGTTAAACCGCCACCATAAAATCCTTCAATATTAGTAAGATTTTCAGTCAAACTGTTTGTTATAGTTGGCAATTTCAAAGTTTTTGTAAGAACTATTGTACATATTGCGATAACTATTGCTATTAATAATATAGTTAACATAGAATGTAACAATAAGTTTAAACCTCTTTTTGAGTAACCTTCTGTTATTTTAAATGCCCAGAAAAAGATAAAAATTGGCAAGAATATTAAAAATACACCAAGTCTGAAAATTGCATCTACTATCATAAAAGGAATCGCAAACACGAAAGCAGCTCCCATTACAACCAAACACACCCCAGCTACAAAGAAATAAAATCCTGTCCAAGGAATGCAAGAGAATCCATTTTTCATAATAGCAGACATCATAACCCAACCAGTCGCAATTAATTTCATTAGGTGTTGATTTATAGCAGCAATAATTCCCCCTGCGCTACTTCCATTTCCTACCAATTTTTGAGAGATAGATGACATTGGGTTGTTAGTAGCAACCTCGCTAGATGCAATTTTAACAGTTGATAAAGATGATTCTAGCGCAGCTGATGCATAATCAAGAGATGCTGATGCTAATGGTCCAACTATATACTGCCATATGAGCTGGCTATTGCCGAGAACTAAACCAACTAGTAAAATTTTCACTGCACCAGTACCGATATCCGTATAAAATTCACCAATATCTTTTAAATTCATAGCACCTACAAAAGCAATAATCTTTACAGCTAACCATACCATGAAACAAGCGGATAATAATTTTATCATACCTGATTTCACTTTATTATAAACTTCCGTAGATATCGTTTGGAATGCAGAAACCACCTTAGCAACTGGTTCACAAAACCAACATTTTCCACTTAAATTAGTGACAAATTGTTGAGGGTTATCGGGATAGCCACAACTTAACTCTACCATCTCTTGGGGACTTTGTTTATCTTCCGAGTTTAATTCATCAAAATGGCAAAAACCCGAAGGATGAGCGCTTGATGGTGGCGACCATTTACCTTTGTCAGCAGCACAAGCCGCTTCCTTACTTGCGCTATCTTCTGGCCAATCGTCACTTGGGGCTCTATCTCCACAATGATTAGACGATGTAGTTGCAGCTGTTTTAGGGCGAATTGTATATAAACGACCCATAGCTGCACATTGAGCAGCATTACTATATTGTTGTTTTAATTCTTCAGCCGAATATCCATGAGTGCCTGGATTAGCCTCTATATAAGTTTTAAAATCTTCAACCCGTTTATTTGCTGCCTCTAGAGCATCTGCAGGGATCTTTGTTTTAGTGTTTTGGGAAAAGGATTGAGTAGAAATTGAAGAAAAAACAAACACAAGAAATAATAAAGTAATAATATTTATAACTTTATTAACATTAAAATTAATTGCTTGCTTTGCAATATTCACATCATGTCCTTTTCAAAAATAAATGTTTCATAATTCATTATAACTTATTTTTACAAAAAAAATTATGACATTTTTTTGATTTTATTTTTTTATATATTATACTATAATAAAATTATTTACAAGGATTATATAGAGGAAACATTATGAATCAGGATAATATCAGAAAAGCACCACCGCCTCCGCCACCTTCTGCTTTCAAGAAAAAGGCGCCTGCTGTTCCTTTACCTAAATCCAATTGGGGTGAGGTTGATGCTTTGCCAACTCTTGATAAAAGTCTTGAAAACACAAACAAAGAAACTGAAAATATTATTGAAAGCACTCAATCAGCAGTTCCTGCTGTAAAAAATTCTGAACCTATTGAGGTTGTTGAGCCAACTAAGGTTGCAGAACCTGTTATAATTGATAAAACAATTGATATTGCTGTACCGACTAAGACTATAGAACCAGCTGTAATTGATGAACCGGTTAAAGTTGATGAAGCTGTTACAATTAACGAATCAATTAAAACTGTTGAACCTATTATAGTTGATAAACCTGTTGAAATTTTTGAACCTGCTAAGGCTGCTGAACCAGTTGTAATTGCCGAACCTGTTGATGTTGTTGAGCCGGTTGAAACCGCGGAACCTATTAAAGTTGATGCACCTAAAGAAGTTTACACTCCTGTTGATACCTCTGAACCTGTAAAAAATGAAAATGTATACATTTCCAATTTTTCTAAAAATCTAGAAGAAGAGTTATTTGAAACTTTCGGCGAAGAAATAATGAGCACCTTTGTAACAAATGCAGACCGAATTGGCGCAGCATACGTTATAACTCAATCTTTAATTAATACATATATAGCCAAGAATAAAACTCCTGCTATAAATCACTCTTTAATGCCTGCAGACCTTGATTCTGGGATTGATGATAAGGTAATTCAAAAAATTATTGATGACATTGAAACTTATTACATATATTTTATTCATAATTCTTCTAGTTTTGAAAAAAATAAAGGCTCTTTTAATTTACAAGACCCATATCATATCGAAAAATCAGTTCCAGAATCTATTGCAAGATATCTTGTTAACTTGTTTAAAACCATATCTTCGTTAGATATAAATAACGAATCAAATCAATCCGATGAAGTTCACACACCATATGAAAGTGATATGATTAATATCAATAAATTTAATAAAGATAAGATGTGGGATTTAGCTAAACAAATCCAAGAATCAATCGCAGAACGAGACGCTATTATTGATGAAATTGCATTACCAGTGATAAAACGTAATTATCCTATTGATGCCAGAAAGATGGCTGCTAATTTTTTAAGAGAATCTAAAGTCAATCCTGAAATTGCTCTTAAAGCTCTTTATAATAGCCCTGCTACTTTTTCGCCGATAATAGTGGAAAGAATACCAAGAAAACTTTGGGGAATATTAGCCCCTACCCAGAAAGATGCTATTGAAATTAATAAAAGTTTAGGTAGATTTTTGAAAAAATTCGTAAGCTAATTTTTGCAGTTGATCATAGTTTCTTTTACTGTCTGCTACTATCAAAGTTTGCTTAAATTCCCTATAATCATAATCTTTACCATCAACCGTTTGGGCATATCCACCGGCTTCCTCTGTAAATAAAACTCCACTCATATGATCCCATGGATAAGCAACATGAGCCATATCGCAAATAAAATTTAATTTATTTTCAACAAATTCTATATAAGAAACGGCAGCACATCTGTTCTCACTGGCTTTTTTTATGTATTTTTCAAGACCATGCGCTTTACCCCACACTTTGCCAACCATATTAGGAACCACATCTGTATTTTCAATAATTTGTTGTCTTTTACCATTTATATAAACGCCTGATCCTTTTTCACAAATTGCAATTTTATCATACATAGGAAGGTAAATAAACCCAGCAATAGTTTCGCCTTTATAACCGCAACCAACCATTACACCAAAATCATCAACACCTTCTTTGAAATTTCTGGTTCCATCGACTGGGTCAATTATGAAAGAAAGTCTGCCATCTTTAAGTTCTTCAAGCAACTGTGGATTTTGCGCGACACTTTCTTCACCTATTATTATTGCTTCCGGATATATTTTTTTAAGTTCATTTGATATAAATTCTTCTGATTTTTTATCTGCAATTGTAACAAAATCGTTTTCGTGTTGTTTAGTGTCAATGTCGCAATCTTCAAGGCATTTATAATATGGCAAAATTGTATCTTTTGCTGCTTGCCTTATTATTTGTTCGATTTTATCTATATCTATTTTCATTTAGTAATCTGCCCTAATAGTTTTAATAATCTATCTTTGCCTTCGCCTGTTTTTGCCGAAATAGCAATTAATTTTTTATTCTTAGAGGCCTTGTTTAAATAAGATTTTTGTTCGTCTTCATCAAGCAAATCAATTTTATTTAAAACTTCTATTGTTTTATTTTCAAGAACATATTCATCAACCAAAGTTGACATTATTTTTAGAACATCTTCTTTTTGTTTATCCGAATCTTGATTTGAAACGTCCCTTACATGTAAAATTACATCAGCACTTGCCACTTCTTCCAGTGTAGCGCTGAAGGCTTGGATTAATTCGGTTGGGATTTCCGATATAAATCCTACTGTATCCGACAAAATAACGGTTTCTCCGCTAGGCAGGTAAATTCTACGCATCGTAGGGTCTAATGTTGTAAATAACATATCTTTTTCTTGGACCGTTGCTTTTGTTAGTTTATTAAAAAGTGTGGATTTACCAGCATTCGTATATCCAACAAGGGCAACAACTTTATAAGGTACTTTTTGTCTTGCTGTTCTGTGCAGCCCTCTGGTTCGTTTTACTTGTTCCAATTCTTGTTTAATTTTTTTAATACGTTGTTCAAGCATACGTTTATCAAGTTCAAGTTGGCGTTCACCAGGACCACCCAAAAAACCCCTGCCACCTCGTTGACGTTCTAAGTGAGTCCAGCTTCTGACTAATCTAGATTTTTCATAGCTTAGATGAGCAAGTTCGACCTGTAACACACCTTCTTTTGTCCTTGCTCTTTTGCCGAAAATTTCAATAATTAATGCTGTTCTATCTATGACCTTAGCATTGAATTCTTTTTCCAAATTCCTTTGTTGAACTGGGGACAACCTGGTATCAAGAATTACCAAACCAATTGAATTTTCTTTTACAATCGTTGATATTTTTGAAACGGCTCCTTTGCCAATAAAAAAACCTGAATTAATGCCGTAAACATTAACAGACATCGCATCGAAAAGCTCTACTTCTATTGCTGTGACCAAACCGGATATTTCATCAATTCTGGATTGATGATATGATGCGTTTCGCTTGTCATCTTTTAGTTTTGGATATACCGCTAGTGCCTTTAATGACATTATTCAATTTCAGCAACAGGATTATTTGCCATAATCGTTGATATAGCTTGTTTATATATAACTTGTAAAGAGCTATCCCTTCTTAACATAACAACGTTTTCATCAAAACCAGTTATTATGCCTTGCAATTTTATCCCATTTAATAAAAAAATTGTTACTGGATTATTTTCTTTGCATACGTTTTCAAGATATTTTTGTTGTAAATCACTTATCATTATTATTCTCCTAATTTACTTGTGATTATCTAGTATCATATTATTTTAAAATTTCAAAACAAATTTTATACATCTGTCATAAATATTTTTTCAGTTTTTGATATGTCTTCTTCTTTCGAAAAAAGTGCTATTTTGTCGCCAAGTTCAATAATTGTATCATCAGACAACACTAAAAATTCGCCATTTCGTTCGATATATATAACAGATATTTCTAAATTTTCAATCTCTTGTATTGACTTACCAAGGATTTGAGAATCTTCTTGGACAATGCCTTCTAATATCTCTCCTATATCACCTTTTAAAGAATAACCAGCACTTATAACACCCTTTCTTACATACCTTAGAATACTTGAAACAATTATGGCATTACTATCAATTAAAATATCCACTCCTAATGCTTCATTAATTTTATCATAAATATCATTTTCAATTGTTGCAATTGTTCTTTTCACACCTTTATTCTTAGCCAATAATGATGAAATTATATTAAGTTCTTCACCCATTAAAGAGATAACAATATCTTTATTTTCAAAATTTATTTCGTCTTGGATAGTATCATCTAATATGTCACCGCAAATTATTGAAATGTTTTCGCACTTTTCTGCAAGAGCTGCTGCTTTTTCTTCATCTTTTTCAACCAATGTTACGTCTTTGAATATCATTCTAGCGTCAAGCATTTTCGCCAAATTGTGACCTACTTTCCCCCCTCCGATTATCACTATACTTTGTTTTAAATCAGAAGATATATTCATATTTTCAAGAGACATTTGCAATTGGCTTGCAGGGATTGAAAAATAAACTTCATCACCTGCTATTATTTTTTCATCTGAGGTTGGGAATATAACTTCTTCGTCCCTTACAATCATTATTATTCTGATATTTATATCTGGCAACAACATAGGAATTTGTTTTATTTGAGCATTTGTAAATATAAAATTTTCACCACATTCAACCCCGATAAAACGCATTTTTTCATCTGCTATTGAAATTATTTCTGTTGCCCATTCCGCGTTAAGGCTTCTGGTTACTGCCATTGCAAGTTCGTTTTCAGGTGAAATCATCTTGCTTATCATCCTACCTCTGCGTGACACATTACTTGCATATTTATCATCTATGAAAATTTCTGATGAAATTCGAGCGATTTTTGTAGGTACTTTGAATATATTCGTTGCCATAAAACAGGTCATCATGTTAACTTGTTCATTTCCTGTCATTGCAATAATCATATCACTGCCTAGCGCACCCGCTTGTTCCAAAACATCTGGATGAGAGCAATTTCCGCAAATTCCTTGAATATCCATTAAAGATGACATCTCTTTTAATAAATTTTCATCAGAATCTATCACAACAATATCATTATCAGAATGAGTTAAAAATTTAACTAAATTTTGCCCTATTTTTCCTGCACCACAAACAATAATTTTCATATTTTTTATCCCTGTTATTTCTTATATTCTATGCCTAGTTGTTTTAATTTTCGGTGAAGAGATGCTCTATCCATTCCAATTAAATCCGCTATTTTAGATATGTTTCCATATTGAAGAATTTGTCTTTCCATATATTCTCGTTCAAATTCTTCTCTTGCGTCTTTTAATGGTAATGAAAAATAATCTGAATTTCTTTTTACTTCTGGAACCAAATTTATTTTTGTTGAATATATTTCAACAGGCAACATGTCTAGTGTTATTTCTGAGGTGGATAGTTTATCACCCAACATTATTGAAAGCCATTCCATCGTATTTCTTAGTTGCCGTACGTTTCCTTCCCATTCATAAGATTTTAATGCTACTATTGCTTGATCAGTGAAACCTTTGAAAGTAATTGACATCGAATCGCAATATTGTTCCATAAAATGGTTTGCAAACAATATAATATCTTCTTTTCTTCCTGATAATGATGGAACTGTAAGTGGTATTACATTTAGACGATAATATAAGTCTTCACGGAACAATCCTTGTTCTATCTTAGCCGTGATGTCTTGATTTGTTATCGATATTACCCTAGTAGATTCAAATTCGTTATCGGAGCTATCTTGCAACATTTTTAGTAACTTGCCTTGTACTATCAAAGGCAAATCACAAATCTCGTCCAATACTATTGTACCATCTCCAGCTTCTTTAAATGCATTGATAAGTTCCATTTCAAGTCCATAAGCATTCATAGTAGCACAATTAAAAATCACAAATGGATTATCTTTTCTGTCCGAATTGGTGTGAATAGCACGAGCAACGACTTCTTTACCTGTTCCTGGGGCTCCTGATATTAAAATACGAGAACTTGTTTGAGATGCTTTTTCAACTTGATTTTTTAAATTAGTTATCTTTGAACTTGTTCCAATAAGCGAACTTTCTTGCTTGTTTTTATAGCGAAGAGCTTTATTTTCTTGTAATAAATTTGCATTTTGAATGGCACGAGAAACCACCAATAATAACCTGTCTGAATTAAACGGTTTTTCAATAAAATCATATGCACCATTTTTAATGCTTGAAACTGCTATTTCTATGTTTCCGTGACCACTTATCATCACAACATTTGTTTCTAGATACTTTTTCTTTATTTTATCTAGCAAACCTATACCATCTATTTCGCTGCCTTTTAACCAAATATCCAACAACACTAAAATTGGTTTCGTTTCCTCTAGCGCATTTAAAAAATCAGCAGCAGATGAAAATTCACGAACTTTGTACCCTTCATCAACAAGGATATCCTTAACCAATGTTCTAATGTCTATTTCATCATCTACTATAAAAATTTCTTGCATCATTGTATTATTATCCTTTATTGCATACCCAACATAAACGTTACTTTTGCGCCGCCTTCTTTGCGATTTTCAATTTTTAAATTACCTTTATGATCTTCTATTATTTTTTTTACAATCGCAAGACCAATACCCGTTCCTTTTGATTTTGTAGTAACATAAGGTTCTGTTATACGACGTAAATCACTTTCTAAAATTCCTTTTCCGTTATCTTCAATTACAACAGATATATCATTTATATTTTTTGTTATACTTAATTTTATAAAAGCCTCGAAATCGCCTTCTTGTTCTTGTTTTAAAACCAATGATTCAGCTGCATTTTTAAGTAAGTTCATAAATACTTGACCTATTTGCGTTTTATCACAAGTTATATTGCCCGAATATTCGTTGTCATCCAATCTATAATCAATAAAAGAAAAAGCTTGTTGCTGAAGGAAAATTTCATCTTTAGCAATCGATGATACAGAAAATTTACCCAGTTTAGGCGATGGCATTTTTGCAAACCTTGCAAATTCATCAACCATTTTGCCAATATCCGCAACTTGTCTTATAATCGTATTAATACATTTAATAAATGCTTCATCTTCTATTTCATCTTTATATTTTTTTAGCAATCTTTCTGCTGATAATTGAATCGGGGTTAATGGGTTTTTAATTTCATGAGCAATACGCCTTGCCACATCTGCCCAAGCTGCCTTTCTTTGAGCTTGTTCAAGCTCTGTTATATCATCAAAAGTGAACACAAATCCCCCGACATTGCTGTCGCCGTATTCGCCAATTACCCTAACAAAAAATTGTCTTGGAATTTCATCTATTATAATTTCTATATTTTCTTGGACTGTTACAAACAAACTTTCTTGCAATTTCTTTATTATCGGAGTCAGTTGAGGAACTACCTCGCCCAAAACTTCTCCTTTTTTTGCATTCAAATCGCCCAATAATTCACAAGCACGAACATTTGCCATACGAATTTTCATATCTTTTGTAACATTTACAACCCCAGATGAAACACCAGCTAAAATTGCTTCTGTTACCCTTCGTCTTTCGTCTATATGGATGTTTTTTTGAATTAATTCGTTTTGTTGCATAGATATCTGAGAAGTCATATTGTTAAATGAAGACACCAATTGTGCAAGCTCATCTTTACTATCAAGCTCTTCCACTTTTACAGAAATATCGCCTTTTGCTACTTTTTCAGATGCAGATATTAAAAGCCCAATCGGACGCATAAGACCCGTTGCTGTGCCAAGACCAATCCATACAGATACTAAGAACAAAATAAGCGCAATAGCTATAAATAAAACTGTAAAGGTTATTTCAAGGTAAAAACGCTTGCCTTCTAAGGTTTTATAATTTCCGATTGCTTGTTTCGCCTTATTTATATGAAAAATGATTTCAGGATTAATTACCCTGCCAATATATAAATATAAATCATAATCATTGTCCAAACGAACTAAAGCACGAATTCTATCTGATTTTTGATTTAAGTTAATTGCTATACCGCCTTTATCCGCTTGGGAAAAAATCCACCGTGGTACTTGTTCCTCTTTTAATGCCGACATATCGCCAACTTGCATAGTCACTTTACCTTTTGAATCCACCAAAATCAACTCGTCAATATTTTGACGTTCCATTTCCCTTAATAGAAATTTTTCAATGTCTTTTTTATCCGATAGATCATCAAGATTAGATGCTATTTCTTGTGAAATTATTACCGTATCATTTGCTATTACTGTGCGAGCCTCTTTATAATAATCTTCTGCTACAACTAGCGAAGATTCAATAGCATTTTGCACCTGTTCAGAAAACCAGGTTTTAATTGCTACGTTGAAAAATATAGCAGAAAACATGGTAACCATAATAGTAGGAAGACCAGCGACAAACATGAATAGAAGAACAAGCTTTATATGAATTCCTGAACCACCAATTTTCTGTTTTTTTTGTAACCATAACTTTATAACCTTTCTGATTACAAGTGCGGTTAATAGTAAAAGCAAAAACAAATCAATATTAAGTAATAAAATGACAGTAATTGAGGAGGTAGGAAAAACATTAAGACCAGAAAAGACCAGATATGTAACAACGCTGAAAAATAATGAAAGAACCAAAATCGACCAAGTAGTTGCTTTACGAACTGTTTCGTTTTTAGAAATTTTTATTATTTTTTCTATTATATTACTTTTTTTCATCGCTTTTTATTATATCAATTTATTGGGTAAAGGCTAGGAAATTCATTATTTTCGCTTTTCTTTTTATATTTTTTAATAGCATATATAAATGAGGTATAAAATTCTTTACCTTTCCAACCGTTTTTATTATTAAATATTTTTTCGTTTAATAGTATAACTTGTTTTGAAAATTTTACATCGTTTAATATTTTACTTAGCTCTGATATATTTTTTATATCTTTTATTCCATTATCTATAGCAATTGAAATAACCAATTTTAACGATGAATTTGGATCATTTTTGTAACATACTCTTTTAAGTAAAAGTAATTTTTTATTTTTTTGATTAAGCTTGTAAATATATGTTTTCATTTTTAATGACAAATAAATCAAAAGTGCCAAAAGAAACAAAATCAAAACAGCCATATAAAAATGTAAAATATTAAAGGCAAATGATAATTTTTCACCATCAACACCAGCTACTTCACTTGCCGAATTAATTTCTATATCAAAAGAAGCTCCTGATATTTTTGATTGCTTAATTTCGTTTTTTGATAAATCAAACCATTCAAAATTTATATCAGGAAAAAACAATTGACCTTCTTTTTGGGGGATATATACATAATTATAACGTTGTTCTAGAATTAAATTATCTTCCCCTATAATTTCGGTTTCTATTACTGGGCTTTCATACACTCTTGCCCCATTTACCGCTGGTATATTCAATTTATCAAATAACTTTTTATCTGCTCCTCTGGCGGTTAAAAGTATTACACGATTTATGGTATCGCCAACCTTGGCTTGCTTTTGATCAATGCCGCTTTTAATATCAAGGCTGTATGCACTGCGCCATTCATTATTTTGTAGTTTAGGTGCATTCTTTACATCAAATCGTATGCTTTCAGATACTAATTTTTCAACTTCATAATTTGACGTTGCTTTAAATTCAAAAGATTTAATTTGGTATTTGCCCGCAGTGTCGACAAATATTGCAAAATTTTGTTCTGAATAGTTATAATTTTCTCCATATTTAAATTCTGTTTGTTTAGCTTTTGTTTTTAATTTTTTAATTGTTGGCTTGCTAGGACCTGTAATTTCTAGTGGAGGCATTTCTCCAAAAACTATTTTAGAAGTGTGATATATCCTTACTTTTAAAATAATTTCGCTGTTGGTATAAAGATATTTTGAAGCAATTTCAGCTTCTACAAATCCATTAGAATCAGCTAATGAAGGCGTTGTTAAAAATATAAATAAAATCAGAAGTAAAAATTTTCGCATTACCATCTATTTTCTTCCCCAACTTCGCCATAACGATTTTTATCGTAAATTCTTTTTAATTTGTTTTTTAACATATCAACCATATCTTGGTTATTTTCTGATATTTTAGAGGTATCTATTTTTTGTTTTTGCAACTCTTGCTTTTGCTGACTTTCATCTTTATTTTGATTATTTGGTGGACTATTTTGCATTTCACTATCATTATTACTTCCATCATTACCATCGGCTCTGTCCCCACTATTAGGTGCTTCTTGTTCTAATATTTTTTTAACAACCAAGTAATTGTTCAATGCATCCATTGATTTTGGATTTATACTAACTGCTCGCTCTAACAATGATAATGCAATATTATATTCGCCTTTTTGAGCTAATACTGTTCCTATATTATAAAGAGTGTTAAAGTTTTTTTCATTTGCTAAAATTACTTTTACATCTTCTATCCTGTTCGCATTTAATAGAGCAATCGACCTTTGTTCCTTATTGTTTATTAAATACTTTTCGGCTTTATTAAAATCGCCTTCTTCTATTAATAAAACCCCGTATTGTTCAGGACTTAAAAACCATTCTCTATAATCAAAAGCATTTGCACTCACAGGAAACAAAATAATTCCTATTGAAAATAAAAAGTTTTTGCGAAACAACAACGGAAACAATATTAATACAGGAATAAGGAAATAAATTCCGCTATCTTGCCACATAAGCGAATCGATATCTGATTTTACAAGAGGATTAAGTCTTTTTATCCTGTCTTCTATTTCTGAAAAAATATATTTTATGTCTTTATCGTCATTGGTTATTTGATGGTATTTTCCTTTTGATGTTTTTACAATCTCTATTAATTCTTCTTGATTTAACTTTGTTTTGATTTTGTTGCCATTTTCAAGATTTATCATTCCGCCATCATTTGTCCCAGCACCGATTATAGATATTATATATCCCGAATTTTCAGCATTTTTAGCTTGCGTTAAGACCTTATCAATATCACTGTGCCCCGCGCTGTCCGTTAATATCACAATATGAGCAGCATTAACATTTGATTTATTAAGTTCATGGGTGGCCAACTCTATCGCCCTATCCAGCCTTGAACCTTGCGAAGGCATTATATCAGTGGTTATTAATGGTAAATAGTTTTCTATGATAGCATTGTCATCACTTAATGGAACTATGACATATGGCTCTTCGCTATAAATCATTAATGAAAATAAACCTCCTTTATTTTGATTTAAAATATCATATATCTTTATAATTGATCTAGCCATACGTGAAGGAGCAATATCGACAGCATTCATAGATAACGACGCATCTAAGATTATAACTGTTGGAATCGTACTATTATATAACCCTTGTTGATTTTTTTGCCATACAGGTCCGCTTAATGACAATACAAGCAACACCCATATTATAATTAAAAGCTTAGAAGAGTTATTTCGCCTTTTAATAAATAAATGAGGCAACAAGTTATTATCAACCACCTTATTCCATATACTAATCTTATTAGCAGACATATAATTAATAACCTTAATAAACAAAAGAGGTATTAATAATAAAAGAAAGTATGGCCTTATAAAATGAAAATTTGTGATAGCTTCTATCATACCCCCCCACTTTCATTTTCTTTTCTTGCACTGTATATAGAATATACATATAGGGCAAACATTAATCCCATGACAAACATAGCCCACATTATAAAGATATAATAAATATCCTTACCATTTTGTTTAACCAACACTTCATTAATTTGTTCTAGTTCCCCTATCACATTAAACACATTTTTTAGATCATCTGCAGAATTAACTCTAAAATACCTGCCCCCTGTTTCAGATGCTATATTTATCAAGGCTGGCTCATCTAAATCAATCTCGCTGTCTTTTATCGGACTGTCTCCGGCTTTATCAGAAAAACCTATACCTATCGCATAAACTTTTATACTAGCTTTTTTAACCAACTCTAACGACTGATCTATCGTGTATTCGCCGCCTTGATTTTCTCCGTCCGTCATTAACAATAAAACCTTCTCTTCACTTGGGCGACTATATAAATATTTCACAGATAATGCTAAGGCATCTCCTATTGCTGTTTTGGGTCCTGCCATTCCTGCAAACGCATCTTCTAAAAAAGCACTTACCAAAAATAAGTCAAAAGAAAGAGGAGTATATAAAAATGCCTTAGTCCCAAAGACAATAATTCCCACCCTATCGCCTTTGCGCTTTTTTATTAATTCAGAGGTAATCGATTTTACTGTGTCAAGCCTTGTACTTTTTATGCCAGATGTAGTTTCAGGGCGAGCCATACTGCCCGAAGTGTCAATCGCTATCATCAAATCACGACCCTTAACATCTGTCTGCCAATTACTGCCTATTTCAATTGGACGAGCCCCAGCCATAACAATTAAAATCCACGCAATCAACATCAATAAAAACATTAAATTACTTTTTGATTTATGCCCGCTTGCCCGTGGTCTGATTTTTTTAATGTCAGAAAAAAAAGGTACTTTCAACCTATCGCTTCTAGCCTTACTATCACTTGTGAATATCACCCACCTGATTATAAAAGGCAAAGGTAAAAATAAAAGCATATATGGCCATAAAAATTCTATCATGTGTTATATCTTATGAAATCGGCTGCTATTTTCTTTATACTATCCATATTTATACAAGAAGGTATATTAGTGGTGGGAAGGTATGATGCTGTTGCAATATATTCCACAGCTTCTTTATCTTTAGATCTTGACTTTTCTATTATAAACTCTGCCCATTCCTTGCCGTATAAATTAGCACTGTCTTTTGTTATTTGCTTTATTGCTATACGTTTTAATAATATCGACATTTCTTTTGCCATCATTTGAATATTATCATTATTATTTAAAATATTATTCATTTCTTTTAAGGCAAAGAATCTTGTGCTTGTTCTTTTAATATAAATAATTCCTTTGACCAAAAAATATATAACAAATGGCAATATTATTAAAATCCACCAACCTATTGCAAGCGGAAATACGCTAAGTTCGTGGTTGGGAGCATGAATATCTTTTAATCCTGACAAATCCATACTTTACCGCCTTTTCTTTTTATAAGTCATAAACGCTTTTTTCAAAGCATTGGCAGGATTTTCCCAAGTTTTCACCCAAAGATTTTTTATCTTTATCTTTTTACAAAATTCATCAAATTTTTGATGTTTTTCCTTAAAAAATGCTTCGTACTGTTCGCGCCATAAATAATCATCAGCAAAAAGAGTCAAAGTTTTATTACCATCTGTTACCAAATATCTGTCTGATGGAGGAGCTTTTTCCTCCAACTTATCAATAATATTAATCGCTACCACATCGCATTTGCCTGATATAGCTGCTAAATTTCTTTGCGCCTTTTCATCAAAATCATGAAAATCACTGATCACAATTGCAATACCACCAGTTTTTGCAACTCGCCTTAATTCCGATAACATAGAAGACAATGGCTTAGGATTTGTGTTCTCTTCTATATAAGATGCTTTTGATATAGCGGTTAATAACGAAAGAACGTTTTTTCTGGTATTATTTGGCTTTACCACCACCGTTTCTTTGCCTGACACCACAATACCGCCTATTTTTTCAGAAACATCCAATCCAGCCCAAGCAATAATAGCAGAAAGTCTAGCTGCCATGACCGATTTAAACATCCCCCGAGTCCCAAAATGCATATTAGGACGCATATCCGCCAAAATTATAACTTGACGTTCGCGTTCTTCTTTAAATAATTTGGTATAAGTATCGCCACGCCTTGCGGTTACACGCCAATCAATTGAACGTTTATCATCTCCTGGTTGGTAAATTCTAACTTCGTCAAATTCCATACCTCTACCTTTAAATAAAGATGATGAGCTGCCTGCCATAATTGCTCTGGACGCTGTTTTAAAAAAATCAATACCAGAGATATTATATTGCTCTTTTACCAATTCAGAGATAGAAGCGTATACACCTTTACCTTCTTTATTATCAGAAGATTCAGTACCAAACAAATTATCTAGCTTTGTTTTTATGGCTTCTATAAAAAACATTAAGAAAACACCTTTATATTATGGAAGTGGAACTCTTTTTAAAAGAATATCTATGAAATTTTCCACCGATACTCCTTCTGCCTCAGCCTCAAAACTAAGGATAATTCTATGCTTAAGAACATCATAAATTACATCATGAATATCTTCAGGAGTTATAAAATCACGTCCATCAAGCCAAGCTTTTGCCCTTGAACATCTGTCCAGTGCAATTGTGCCACGAGGAGATGCACCAAAATCAACCCATTTTTCAAACTTTTCACTGTATGCTCCTGGGGTTCTTGTTGCCATTATAAATTGAACAATGTATTCTTCTAATGCCGGGGCAAGGTGAACTTGCATAACCTCTTGCCTTGCCTTTAAAATCGTTTCTTGAGTGATTTTTTCCGGAATTTTGTTGACACCTGATTTTACCTCGTCCCTAATTAATTTCAAAATCTGACGCTCTGCATCAATTTTTGGATAATCAATATTTACATACATTATAAACCTGTCTAGCTGGGCTTCTGGTAATGAATATGTGCCTTCTTGCTCTATTGGGTTTTGAGTAGCCATTACCAAAAATAATTCTGGAAGTTTATAGGTATTGCCACCTACCGTAATTTGACGTTCTGCCATTGCTTCTAACAACGCTGACTGAACTTTTGCTGGCGCTCTGTTGATTTCATCGGCTAGAATCATATTATGGAAAATTGGACCTTTCATAAATTCAAATTCACCAGTTTGCGGGCGATACATATCACTGCCGGTAACGTCGGCTGGCAACAAATCTGGGGTAAATTGAATACG
>CAYJES010000019.1:0-27294 GCA_964369365.1 uncultured Lactobacillales bacterium | reverse complement strand
TATAATGGACAACTAATGCAGAAATTTCGGATAAACCCCTTCGGTTATGTAGTTAATCTACACGCCCTTGGGGTTTTCCTTATTTCTTATTATTTGCCTCATTCTATGAATTTTGGTGTGGTTATAATGGACAACTAATGCAGAAATTTCGGATAAATCCCTTCGGTTATGTAGTTAATCTACACGCCCTTGGGGTTTTCCTTATTTCTTATTATTTACCTCATTCTATGAATTTTATTTATTGGAGTAGAAGATTATTAAAGTATATTTAGCACTTCATGATCTTTAAGGGCATGCATTAAAGGTGTCCAACGATGAGCATTTCTTGAATTTGGGCTTGTTCTGCCTTTTACAATCAATAATTTCATAACCTCAGGGTCGGTAACATATTGTGCTGCAATGTTAATCGGAGTGTTTTCGTCATCATCATAGACATTTTCCACATCTACTCTTTGTTTTAATATTAAATCGCTTAGCTCTTCAAAGTTTGTATTTTGTCAAAATTATTAAACTAAATAAAAAAACTATACATATTAATTTTTTGAAAAAGGATTTCCCTTTTTATTTCTATATATTTATATCATATTAAAATTAATTAAGAAATATTTTTTGTGGCATCCAGGGTGTATTCGGACGAAAAGTGAATAAATCATCAGCGTTTAAAGACGGATATTTTGTTTTTATTTGAATTTTGCGTTTAGGCTTCGTTGTTGATATTTCCTGATTTTAATGAATTTTCCAAAGCTTTAATTTCTTTTTTTATCTCTTCTAGCTCTTCTTTTTTTTCTTTGTCTATAAAGGGACTTTCTCTAAATTCGTTTTCTAACTCTGAAATAATATTTAAGAAATCTATCTTATCACTTTGGATGCTAGATGAAGATGTGTTTGATTGACTGTGTTGAGTGGTTGTTGCTAGGGTTCCTATTATCATAATTACGTTCTCCTTAAAAAATGATGTTTTATTGTTATAAAAAACGATGCAATTTTAATGCCGATATTTTAAGTGTAGTGGTGGATAATTTTATCAAGATAGTATCCATGTGGTATCCAGAAGCGAAACAAAAAAGCCACCTTCTTTTGAAAGTGGCTTAAAATATGGTGGGCGGAAGAGGATTTGTAAATTGGCTGCGCACAATTTATCCCTCAAGGGGATTGCTCGGATTTAAAAAAAATCCTCCGCACCTTTCGCTCGTGCACTGCTTTCGCCCGCACTCTCTCACGAACCAAGGACGCCCATTCACCAATTCCCCCAACCAAGACACAAAAAAACACCCGAAGGTGCTTTTTTGTATCTGGTGGGCGGAAGAGGATTTGAACCTCCGACCCCTACGATGTCAACGTAGTGCTCTAACCCCTGAGCTATCCGCCCTGAATCTTAAAATTTATATCTTATAGCAAATACAAATTCATGTGCCGATAAATCAGCCCCTTGTAATGTGGTTGTATCAATATCGCATGTACCAAAATCTATATATTTGTATTCAAGTCCAAATAATATATGGTTATTTAAACTGAATGTCAAGTCTGCACCGACACTCCATGTAAGGTCGTTATTGGTTTTTCCTGTTATTGTACCTGCATCATTGATTTCACCATCAATATATGAAGTGCCAATACCAGCAGTAAGATAAGGGGTAAGTTTTGTGCCAGTGTTAATGCCAATAGCAGCATTAATCATTAGAGTGTCAACACCATATTTTTGATTTCTGCCGTCTATGTTATATTCGCCAGTTTCACGCATTAAATATTCAACTTCAATCCTAGTTGGGAACATATCGTTGCGGCCATAAAAATTATAACCAGCAGCAAGTCCTCCCCCCATAGAAGAAGAGGTGTGGTCACCATTTAGTTTTGCTTCTTGGTTCGAGTAAATGAATTTTGGGGCAAGGTAAAATCCAGTTTCTTTTGGGTATCTGCCTTTTGCGTCGTATGGGCTTGGTTGTGCCGCAACTTGGTGTGAAAGCAGAGTTATAAGCATTAAAATAATAATTTTTTTCATAACATTTCCTATCAATATAGTTAAAAATAATTTGCCATTATATACATATCAAAGGCTATTTTTCAAGTGATTTTTTATGATATTTTCAATTTCGCTATCTTCTTCATAGTTTGCAATGGCAATGAAATCTGTTTGGTTGTTTGTTAAAAAATTGTTTGCCGTTTCTTTGGCTGTTGGTTTTTCTTTATCATATACTATAATAGATTTGCCACCGTTTGTACTTAGCTCTTTCATTACAAATAGATCGGTTTCTCCATCGCCTATAAAAACCATATTTTCAAATGGAATGTAAGGTTGAGTAGGAGGGGTATAGTCGCCATGATTAAAAATACCATTGCTAACCCTGTGAATATAACCGATTTTGTCGTATTGGCTTAATATATTTCCTATTTGCAATGCTGTTCCGTCTTCATCATAAATATATTTAGTGCCAAAGATGTGTTTGAATTTGTCTGCTATGCTACAGCCTTTTACGATTTCTTCATTGCCAGAGGTTATTATGTAATGCTCTATTTCAAAACCTAGCTCTTTACCAAAGTCGTTAATCCTGTTGAACCAAGAATTGATACCTTTAAAAAAATTGATATTATTGCCACTATTAGTTAGGTAATTTTTTGTTATGCTTATATTTTTTCTTTCTGCTTCGATTAACATTGAATACATGGATAGGGCAATATCATTAACATCATCTTCGACAGCTTTATCGGCTACTGTTTGCCAGATTTCTGCGAGAGAATTGTACCCTAAGTCTTGTAATAAGCCATATTCATACATATATTTAGGAGATAATGTGCCGTCAAAATCATAGCAAATAGCGAATTTTTTATTCATTTATTAAGTTCCCATATCAATCTGCGTTTTTAAAGAGAATTCCTTTATATCAAATCCCCCACAACTGGCAACTACAAAGTTATATAAAGTTTCTATATTAGCTAAGGTTTGCTCTTTCAGCGCATTTATAAACAATGAAACAAATTCTTTAGATGGCAAGGATGTTATGCCATATCTTTTTTCAAAATCTTTGTTTGTAAGAATACTTTCTATTTTAGATGCTGGAAGTTTGTACAAACCTTTATTCGCAAAATAAACATCTAACAATGAGTTAAGCAATAGATTGTATTGTAGAGATGTTGTTTGTTTTTTGTTGTAAAGCGATTTTAACTCGTCAAACCCATCCCATAAAAAATACAGTTTCATTGATAAATCTTCTTGTTTTATAGGATTTGCTTTTTTATTTAGATACTCTTTTGCAGTTTTTTGTAATTTTTCAATGTTGCCATTTTTATCGATTAAAATCTTGCCCGAGCTTATCATTCTAGCCATTGTTTGGGTGTTGTTTTTGTAATCACATTCAAAATAATATTGGGCTTGTTTTATAGGGTTTATAAAGTATTCAATTAAAAAGCCATCAATTTCTGTATTACCTCTATGTCGCCAATCTTGGTCATTTGATGTTAAAATATGAATATCGATATCTGAAAAATCGTTATTATTTCCGCTGGCATAGCTGCCTGCTAGGACTGCACCTTCGAAATAAGATTCGTTTTTATGATTGTCTATAAACTTGTTTAATGCATTTTCCCAATTCATTTTTTCTATCCTTTTGTTTTTTCTTTATAATAAAATATATAAAAGTTATTGACAATATTTTATTAATATAGTATATTGGTCGTATGAGAAATATTATGACACACAACTTTTTTTATAGCTTTTTTTACTTTTGGTTTATACCAAAGGGGGCTTTAACGCGTGTGTAGAATAATATAAATTTCAAAATTTTTTTACCAAAGCCCCCTTTAAATTTAAGGGGGCTTTTTTTATTAACAACTAAAAGGAAAATACGATGAACACAGATATAGAAACATTATCGCAAGAAAGCGAACAAGCAATAAGAGCTCTTCCTGCATTGCAAGAAATTGCAAGCACAAAAACTTTGTGGGAATATTTCGCGAAAAAAGTTTCTCCTGTTTTAAGCATGAAAGAAAAAAATTCTGAAAATGTTTTGATTTCAAAGCTTATAGTTGATGAAATAAAAAGGTTGTATGGAGAAACAACAGCGGATATAGCAAAAGAACAATTGAAACGTCTTCCTGTTATTGAAACGGGTACCCATCTTATGATGTTAAGAGATTATGAAAATCCAGATAAGCAGGATGAAGCATCAAGATTAAATCAAAATGTAATTATCTCTTCTGCTTTAATTAAGGCTATAGGTGGTAAAGTTCATATTGGTTCTTATAGCTCTAATGTGACACTCAGCCAGCCACTAGGTGCAGGATATTATCAAGTTGGTGATGAATTATTCCCTATCACAACTAATAAAAATCTTAATTCATATATGTTATACCATGCCCCTGATATTACAGATGAATATTTCAATGATACGATTTTAGAAATATCAAAACTTTCAGCTTTAAGAGGTTTATTAAAAGATTGCGAGCAAACTCCACATGTTACAACTGCATTAAAAACAATTGATGTGATTTTGGCTCCTGTTGATAATAATAAAAATAATTATAAAGCAGTTCAGGCTACATTGGATAAAACTAATCCAACTAAGAAAAAAGCAATTTATGACGCTATGATTTCTTTAGATAGTATGTTAGTTGCTAAAAAAGGATATGGTTTTGATGATATAGATAACCAATTCCAGGGATTAAAAAAAGTTTTCCAAAGAAAAGATTTATCTCTTTGTGATAAAATTGCCCTTATCCAATCATCTCAAATCAATAGTGTGGTTAAAGAGGGAGATATAGAACATGTTTCAATTGATTCTATGGACATTACCAAAAAATTCTTAATTGAGACATTGAAAGATAAAAATAGTTTATGGTACAATATTTTCAATGATAAAGAATTGTTTGCAAAATTTCATGATGCTTTCGCGTGTGTACGTTCATCTTGGAAGGATAATGAATCACCTTTCGATATATTGCATCAAGAAAAAGGTTATGTTAAAACTCGTCCATTGCACAAAGATGCAATAAAGTATGACCCAGCGGAAATTATAGATTTGTTGGAAAAAGAAAAAATGATTCCTTCTACAAGTTTGATGGTGTTGGTGTATCAAAGTGCAGATATGATGATTCATGGTGGTTTCTTCCAATCTACTTATGCCAAGAAGATGCAAAAAAGATTTCAAACTTTTTTAGTTGAAAATGGTTATGATAAGAGAGCAGAAAATGTAGGAAAAATTCCATCAGATATGATGATTTTATCTTTAGCAGTTGAAAGCGAAAATGGAATTCCATGTAAATTGGGTGAAATAGTAAGAATGTCACCAGAAGAAAAGAAAAATTTGATGAATAATATCCCAATACATTCTTCAAGCAATGCGGTTCAATGCGGATTACAAGTGGTTCCTAAATTTTTAAATAGGGCTGCTCCTGGATACCTTGAGCATGAAGCAAAAACAAACGAAAACTCAACAAAAGAGGGAATTAACATAAAAAAGTTGCTTTTAGAAAAAGTAGTTATAGATAATATAGAAATTTCAAGAGGTAGATAATGCAAGTAGAAGTTAAACAAAATGATAAAATAGTTTTAAAGAAAATCGATCACGAACGATTTATTATCGATTTGATTTATGCATCAGAAAATAATTCCTTTTATAAAAATATGTATGCTGAATTTGGGTTATCAGATTGTCTTGTCCATCCAAAATTGTATGATGCAATGATGAAGCTTGTTCCAGTTTTGGAAAAAGAAAAATTGAAATTGATAATATATGATACTTTGCGACCTTGGGCCGTGCAAAAATTTATGTATGAGACGGCTCCTGATTATATTCGTCCGTACCTTGCCCCGCCTCCTGAGCCGGGTTCTAGGCAAGGATTTCATCCTCGTGGTTGTGCGATTGATTGTTATTTGGCTGATGAAAATGGTAATGCCTTACCTTTTCCAACAACTGCCGATGCTTTTTATCATGGCTATGAAAACGATCCTGATTATATGAAATATCTGGATAAAGTGGATAGGGCATATGATGGCGATGATATCACAGACGAACAAAAAAATAATCGTACAAAATTAGAAAAAATGATGGTTGATGTTGGGCTTGAACCTCTGCCAAGTGAGTGGTGGCATTTTAATTTGCCTGAGGCATGGAATTATCCAATCATATATTCGCTAGATGACGTTATTATTGAATAATTAGAGCATTTAATCGTTTAAGGATTTATTTTGGAAAATACATTGATGTCCCGGAATTGTTCCAATTTTTCGTTCCAAAGTTCTGATTTTGATATGCCTTCAAATTCATAGCCCAATGCTTTTGCTACGTTGGCTGAACCGATGTTGTCAACGTCATTTCTGATTATCATTCTTTTGAAATCTTTGAATAACGGCTCTAGTAGTTTCATTGCTTCTTGTACATAGCCATTACTGCAATAATCTTTGCCTAGCCAAAATCCAAACTCTACACAAGTGTTTTTGCCTTTGTTTTTGTTGTTTGCACCTATGGTGCCGATTAATTCGTCGTTATCTTTTAAAAATATGCCGTAACGGTATTCTTTGCCGTCTTCCCATAATTTTTCAGTTAATGCTAGGTAGTCATAAGAATCTTCTGCTCTTTTTGTTCTTTCAGGCATAGCAAAAGTTAACCAAGGTAAAATATGTTCACGATTTTTATCAACTAAGTTGTATATTTTTGTTGCATATTCAAAGCTTTTTTCATGAGCTTTTATATAAACTCTGTCGCCTTCGATTTTTTTAGGTATATCCATGCTATTCCCTTTCTTTTACATTTTGCTTTATTTGTTCGAATACTTTTTTATAATAACCGTTTTTAAGTCGTTCTTGGTAAAGACAGAAATTTGAAATATCAATTTTTCTGTTTTCTTTTGATGATTTTATTTCTATTGTATTTTTTAAAAGTAAATTATCAATATCAGATGTTTTAAGTTCATATATGTCTTTTACTTCTCCATCTTGTAATATAAAATCTTTTAAACTATTATCTGTTTTTAAAATGAAAATATGGCAAAACTCGTTATTGATATAATTTTGAGAGTAGAAAATATTTTTATATGTTCCTAAATACTCGGCCTCGTTGGCGGTTGCTGATATACCTAGTTCTTCGTAAACTTCACGAAAGCCATCTTCTTTTGTTTCATTTGCTGATAAATGGCCAGAGGCAGAAGCATCGAAAGTTCCTGCGCCTATACGATTTTTAGGACCTCTTAGTTGAAGGTATATAACTTTTTTATTCGGATTATAAACCCAACAAGCAAAAGTTTGGTGCCAAAGACCTTTTTGATGAATTTCGTCGATAGATACAGAGCTATCTAAATATTTAAAGTTTTCATCAAAAATATCAATTTGTTCCATATTTTTCCTATTCAGCCCTAGTGTTTATCCAAAATCTGCGGGTACTTTTTCCATCATTTTCGGTTTTTTCAATCTCTTCACCACCCATAATTTCCATAACACTAGTTATAATTTTAGTAGAACCTATGTTGGTTTCATCACAAGTAAGTAAAGCCCTGTCAATACCAAGGTTGCAAGCTTTTCTTAATGTTTCTTTTAGGATAATTTTTCCGTATCCTTTGCCTCTATGTTCTGCAAATATTGTATAGCCGATATGTCCACCATTTACCATTAAATAATCATTTAAAGAGTGGCGAAGTTTTGAAATGCCAACCGGAAATTTATTTTTATAAAGAATATAATGATTTTGAGGAACTCTATTAGGCTTTAAGTTTATGCCTAATGCTTCGGCAACTTTTTCTTGGCACCATAGGTCGAATTCATCACGATTCATGCCATATGCTTCGTTTTCAAATCCAGTTTCGTTTTTCTCCATATTTCGAAAAATTTGAAATATTTCGTCATGTTCATTTATATTTAATGATTTTAAATCTATTGGCATTTTTTTGTCTCCTTAATTATAATTTATACTAAATTTAATTAAAAAAACAATAATAATTTATCAGATTTGTTTTTCTAGACGTTGTTGTGCTCTTAAGCGTAAAACTAATTGATTAGATATGTATCTAGCATTTTTGCCTGAATTTTTCATTTTTAAAAATATGTCTTTAATCATAGTGTCATACTCTTCATCTTTTGTTAAAATAAGGTCTTCAATAGGTGGTAATGGTTTGAAATTTTCATCTTGTTCCAATGAATTTAAAATGGCGCTTTTTAAAATGTTGCCTGCAAGAAAACCCATCATTTGCCCGTCTTTTGTTTGATCTATTGCGAAATATGATGCGTCAAAATGTTCTTCTGGAGGAACTTCTCCTGTTTCTTCTAGTTCAAATTTTTGCTTAATAAGGAAGTGATTCCCATCTTTTTTTTCGAAATAACAAGCTGGAAAATTCCAAACGCTATATTTTTTTGCTGCTTCATGGTCGTTTAGCTGAAGCGCAAGTAACCTTTTTTGTTCTGACATTTTTTTTGCTGATATATAAAAATTTAGCGGTGTTTTAGGTTGTTCTTGAATATTGTCGTATGCTGAGGAAAAGCTTATGAATTCTGATTTTATCCCTTTTAGTGGGCAGGAAGGGGCATGAGCAACAACTAGCATTTGGCTTTGAATAGCTTCACGTTCTTTTTTGTCATAGCCAAGATTTTCCATTTCAGTTTGCATTTTTTGTTCAAGCTTGTATGCAACAAAAGCACCATGGCAATGGGCAACAAAATTAACCTTTCTTATATTTTTAAGAGCCTTGTGTAAAGGTAGTCTTATAGCTCCGTTAAGGGTTGAAATCCGGTCTTTTATAACCTTTTGATATAAATTATCAATGTATTTAGGCGCAAAATCATCAAAACTCATCTGGGCTTTTAGCGCTAGGATAGTTTCTTTTTTGTTGGATAATAGGGCTTTAAAAGATTTTTCAAGAACAGCGAGCTTTCTTGCTTCCTTTCCAAAAGTAAGTGAGTTGAAATCATATTGCACACTGTATACTGGAATATCTTCATCAATATAGCTTGTTATTTCTTCTGTAATGATTTTTGCGTTTCCGTTTGCTTCTCTATCTGTTGTTGTGCCATTGCCGCCAAGATAGATAACGCAAGTTTCATCTTTTGGGATAAAATCTATATTTTCCCATCCAAATTTGTTTGTGCTGGTTTTAGTTACTCTTTTTCCTATTTCAAGACGTGAAGTCATTATGTCACCTCATTATTTGCTTTTTTAAATTTATAATATAGTACAGGATAATTGTAAATTTGTCAATAATTATTGTAAATTAATTTTGTAGTAGTTGCCTAAAAATTAATGTAGATTGTCAGTGTTTTTATTTAGAGGATTATATTATGGAAATTTGGTATTTAATTGCTTTGTTTGCAAGCTTTATAGCAGGTGTTTATGTCTATATGAATCAATATTTTAAAATGGATAATAATGCAGCGATGATATATAGAGGAGCGTTCCTTGCTTTTGCGTTATTACCTTTTATATTTTTCTTTGATCCGATTGAAAATCCTTATTTTTACATATATTGTGCCATACAAGGTATTTTTATCTATGCAGTTGATTCAAAAGTTTTTAAGTTGTCAAATGACATAGGGGCAGAGGCTACTAGCATTTATCAGCCGCTGACTATAACTGCTATATTTTTGGTTTGGTTTTTGATAAATCCTGAAAAATTGAATAAAATAACTGAAAATAAATCAATATTTATAGCTGAGATATTGTGTCTTTTGATTATTACGTATGCAGTTGTTAAAATAAAAAAAGCAAAATCATCCGCTAATGTATTGCCTTTTATAGCTCCTCTTATTGCGCTAGGGGTTGTGGTGGATATCATGAATAAAAAATCTATGGGTATGGGAGGCGACAATTTAATATCTGCTGTTTATTACTATAATCTTACTACTGCAATAGTTATAGGTATTTGTAGCCTTATTGGATATAAAAACGAAACAGCGAAATATAATATTTTTTCTAAAAAAGCAATGATTGCAGGAGGTGTTATACTTTTGGTATCTTTGTTATTGACGGGGCTTAAAAATGTTTCGATGTTTTATACTCCTAACCCTGCTTATGTGACCGCTATATTGGGTGTTGCACCTCTTTGGGTGATAGGAATTAATAAAGTTTTCTTGAAGTTGGGTGTTGTGAAAGAGGTAAAAAGATTAGATTTGCGCTATACAGCCATTTTAGTGTCAGCAATTACAGTTATGATAATTCTTGCAAATTATTAGAATATTTTCTTGTTTATCTTTTTATCTTTGCTTTTTGACTTTTATCCTTATGCAGGTAGATTACAGTGAGTCAAAAAGTTAAATTCAAAATTAAAAATTTGTCACATTAATAAAACTATATTAATTGGCAATGCTCCTAAAGGTTAATTTTTTGCTAACAATATGTTGCATTTTTGCAACACATTTAGAGAATTTTATATATTTATTAGAAGTTTACTTGACGATAAATTGCAATTGTATATTTTGAGATTATACAAAAGTTATCTTTTGTGGGTTATATATTTAACAAATTAAAGGAAAAATTTAATGAAAAAAATTCTTTTTACTACTACTGCTTTGGTTGCTGCAACTTTGGTTGCTGCTGATGCTCAAGCTCAAACTAAGAAAAAAGCTGCTACTAAATCTGTAACTTCTATTGAATCTACTCGTTATCTTCAAGATAATGATATGATGGGTCCAAGCGCGTTTAAAGCTACTGTTGGTGGTTATGCTGACTGGTATGTTGGTTATGCTGATAACGATAACGCTGCTAATGTTAATGAATTTGACGTTATGGGTGATGTTGAAGTTCATTTTGATTTTGAAGCTAAATTGAAAAATGGTTTAAAAGTTGGCGCTCATATGGAACTTGAAGCTGGTACTGATACAGCTGGTAATGCTGGTCAAATCGACTATACTTATATGTATGCTGAAAATAAATATGGTAAAGTTATTGTTGGTCGTAATGAAAGTGTGAATGAAAGTATGTCTGTACACGCTACTGACGTTGGTTCATTAGATATTCAAGAAACAGATTTCACAAGATTTATTATCAACACTAATAATAAAAGTTCTTACCTTTCGACTACTTATTTTACAGCTGATGCAGATTTAACTAAAATTTCTTACATCTCTCCTAAATTCAGTGGTTTCCAAATTGGTGCGACTTATGCTCCTGCTGATGATAAAAATGATGATGACGTTGTAAGAAATGGTTATGACGCAACTATCGTAACTGCTACTTTTGAATCAAAAGTAGAGCAAGTTGGTTTTGCTGTTTCTGCTGGTTATGGATTTAACACTTTATTCGGTGCAAGCAATGATATTGGAAATCTTAGCGCATACAATGTTGGTGGACGTTTAATGTTTGGTGGATTAAGCGTTGCTGGTGCTTATAAAATGGTTGACACTCAACATGATGGTGAATACAAAGTATTCGACGTTGGTGCAGTTTATGAAGTTGGACCATATGCAACAAGCTTATCTTACATCGCTGGTGAATTAGATAATGGCGATACTGATAGCACATTGATGCTTTCTGGTAAATACAACATGGTGTCAGGTGTTGACTTCTTTGCTACACTTGGTTTCGGTGATTATGAAGCAGCTAACAACAAAGGTTGGGCGCTTATCGCTGGTACAATGTTGTCATTCTAATTTATTAGAATTGTATAACACAATAAAAGGAGGTAGGGAGATTTCTCTACCTCTTTTTTGTGATTTGCACTTTTAAATTATATTGACTTTGGCCTTTATTGATATAGAATACTTGGCAATAAAATAAACTATATTCATTGAAAGATATTAAACCAATGCTTGATAAAAATTATAATTTCGAACAATCAGAAAAAGAAATATTTAAAAAATGGCAAGACAAAAAAGCTTTTGCTTGTAATCCTGAAAGTGAAAAAGAAGGATTTTCAATTGTAATTCCTCCACCGAATGTTACTGGAAACTTGCATCTTGGGCATGCTCTTGATAATGCAATCCAAGATACAGTTTGTAGATATAAAAGAATGAAGGGTTTTGACGTTTTATGGCAACCAGGTACCGATCATGCTGGAATTGCGACCCAAGTTATGGTGGAAAAAATGTTGGCAAAAGATGGTGTTTCAAGGTATGACCTTGGGCGTGAAAAATTTGTTGAAGCAGTATGGGATTGGAAAGCTGAATATGGCGGAAAAATTGTAAACCAATTACATAGGCTTGGAGCTTCTTGTGATTGGGATAGAGAAAGATTTACCATGGATGAAGGTCTTTCAAAAGCGGTTAGAAAAGTTTTTGTTACTCTTTATAAAGACGGACTTATTTACAGAGATAAAAGGTTGGTTAACTGGGATGCTAACTTGCAAACAGCGATTTCTGATTTAGAAGTTCAACAAAAAGAAGTCGTTGGTAAAATGTGGCATTTAAAATATCCAGTTGAAAACCAACCTGATAGATTTATTGTTGTTGCAACTACAAGACCTGAAACTATGTTCGGGGATACAGCAGTGGCGGTAAGTCCAGAAGATGAAAGATATAAAGATTTAATTGGTAAAAATGTTATCTTGCCTCTTGCAAATCGTCCAATTCCTGTAATAGCTGACGAATACGCAGATCCTGAAAAAGGAACTGGGGCTGTTAAAATTACTCCTGCCCATGACTTTAATGATTTTGAGGTTGGTAAGCGTCATAACCTTCCAATGATTAATATTTTGGATAACAATTCGCGTTTAAACGAAAATGTACCTGAAAAATATAGAAATCTAAGCACAGAAGAAGCACGAGTGCTGGTGCTTGCAGATTTAAAAGAAATTGAATTGTTTGATAAAGAAACTGAAAATCCAATGGTAATTCCTTATGGTGAACGCAGTGGTGTAGTGGTTGAACCTTGGCTTACTGATCAATGGTTTGTGAATGCAGCAGAACTTGCAAAAGATGCAATAAAAGTTGTAAAAGACGGTGATATTGAATTCGTGCCAAAATCTTGGGAAAATACATATTTTGAATGGATGAACAATATTCAACCTTGGTGTATTTCTAGACAGCTTTGGTGGGGACATCAGATCCCAGTTTGGTATGGCTGTGATGGTACTGTATTTTGTGAAGAAAGTGAAGAAGAGGCATATGCAAAAGCAAAAGAATATTACGGGGAAGATAGTGTTGTTCTTACTCGTGATGAAGACGTGTTGGATACTTGGTTTTCGTCTGGATTATGGGCGTTTTCAACAATGGGTTGGCCTGATGATACTATTGAATTAAACAAGTATTATCCTACTTCTCTTTTGGTTACTGGATTTGATATTATATTTTTCTGGGTTGCCAGAATGATTATGATTTCAATGTATTTTATGAAAAAAGTACCATTCAAAAAAATCCACTTACACGGACTTGTACGTGACGAAAAAGGGCAAAAAATGTCTAAATCAAAAGGCAATGGTATTGATCCTCTTGAAATGTGTGAAAAATATGGTGCTGATTCACTTCGCTTTGCGTTGCTTTCTCAATCTGGACACGGACGTGATGTTTTAATGTCTGACGGCAGGGTAGAAACCGCTAGGAACTTTGTTACTAAAATTTGGAATTCTGTATGCTTTGCGCAAATGAATAATGCGATTTTTGATAAAGAAGTAACTTCAGAAATGGTTAGTTTGCCAGTTAATAAATGGATTATTGCAAAACTAGATGAAGCAAGTGATGTGGTGGCTAAAAATATAGAAAATTGCACTTTTAACGAGGCTTCTAATTCTTTTTATCATTTTATTTGGGATGATTTCTGCTCTTGGTATATTGAGGCAATTAAATCTGTATTTTACGGAAATGATGAAAATGCTATCAAAGAAACAAGAGAAGTTTTGGGTTTTGTAATAAACAATATTCTTAAGTTAATTCACCCATTTATGCCTTTTGTAAGCGAAAGGATTTGGGCTGATACTACTTCTTGTTCAGAAATGTTAATGGAAACAAGTTGGCCAAATCTGAAAGAATTTAAATTTACAGATGATAAAGAAAATGTTGATTGGTTGTTTAAATTTATTTCGCAAATTCGTTCAACTCGTTCTGATTTAAATGTGCCAGCAGGCAGTAAAATCACAATTAAAATCAAAGATATTACAGATAATCAAAAACAACTTTTAACTTCTGCTATTGCTTTATTTAAAAATATGGCTAGGGTTGAAAATCTTGAATTTACAGATGAAATGGCTGGTGGTTGTGCATCAAAAGTTTATGATAATCTTGTATTTATGATACCGCTAGAAGGTCTTGTTGATTATAATGTTGAGATTGAAAGACTTTCAAAAGAAAAAGTAAAACTTTCTGATTTCGTTGAACGCACAAATGCTCAACTTGGTAATGAAGCCTTTACTTCAAAAGCACCTAAACACGTTATTGACGGTAAATATAGTGCAATGGAAGATGCAAAAGTTTCTTTATCAAAGATAGATGAAATCTTAAATATTTTAAAAGACGTTAAATAATTTCTTTTAACGCAATCAAAAGCTCTGGGAAGAAATTTTCAGGGCTTTTATTTATTTCATCGGCTAATTCTTGTGCTGTAAATTCTCTTAATTCTGCTATTTCGTTTCTGTCAGGATTGTATGGTCCGTCTGATGATGTTTTATATACATTGTGAAAGCCTGTGTGTTTGCCGTCTCGATAAAAAGGAATAGTTGTGATTTCGGCAACCTCGTTTGTGGTTATTCCCAATTCTTCGGATAATTCCCTTTTTGCTGCTTGTTCATAACTTTCGCCCATATCAACATGGCCTGCCGCAGAATAGGTCCAAAGCCCACCCCAAGTTTTATGGCTAGCTATTTTATGTAAAATGATATTGCCTTTTGAATTAAAAACTATAACGCATGCAAGCATTGCAAACCTGCCTTCTGATAACGGAAGACCTCTTTGATGATATCCGATTGGATTGTTATTACTATCCGCAACAGAAGCAAGTTCAATCCCAGCTGATAACAGTAAAAACGGGGTAGAGTTTTGAATGTTTAATTCTTTTATATCAATCCAGATTGCTCCGTTTGAATCTATGTTGTCGCCTGATGCGCAAGGAGTTCCTTCTATTTTTGCATCGTACAATACGGCTGAATGCAATAGAGTTCCTGTTTCACAGCTTGCAGGTGTGAAATCTGAAAAAATAGCAGTGTGTTCAGTTCTATTCTCGTACGAAACAACATCACAGTTTGTTTCTTCTTTTATTTCTCTGATAAGTGTTTCTGTTTCGCTTTCTTTTTTTTCTGGCGAGCCTCCCGGAAGATCGTAAAGTCCAGTATAAGGTCCTCTTGATTTTTTAATAACTAGAATTTTGCCTTCTTTTTTAGAAACCCCATATATTCCAAAATGTGTTTTTGTGATGTTAGAATTTCTTATAATTATACTATCAAACCATTGTTCTTGAAAGTGGGTAGCAGATAAGATTTCTTGGTCTGAATAATTTTTACCGGTTGGGGCAATTATTAACTTGTCATCATTGTCGTTTGTTCTGTGGATTACGGCTATACACGTTCCTTTAAATTCTTTTACTGGCTCATCAATTCCAATTATATAAGCGTCCAGCTCTTCGCCATCGCCTGATACTGTGTTTGGGATGTAACCATAATTAAGTTCGTACTTAAAGTTATGAGTAGGGTGAGTGGAATGAAGAGGGCGATCAACCTTTACCAAAATTTCTTTTCCAATATATTTAGGGGCAAACATAATTAAAATCCGTTTTCATAAAAAGGTATGTTGTTATTAATATTGTATATTGCTTTTTTGATATAAGAAACTGTATTTTCTGGCAAATTATTAATATCAAACGATTTAATATGGCAACACCTTTCAGGTTCTTTATTTTCAAGGTTGCCATTCCAACTATCGCAAACAAAATAAAACTGCAAATATTCTTTGCCACCTTCATTATTATGGCAAATAGTGGCTAATTTTAGATTGTTTTCATCGATATCTACTCCTACTTCTTCTTTTGCTTCACGAATTATGGCGGATACAAGACTTTCACCGCCGTCGATGTGTCCGCCTATAAGGCTATAATGGTCGGCAAAAGTGCAATTTTCACGGTATTGCATAATAAGTTTTTTATCACTATCAAACAATAATACAAATACAGCAACAGGGCATTTAAATCGATTTGACATATTTTCTTCCTATCATGAATTAATTATAAATTTTACCTATAATATAGCTGTTATACCATTCGTTATTAATGAATGCATTTTCTCTTTTTATTCCTTCTATCTCAAACCCGCATTTAAGATATAAGGTTAGGGCAGAAGTGTTGGTGTGGCGGACTTCGCCTTCTATTCGGTGGATTTTGTTTTTTACTGCCCATTCATCCATAAGGCTTAGCAATCTTTTAGCAATTCCTTGTCCGTGATATTTAGCATCTAAATGTATTCCGAACCCGCATACCATTTTTACCCATGGGCTAGCTCTATCAAAAATGTGGGTTGAAATTAATCCTACTATTTTATCATTATCAACAACAACCAACATCCATGCTTTTTCAATCATTCGCTCAAATTCATCTTGTGGTTTTCGTGGCTTTCCTGGATATTGATTGGTGTAAATGGTTTGGGTGGATAGTAATTCGACATACTCTTGAATACCTAAATAATCAGATTTTTCAACATTTCTAATTATTACTTCATTACCATTTTTTAATTTAAAATTTTCTTGCATGTTTTTTTACCTCAATTTTTTTAATTCATTTTGAATAATTATAAAGCCATTTAAATTTTTATGCCAATTATCTTCGTGAGTATCTTTTCCGTATGATTTAATGATTTGAAATTTATGATTTTTTAATATTTTTTTAGATAGTTTTTCTGTTCTGCTAGAATGAAATCCTGCTGTTATAATTGTTATAGAAATATTCTTGGTTTTACCGTTATTTTCTATATGTTTTAATACTTGTTTTAAATTTGATTTAGTTGATATCGATTTCGAATCTGTTAATATTTGATGCTCAGAAATGCCATTTTCTAAAAGTATGTCTTTAATCGTTTCATATTCATATTTGCCATTTATGCATTTGTTGCCTCCGCTTGCTATGAATATAACATCTTTGTTGTTTTTGTATAATTCAACGGCTTTTGTGCCTCTGTATGAACAATTTTGACTGCCTAAAATTAAAACAAAGTCAGGATTGGTTATGGGTTTTTCGGATTTAATAAATAGCTTTTTGTTAATGTTATCAAATTCATTTTGGTTGAAATTTTGGTTGAAATTGTAAAAATTTATTAAGTTATTGAAATAATCTTTTAATCCTTGTTGCGATATTAACTCTTCGTCAATATAACTTACAGGTCCGCCATTGCCTTCAACAACAACAGGTCCACTTTCAGTAAGCGCAATGTCCCAACCAATAAAACTAATCTCAGGAATTAATAAAGCTGTTTCTTTAGCTAGTTTTACTACCTCATCAAAAAATGGAATTTTAATGTCTGTGATCTTAATGTTGCTGTTTGGGTGAATTGATTGTTTTGAAATTTGAAAATTACCTTCTTTTATTATTAAAGATGGTCCATAAGTTTTGTGAGTGTTTATATCAATTCTGGTTACAATTGCTTCTTGAGAATTAATAACTTTGTCATTTATGCCAATACGTAAAAGAGGAGAGAGCACGATTTCAACGTTGCCGCCAATATTTAAGGTTGTAATTCTGATGGTTGTAACGCTGTTGCTATGTATTTTATCCAATAATGAATGTTGTTGGATAAATCCTTCTAATAGAGTTGTTTCTTTTTCAAGTAATAAGCTAAATAGCTGTTGTAATTTATTTCCATACTCTGATACATTTATTTTTATGATATTATTGCCGCCTGAACCCAACATATCTTTTGCTATGAAAATAGGGTTTTTTATTGCAAAGCTTTCAAACTCTTCAAAGTTTTCTTTATCTAAAACTAAAAAATCTCTTTTTAAATAATGTTTTATACGGTTTAGTAAAATGGATTTGTTGCGTAAGATGTATAAATTGTCACCTGGATTAGCATGTTGCGAGCCATTAATTTTTTCAATAAAATCAATATACATAGACCTTGTAAATGCGTTTTTTATAGTCTGTAGTTTTATAAGTATCCCTAGTATTCTGATTTTTTTATAGTAATGATTACTTTTAATACTAAAAAGTTTATTGATTAACTTCATTTAGCTTTATCCTGTTTTTTAAAGATATGATTTTATCATATGAAAAATCTATCTTTTCTTTTTTAATTTGTTTATCTTTTATTGCTTGTAATATGATTTTGCGAAATCTATCAGGAGTTATATAAATATTTTCGTTATCTTTGTTCACTAAATGATTGGGATATAAAAAGATATTAACGCCTGCATTGATGCCTTTTATTATAATGTCTTTTGCTGAATTATTTTGAACGCCACCCATATCTGCTGCGTCCATAATGACTATCCCTTTATGATTATTTTCTTTAGATAAAGTGGTTATTATTTTTGAGGAAAGAGAGGTAATGTTTTCAGAATCTTTCCTTTTATGAATTGCATGGCCTATTAGAACAGGTTGAAATGGATATTTTTTTAATATTTCTTTATATGGGATGTTTTCGTCTTCTTCCCATGTGTTTGTTAAATCAACTATATCAGTATGAGAATCAAGGGAAGCACTTCCAAGTCCTGGGTAATGTTTTAATGTTGTTATTACATTGTTTTTATTGTGATTTTCAATAAATGTGGTGGCATATTTAATCACGGTTGCGGCATCTTTTCCATAAGATCTTTTGTTATTTGCAATAAATGAATTTTCATGTTTGTGTAGATCAACACAAGGTGCAAGGTTAAAATTGAACCCAACATTAAATAGCGATTTAGCCATGTCATTATATAAAGCGCTAGCTTCATCTTTATTTAAATCTTTTCCAACTTTTTGTGCGTCGATATAATATTTAAAGCCATTGTCTTTATTTAATCTTGAAACTAGACCGCCTTCTTGGTCTATCATTAAAAATAAAGGATAATTGCTTGACGTTGCTTTTTTTAATCTTTTTATCTGCAAGCTAATGTCTAGCGGGCTTTTTATATTTCTTTTGTAAAAAATTACCCCTGATATTTTATCATCTTTGGCATAGTTTAAAATTTCTTTAAGTTCATCTTTGTTGTTATAACCAATAACTATCATTTGAGAAATTTTTTGTTCAATCGTTACGTTGTTTGGTGTTAATTTATTATCTTGAGCCAGTGCATTTATAGATATTAGTAAAAAAAGTATTTTGATTAATATAAAATGTTTCATGATATTCCTTGAATTTTTTCTGCATTTTAAAATATAATACCATAATTTACAAATAGTAAATTATGTTTGACAGCTAAGATTGTGAAGAAATATAGTATAATAAAAAGGCAAAAAAAAAGGATAGAGCCTTTATAGTCGACTGTTTTAAAATCTCATGGATCGCTTACTTTACGGTGGTAGGCTGTATTTTCTAAGCCTCGGCTTAGATAGGGACAGCCCCCTAGATTATATTGTTGACCCGACGGATATATTAAAGCGTCATATCGAACCTAAAAGCCCTATCTAATATAATTATATGATAAAATATAATAAAAGGCAATAGCAAAGAATTGATAAAAATCAATTACTTATAAAATTAATACTAAAATAATGCTTTTTAATAGGGTTGTGAGTTTAAAATCCAAAAACTTTTATAGCGCCATCAAGCACGCCTTGGGTTTTTGAAATAGCAACACCATAATTTGTAATAGGGATATTGCGTCTTGTGCATTCGTTTAAACGGCGTATCATCTCTGCTCGATTTAACATACACCCGCCGCAATGGATAACCAATGAATATTGTTCAAGGTTTTCAGGGAAATCATGACCTGCACAAACATTTATTTCTAAATCTTTATTTGTGTATTCTTTAAGCCATTTTGGGATTTTAACCCTGCCGATATCGTCTGCTTGCGAATGATGAGAACAAGCCTCTGCAATTAAAACTTTATCACCATCTTGTAGTTTATCGATTTGATTAGCACCCTTTACCATGGTTTCTAAATCGCCTTTATATCTTGCGAACAGGATTGAAAATGTAGTAAATGGTTGGTCAGTGGGAATGTCTTTTGCAACCTTTTTAACCACTTGCGAATCGCAAATCACAAGCTTAGGAGGGGATTTTAATTCAGTCAAAGCTTCTGTTATATCATTTTCTTTTACCACTAACGCTTTTGCATTACCATCCAAAATGTCGCGGATTATTTGTACTTGAGGTAGGATGAGCCTTCCTTTTGGGGCGCCTAAATCAATAGGCACAACCAATAATACAGTATCACCAGTACCAAATAAATCGCCTGCTAATAATGGTTCTGATTTTTGTTCTTGAGGAATAATATCGATAATTTTTTCTTTTAATTCAGTGATATTTTGCTTGCCCGTTGCTGATACTTCAATGGATTTTATATTGTTTTCGTTGCAATATTCTATTGATTGTGAATTTGGTGTATTAATATCTGTTTTGTTGAATGCAACTAAAAATGAAATTTTTAAATCATTTAATTTTTTTATGAATTCTTTTTCTTTTTCTTCTATTCCATCGATGCCGCAAACTAAAATAACAACGTCAGATTTGAAAAGGATTTTTTCAGTTGCTTTTATACGTTTTTCGCCCAACTCTCCACTATCGTCAAGGCCAGCAGTGTCATAAATTGTAACAGGCCCAAAAGGAAGCAGTTCGTACGCTTTTGCCACTGCATCTGTGGTTGTGCCGGCCGTATCCGATACAATAGAGATTTCTTGATCACATACTGCGTTTATAAGTGAAGATTTTCCAGCATTCCTTCTGCCGATAAAGGTTATAACGCTCCTTAGTCCTCTTGGGGTTTTTTCTGCTGTCAATTGGATTCTCCTAATGTTTATTGATTTATGTTTTCAAGTTTTTTCGATATAGTTGCTACTTTTTCTAAAATAATATTCATACCTTCATCGTTTTGGACAGAGTTTGTCTTTGAATGATTGGCTTCGTCCTTTGCAAGTACTGCAAGCATTACCAACAACAAACTTTCATTTACATTACCCATAGCAGAGGTAATCTCACTTGCCATTTGATTGAGTTGTTCACCAACCAATTTAATGTTATCTTGTTCGTCGTCTGCACAAGATAGCTTGTAAAAACGCCCATTTATTTTAATTTCTACTAATGCCATTTTATTTCTTATCCAATAAAAGTTTTGCTATTCGTTGTTTGATTTTGGCAACGTCATCAACAGATGAACGTATTTCAGATTGCAAAGTATTTATTTGTTTGTCGCGATTTGACAGTTCAAGGCTGAGAACCTTGTTATCTGATATTATTCTATCGACTGATTTTTCCAATTTTTCCAGTTCTATTATAACTTGTTCTGTTTGATTATTCATTTTATTCCTCTAGATTTATACTAGCTAAAACTTGTTTCAATGTCAAAAAAATTATAAAGGATATTCTTTACATGCTATCGTTTATAACATTTTCGAGATTGATTTGAGATTTTTGTTTTAATATGTTATTCATTTCTAGTAAGCTGTTTTGCATTTTTTTTATTTCTTTTTCATCTAAAGATAGGGCTTTTAACATTGCTTCTTCAAGATTTTCTTTGTAAATAATAGCGTTATTTGAATTAAATTTATACAATTTTGCAGTTGATTCGTCAATAATAGGAATTAATTGAAAACCTAATGACAGGTTCAAACTGCCACTTATTGCACGTTGAAAATAATCTGTAATATTAATTGGGATTAAAAAAGGTAAAAATGTCGATTTTTGACATAACTCAAACATTTTTTGAAAGGAAGCTTTTTTATGATATTCAATGTTAGGTAATGAATTTAGTATGGGTTTATATGTTTTTTTTATGTATGATGCTATTAAATAAGAAAAAATATTTTTGTGTTTTTTTATAACGTTAATATATGAATCCATGTCTCTTTTGGTTTGGCGGCCGATAACACCAATGGATATAAATTTTTTGTAATCTCTATTAAATTTTTTGAATTCAGGAAATATTGATGTGTAGATATATGGCAAATTATATTTTTTTGATAAAAATTCTGCCAGTACAAATTTTTTAACATTTGCAAAATTGCTTTTTTCAGAAGTTAATAATCCAGGAGCATGGTCAATCACTAAAAATTTTTTGTTGGTTTTTAAATAGTTAGGAAAAAATTGTTCTGCTGTTTTTTCACTTTTATCAATAAAGTAAGATCCTACAAAAATAAAATCAAAGTCATTAAAATATTTGAATCTATCAAGAATTTTTATAATCTCTGGAGTTATAGTAATTATTTTTTCATCAGAAAATATACCTAATTTTTTATTTTCCTTAGTTGTGAAAATTGTTATTTCTTTATCTAAAGATTTTAGATATGAATGAATGGAATATAAACATTCGCAGTGGAATCTATTTAATTCAAGTAATGCAATACGTTTTGTTGATTTGCTGCGTAAAATTTTAAAAGCTATAATAAAATTTTTAACATAACCAATGATAGAAAAATTCTTAATATTTCTTCTTACTTTTTTTCGTGTTTTTGAATGTGGTATTAAATTGGCAAAATAATATAAAATCATTAGTTAGCTCATTGAATAAAAGTTACTTTACTGCTCTGATAAAGCCGATTTCGCTATTAATTTCCGAAGTACAAAAGACTGAGAATGAATTTTGTTTCAATATTTCAACTATTCTCTCTGGATTTTTATAATGCCATTCTATCATAAGACAGCTTACTTTTTTTAGCATCTCGTTTTTATGTAAATCTTCAAGAATTTCAAACTCAGCACCTTCGCAATCTATTTTAAGGACGATTTTTTCGTTATGTTTTTCAAACAATGGCTTTAAAATTTCTGATGCATTTTTTATTTCTATTTCGGCTTTTTTGTTTCCTGGGAAAATATCTTTGACCGAACTCATTGAACCTATTCTTTCTAGATTATAGCTTATTTCTAGCGTTTTATTTTTATTGCTTAGCCCGAAATTAAAAGATGTAATTTTGTGGTTTAATCCATTTGTGCTTACGTTGTCTTGCCCTTGATTAAATGTTTCTGTGAAAGGTTCAAAACCATACACATGAACACATTTTTCGTCAGTTGCCTTTAAAATTGATGTGATGGCAATGTTTTGTCCGATGTCAAATAAAACATATTTTTCATTTTGTTCAAAGTTATATTCATCTTTGCACAAAACCTCACCGCAAATATATATAGTGTTCGGGGAATTTCCTTTTATGGTGAATTTTTTGCCTTTAATGACATATTTCGAATCTTCAGCAGATAACTCATATCCAAATTTTTTAAAATGCTTTTTGTCTTTATTTATATCGCTTTTATAGGAAAAAAGTTTTATTCCGAATAGATAAATTGCTCTTAATTCGCCTGATTTTATTTTTTTAAACATTGCTGAGCTTTCATAATTATTTTTTTATATCATATATAAATAACATTAAATAGCAAATAATTTTATTGATTTAATGGGGGAAATACGTTATATATAGCCATTATGATTAAGGCTGTATGTTTTGATGCTTTTGGCACAATTTGTTATTATTCGATGGGCAGGATTATTTTGTTTGATGAAACTGCTCATGTTTTTGAAATGTTGCGCGAACGTGGCTATAAAATAGGTGTAATTTCAAATATCAGCAGAGTTTTTGCAGGATTTTTAGAAAGGGCATTGCCATTTAAACCGGACAGTTTTTCTGCCCCATATTTATCAGGAAATCCTAAGCCGCATAAGAGTGCTTTTTTATACGCAGCAAATGAACTTGAATTACAACCTAATGAAATTTTAATGATAGGCGACAGCTATAACAACGATTATTTAGGAGCAAAAAATGTTGGAATGGACGCATTGTACCTTGATGCGTATGATGATAAAAGGACGATAGAATCCATAACCAATATAAAAGAATTACTTGACCATGACTTCCTTGTTTGAAAATACGTCGGATAGACCTCTTGCTGATATTATAAGGCCTAATAACTTTTCTGAGATTGTTGGGCAAGCTCATCTTGTTGGCGAAAAAGGTGTTATTACAAAGATGATAAATTCAGGCAATGTTACTCCGTTTGTTTTGTGGGGTCCTCCTGGGGTTGGGAAAACAACTATTGCCAAGATAGTGGCTAAGGCCTCTGGGATGTATTTTGAGGCTTTGTCTGCAGTTTTTTCTGGGGTTGCAGATCTTAGGAAGGTTTTTGATGGGGCTAAGAATCGTAAAAAAATGGGTGTTAAAACTCTGTTGTTCGTTGATGAAATTCACAGGTTCAATCGTTCACAACAAGACAGCTTTTTGCCTTGGGTTGAAGATGGGACGATTGTTTTAATTGGTGCTACTACTGAAAATCCGTCGTTTGAACTTAATTCTGCTTTACTATCTAGGATGAGGGTTTTGGTTTTAAATCCGCTAGACGATGAGGCTTTGTCAGAGCTTTTGGTTCGAGCAGAAAATAAAATGGGTGATAATTTGCCTTTGACTGATGATGCAAAATCTCAATTAGTTAATATGGCTGACGGAGATGGCAGATATTTTTTAAATATGGTGGAAATTATCTATAATTCAGTTGATGAAGGGATTATAGATACCGACGAATTGGGCGAAATTATCAGCAAAAAAATGCCAATGTATGATAAGGATAAAGAAGGGCATTACAGCTTGATTAGCGCGCTTCACAAATCTTTGCGAGGTTCTGATGTCCAAGCGGCACTTTATTGGCTTCTAAGAATGATTGACGGCGGCGAGGATATCCATTATATTCTTCGTAGGTTGACACGTTTTGCAATGGAAGATGTTGGGCTTGCCGATCCTATGGCGATAACCCAAGCAACAGCTGCATGGCAAACGTATGATAGGTTGGGTTCGCCTGAGGGAGATTTGGCGCTTTCGCATTTGGTGATATACTTAGCCACAGCTCCTAAATCAAATCGTGCTGAGGTTGCGCATAATACGGCAAGGCAAGTTGCAAAACAAACTGGGTCGTTATCGCCGCCGAAACATATTATAAATGCGCCGACGAAAATGATGGCAGAGTTAGGATTTGGCGAAGGTTATCAATATGACCCAGATACGAAAGACAGTTTTTCAGGGCAAAATTATTTTCCTGAAAAAATGAATAGAATAGAGTTTTACAGCCCAGCAGAGCGTGGTTTTGAACGTGATATTAAAAAAAGGCTTGAATATTGGGATAAATTAAGAAAGAAAATAAATGCAAATACAGAAAATTAAAGCAGATGATGATGGAATTCGTTTGGACAGGTGGTTCAAACGTTATTACCCAGAAGTAGGGCACGGATTGTTGCAAAAACTATTACGTGATAAAAATATCAAAGTAGACGGTAAGAAATCATCAGCAGATGCAAGGCTTAGTGCTGGGCAAGAAATTAAATTTCCAGATTTTAAACCTGAAAACGTAAAGCCAGCAAAAGAATATAAACCAAAAGATTTATCACAAAAAGATATAGATTTTGTGCGTTCTTTGGTGATGTATAAAGATGATAATATAATCGCAATTAATAAACCACAAGGGCTTGCGGTGCAATCTGGGACTAATGTTACGTACCATTTGGATATGTTGTTGGAAGGGTTGAAATTTGATTTAACTGAAAAACCTAAACTGGTACACAGATTGGATAAGGAAACTTCTGGTGTTTTGGTGTTGGCTAGAAATTCGAAAACTGCTAGTTATCTTGCTAATATGTTTAAAACTAGAGATGCTAAGAAAATCTATTGGGCTTTGGTAAAAGGTACGCCAAAAGTAAAAAGAGGTAAAATTTCTTTACCACTTCTAAAAAAAGAAGGCAGAAACGGATTTGAAAGAGTTGTGGTGGATTTTGAAGACGGTCTTGGGGCTACTACTTTTTATCGGGTTGTTGATGTGGCTGCAAAAGAGTATAGTTTCGTTGAGTTATGTCCTAAAAGTGGGAGAACACATCAATTAAGGGTGCATTTAGCTGAACTTGGGCATGCGATTGTGGGCGATGATAAATATTGGCCAAGAGAATGGGAAAAAAATTCTACCCTGCCTAATAAATTACACTTGCATGCAAAAGCATTGATATTCAAAAGTGTTGACGGTAAAAATATTTGCGTAGAGGCGCCATTGCCTGAACATTTTATCACTAGTTTTGATACTTTGGGATTTGAATATAAAAATATGGGAAATTCGTTCAAGAGTTTCGATGAGATTTTAAATAAATAAAAAATAGTAGGAGCTTTGTATAATGAGAAAGTTGTTGAAAATTACATTTAAATTGGTTTTAGGATTAATAGTGGTTGGAATTATCGTAGGCGCGGTATTCCTTTCTACTTTTGATATTAACAAGTTTAAAAGTCAAATTATAGCTGAGGCAAATAATGCAACTGGTGGCGAACTTATAATCAATGGCGATATGGTTTTGAAATTATCGCTTTATCCTTATTTTGAAATTAATAATGTAGCGTTTAGAAATCTTGATTTCCCTACTACGCAAGATCTTGTTCAAGTAAAAAAAGCATCTGTTTCTGTTTCTGTTTTGCCTTTACTTTATAAAACTATTTCTATCAAAGAAATTATGTTGGAAGAACCTAATGTTCATTTAGTGAAAAATAAATTAGGTCAAAGCAATTGGGAATTTAAAAAATTAACTGCTGGTAATGCTGCTACAACTGGGCCTGCTGCACAAAGTAAAAGTAGCGCTTCTGGTTATGCTATTGATATTGGTAAAGTTTCAGGGACTGGAATAAAAGTTTCTTATATTGATGAAGTAACTGATGCTTTTCATAACCTTAACATTAAATCTATTTCTATTGCCCCAAAAAGTGGTAAAAACGAAATAAGCGTAAATGCGGATTATAATAATATTCCAATAGCTGTTGCGGGCACAACTTCGATGCTGTCTGATATCATTGGTTCTAATAAAATTGACCTTGATATAGCAATGAAGGTTGTTGATGCTAGGATTGGTATTTCAGGTACTGCTGATGTAGATTTTAAAAACTTTGATTTTGTTTTAAAAGGACATGCAGATGAAATGGCTAATGCTCCTGCTGCTTTTGGAGTTATGTTGCCTATGATGGGGGAAATGAATATAGACGGCAGGTTTGCAGGATCTAGCGAAAAAATTAAATTAGCTATCTCAGAATTAACAGTTGGAAAGAGTTCTTTAACTGGTGATGTTAATGTGGTGCTTAGCCCTAGGTTGAAAGTTGATTTTAAACTTCATTCGCCACGCATTGATACAACTGCTTTTGTAAGTGCTGTGAAATCAGATGAAAAATCATCAGCGCAATCACAAACAAGCTCTAGTTCTGCTAAATTATTTTCTAGTGAAAAATTACCACTAGAATTGTTGGATATCGGCACAATCAAAGGGGTTGTTAGTGTTGATAATTTAATTTGGGGTAAAAAGGATATGCCTATTTCAACAGCGGTGCAAACTAG